>JBGGNE010000316.1:0-20827 GCA_041287705.1 Methylacidiphilales bacterium | reverse complement strand
CGCTATTCCCGCACCAAGCTTTTGCTGGACGAGTTTGCTCCCGCTTTTGCCGACGCGCATGAGCTGTTCCTTACCGAAATCTATGCCGCAAGCGAGAAACCACTGGACGGTATCAGCGGCGAAAAGCTGGCTGAAGTAGTGCGGGCCGGCGGCCATGCCGCAGTCAGCTTTGAGCCTCGTCTGGAGCGTCTGCGCAGCCTCGTGTCGCGTAGTGTCCAGGACGGCGACCTCATCCTCACCATGGGAGCGGGCGATATCCACAAAGTCGCGACCTTCCTGGCGCAGGAACTGAGCTGGTACGCCGGACTTCGCCGCATCCTGAAGGAGGACAGCGTCCTCATTCGTCAGGAGCCGATGTCGAAGCACACCACCATGAAGATTGGCGGCCCGGCCCAGCTATGGCTGGAGCCCTGCGACGAAGGAGATCTCATCAAGGCTCTGCGTTTTGCCACCGCCGAGAAGATTCCCGTCACGTTCATTGGCCGGGGCAGCAACCTGCTGGTGAAGGACGGCGGCATCCGCGGTCTCTGCATCCACCTGAAGGCGCCTTATTTCAATCGCATCATGGTAACGGACGACATCCTGGAAGTGGGTGCCGGTGTACGCCTGAAGCAGATTGTGGCCGAAGCGAAGAAACATGGCCTAGGCGGCTTTGAGTTCATGGAGGGCATTCCTGGGAATCTGGGTGGCGCGCTGCGTATGAATGCTGGTGCCATGCAGGGCTGGACGATGGAAGTGGTGGAAGAAGTACGATCGATCGATATAGAGGGCAACGTCTACATTATCGATCGCCGCGATCTGGAGATCCACTACCGCAACGTGCCGCATTTCAATGACCACATCGCCATCTCCGCGCGTCTAAAGGGCAAGCCTGCCGAGCCCGAGGCCATTACGGAACGCCTGAAACAGTTCAGCGAGAAGCGTTGGTCCAGCCAGCCGGCCGCCGCCAGTGCGGGCTGTATCTTCAAGAATCCCGGCACCATATCCGCCGGAAGGCTGATTGATGAGCTGGGTCTGAAGAATCTGGCCGTAGGCAATGCGCGAGTATCGGAAGTACATGCCAATTTTATCGTGAATGACGGCCAGGCAACGGCACAAAACGTGCTAGACCTCATCGGCCTGATTCAGCAAAAGGCCCGCATGGAGCGGGAGATTGAGCTGGAAACAGAAGTGATCATCATGGGAGAAGACGAATGAATCGACGGGTGAACTCTCGGGAACGCGATCAGGAAGTTAATATCCTCTTTACGACGACACGTCGCGAATACTACCGCAAGAAGATGCTGAAAACGCTCTTCTGGACGGGCGTATTCTCGGTCGTGCTCGGGTGTTTCACCATTGTCTTTCATGCCTCCATACGCGGCTTCATGAAGTGGACCGTGTATGAGAACCCAGCCTTTGCCATCAGTGAAATCCGCATCGAAAGCCGCGGAAATTTCACCCAGGCGCAGATTCGCCAGGCAACCGGACTCGCGATCGGCTCCAATATTCTCGGCTACTCCCTAAGCGCTGTAGAGCGCGATGTGGAGCGGCTGCCCTACGTGGCGGAAGCTCAGGTGGAGCGCCGCCTGCCTTCCACAATCATCATCCGCATTGTGGAGCGGCAGCCCGTGGCGCGAATCCCGAACACGGGCTCCGCCAGCACCGCCACGGAGTTCTATGTGGACCGCAACGGTACCGTTCTCGAGCCGCGGGAAGGGGAAGTGATGCAGCCCATGCCGATGATCGTGGGCCTGAACGTGGCGGATATGCATCCCGGCCAGACTCTGGATCAGAAAGAACTGATGGCGGCGCTGGAGCTGGTCAACAAATTCGAACTGAGCGAGTTGCGTGGCATGCTGGATATTCGCAAGATCGATCTGGACCAGCCTCTTTGCATGAAGGGCCACATGGCGGATGGCATGGAAGTCATGTTCCGTCTCGACTCCATTGCCGAGCAACTGGACCGCCTGTACAAGGTGCTGAAGCAGGAAACCAATCGCACAGTCGCAACCATCGACCTGACGCCTGCTTCCAGTGTACCTGTTACGTTCAAGCAGGATCCGAAACCGGACGAACTGAGCACACCTGGATCGCCGACTGCTCCTGAGTCCGCGACAGATCGCCCCGGCAATGGCGAAAGTACGCCGGCCCCTACGCGCACAGCGCGCCGCGGTCGTGCGACGTGACAAACCATACTGATGATTTGTCCACGTATGTCATTTATTTAAACATGACGGTGTTATACTTTTGACGTCCGCGTCTCGATTAGATACAGATGGATAATAATACATGGAGTTTAGGGCTTGCCTTAAGATATCCGCCGTCCATTTTCCTCTTCCGTTTTTCTCCTCTCTTTTCCCGCTTCTTACTCTCTATATCCGCATATGTTCTGGTCGAATGATCGCAATATCATCGTAGCTCTTGAAATCGGGAGCTGCAAGATCGTGTGCGCCGTGGCGGAACTGCGTTCCGACGGTACCCTGGCACTGCTTGGCGTGGGTGAGGAACCCAGTGGCCAGGTGCGCAAATGCGAAATTGTGGATTTCGATACCGCCCAGCGTTGCGTACACGACGCGCTTATGGATGCGGAAAAGAAGACCGACGTGATGATCAACGAGGTGTACCTCGCCATATCCGGCGCGCACATTCGCGGCACCAACACGCGCGTCTCCACCGTAGTGCATGGCGAGAATGATGAGATTACGGAAGATGTGCTGAAGGAACTGAAGCATATGGCCTGCCGGCATGCCCTGCCGATGGATCACGCTCTCATCCACGATCTTCTTCAGCATTACATTCTGGACGACTCCTCTATTACCGATAATCCGATCGGTCTGGCCAGCAAGCGCCTGGCGGCGGATTATCACCTGGTTTATGGCCTTGCCACGCGCCTGCAGACCACCATCCGCTGCGTCAAGGAGCTCTCCATCGACGTTAAAAACTTTGCGCTCAGCTCTTACGCCACGGCTCAGGCCATCCTGCCCAAAAGTCTGAAGCAGCTTGGCGCGGTAGTTATTAATTGCGGCGGCGGTGTAACAGATTACATTGCTTATGATCGCGGTGCGGTGGTGCACACCGGCGTGCTGGGTGTGGGCGGTGAGCATCTCACCAACGACATTGTGGCTGGTCTCAAGATTCCGTACGCAAAGGCCGAGGCGCTGAAGCGGCTGGAAGGCTCAGTCACGATCTCCGATGAGCAGCTTGACGATCAGATCACGATCCCTGCCAGCTATAACTTTGAAGAGCGGAAGGTATGGCGTGAGTCGCTGGTTAAAATCATGGAAGCACGCCAGCTGGAGATATTTGAAATCATCCTGCACGATCTTTCCCAGCAGCCTTTCTGGGCTGACTTCGGCGGCAGCATCTACCTGACCGGCGGCGCCTCGCACACGCGCGGTATCCTGGATCTGGCATCCACCGTTTTCCCTTACCCCGTGGAATACGGCCAGACTTTCCCTTTTGAAGGCAACCAGAACTACGCCAATCGCCCGGACCTGACCACGGTGCTTGGTCTGCTGCAATACGCCCGCCAGGCTGAACTGGAGGCGCCTCCAGTAAAGGGTTGGGCGCGGATGCGCCAGTCTATCAAGCGTATGTTTGGAAATCTGCGTCTGGTTTGATTCGAAATGTCCCGCAAGCCCTTTTTACGCGCAACACCGTCGCTATCGCTATCTCCTAACCATATAAAAGCATTAGTATGATCGAAAAGACAAAAGACGGGCTGCCGCCGTTGCCCCGGGGGTTTACCACGCGGCTGCGAATCGTTGGTGTGGGCCGCGCCGGCATCAGCGCTCTCGATCAACTGGTGCTTTACGGTCACGAGTCCTACGACATGCTGGCGATCGATGCGGATCAGTCCTCGGTGGACGGCTCCGTGGTGCCACGCAAAGAACTTATCGCCAACGATATGCTGCGCGGCCTCGGCACCTATGGCGACGCTGAGCTGGCGGGTGAAGCGGCCGATGTGTCACGCGCGCAGATCAATCAGGCTGTGGAAGGCGCGGGCCTTCTGCTGCTGGCCTGCGGTCTGGGCGGCGGCATAGGCAGCGTACTGTGTGCGCGTATTGCGCTGGAGGCCAAGCGTCGCGGGATTCCCGTGGTTGCCTGCGCCATTATGCCTTTTGCTTTTGAAGGACGCCGTCGCCTGCGACGCTCCCGCGAGGCGCTGCACGAACTGCGGCAGCTTTGTGATGCCGTGCTGGTTTTCTCTCACGAGCGCCTTCTGCCCGTGCCCAGCGTCGCACAGAATGTGCGCAACGCCTTCTATATCATGAGCCAGGCCATGGCCCGCTCGCTGGAAGCTCTGTCGCAGTCTCTTGCCAAGCAGGGGCTGAGCGGCGCGGCGGCGACTCAGGGGATCTCTCTGGAGGAAATCCGTACGGCTTTTGGTCGCAATGTGGGCTCTGACATCCAGGAGAACTGCTGGTGCGCGCATGGCGAAATTGAAGGGCACGAGTCGCTGGCCAAGCTGATGGAGCGCGTAGCGGAATGCCCCATGCTGCACGATCAGGGAGCGCTTGGGTTGGCTAACCGCGCCATGGTTCTGATCACCGGCGGCAAGAAATTTAATCTGGCGGAAGCCGATCGTATCATTCAGGAACTGCGTAAGCGCCTTCCTTCAGGACTTCCCGTCCACATGGCGGCGACCATTGATGAGAATGCGCGGGAAAGCATTCGCCTGACGCTTTGTCTGGCGCACTCTGTCGCTTCCACTGCTGGAACTGTTTCGCCTTCTCCTCAGGCTACGCTTCAGGAAGCGCACATGCAGCACCTGGAAGCGGAGACTCCCGTGCCGTCCAAAACATCTCGAGTTCCAGAAGCGCTGTCTTCACGCGGTCAGGCATCGCCGGTACTGAAGCCCAGCGGCAATCGCATCAGGCCCGAGTCCACCGACAGCGATGCTTCGCACGAGAACACGGTCGTTCTGCCTTCTATTCCATCTCAGCCTTCCACTTCCGCTCCCCGGCAGTTGCCACGGCCTCCGGTATCGCAGCCGCATTCCGCTCAGACTTCGGATCCCAGCCAGGTGAGCAAGGCGCTTGCCCAGGCTCTGGAATCGATCCATGCCGGCAAGCGCAAGGCAGAAGAAGAGCGCGCCGCTGAACTCGGTCGTAAGAACCGCGCCGCGGCTCAGCCTGAACTGCCAAAAGTTCGCAGCCGAAAGCTCGGCACGCCGCAGCATGCTATCAGCGAAGTCAGTCTGCCTTCCGCAGATGACGATGATGATGAAGTAGCACCAGTAAAACCGGGCACTCCTAAGCGTCGTTCGCCCAGGCATCCGTCCAAGCCTTTTGGTACCCAGCCGTCCTTTCAGGCTCCTGAAATTCCGGATGGCGAACTGGTACCTTCTTCCGCCAACGCCGATGCTGACGCGGATGAATTACGCCATCCTGCGGACTGCGAAATCCCATCCGATCCCCACGCCGCACATCCCCTTGACGCCCAGCAGCATGAACTGATTGCCGGCGCCGTAGCCCCTGCAACCGCCGAACCGCCCGAGCACGCTCCCGGTGAGGGAGGCCTAAGCCGTAATCAGCTGGCCAAGCAGGACGACACCATCAGTATGCGCTTCGAAAAAGTCGTCGCCACCGTGCACCAGGGCCAGAACCTTGATCAGCCGGCTTATAGGCGTAAGAAAGTGCCGTTTCGCAAATAGTCATGGAATGAAACCGCTCTTTGGGGCGGTCTCTCCTGCCTGTACAGCGGGGCGCAGTTGGATTTTCCACATCACGGTAAGCGGGCAGTTCTATTGCGCCGAATTGCCTGGGTGGGCATTGATTCTAGGTAAATCCGCCAACAGCATGCATTGGATCATAGATCGCTCCATCAGTGGCGAACCCGGCAGGGATCGGCTCATAGCAGCTCTTGAAAAGTCGGGCACACCTTATTCGACTGTACGGAAGATCCCGTTCACGGATATCCTGATCGCTGGCGAATGCCTGGAGGAAGCCGAAGTGCAATCTGCCCTGCAATTGGATATCTCCGGGCCGGTTTTCGTCACGGGAGCGACTTCAATGGCGGGTATCAGCGTGCAACGGCGCTGGAGCCCCGGCTATGTGAATGCCCCTGGCTTGGACGAATGCATTGCGCAATGGGGAAAGCACATGCTTAACCACGATGGTATCACCGGCGAGATTGGCGCCGTACAGCCTTGCGATGACCTTTTCTTCATACGTCCTGTCAATGATGGAAAGTCTTTTCCCGGCGAAGTCTCCAGCCGCGACAAATTGAGGAATGGCGCCTGCAGGTAATGGATCCTGACGGATACAATAGCCTGCCGGCAGATACGCGGGTGATGATGGCACCCCTCAAGCACATCAATGCCGAATACCGCTGCCTCGCCGTTCTCGGCGAAATCGTGACAGCATCTCGGTACAAGCTCAACGGGCGCATTCAATACACGGCTGGCGGACCACCCGAGATCCTGAACTTCGCGGCCATGCGCGTTAAGGAGTGGCAACCGAGGCAGGCCTTCATTCTTGATATTGCGGATACCGAGGAAGGCCCTAAAATCATTGAAACCAATTCAGTTTCGTCTGCTGGATATTATGCCATGGATATGCACAGATATGTCGAAGCGATAAACCGGCTGGATGGGGCGTGACTGGCGACCCCACCTACTCTTCTTCCGGTCCGCCACCCTGCATGTAGTGGCTGAGCTTTTGCCGCAGAGTCTCGCGGGCGCGGAAAAGCAGCGATTTTACAGAGGGAACGCTGACTTTCATGACTTCGGCTATTTCGTCGTAGGAGAACTCGTCGTAGCGGCGAAGGACGACCGCGATGCGTTGCTGTTCCGGGAGGCTGAGGATGGCTTTGTCGATGCTCTCCATCATTTCACGATCCATCACTTCACGGTCGGCGGCCTTGGTTAGCGTGTCAGGAAGCTCAAAGGCGGGCGCGTCGGATTCTTCCTCGGGCTGCTGGTCGATCGAAAAGAACCAGGCGCGGGAGCGGCGGCGGTGCTCGTTGAACACCAGATTGCGCACAATGGTAAAGAGCCACGTGCGAAACTGCGCGCTGGGCTGATATTGGGGCGCCGCACGATACACACGAATAAATACCTGCTGGGCTATGTCTTCCGCTTCTATCGGATCGCCGAGCATCTTCAGGATCGTGCCATAGACTGCGCTTTGATGCCGCTCAACGAGCAGGCGAAAGGCGTGGTCGTCCTGGCGCGCAACGCGGCGCATGAGTTCTACATCTAAATCCAGTCCTTGGTCGGGCTCCATGATCACCAGGTGGGGGATGGCATGAGCGAGGGCATGCAGCATCCTACTATAAAGACGCGTCGGGGGAAATAGTTGCGTCGCGAATGAAAGTTTATTCGGACTGATTTACCATGGATCAGTAAGCCGGCGCGGCGGAGCCTTTAAAGTCATCGGGCCAAAGCTCATGCGCCATCGCAAAACTCTTCGGCATCAGAGTGTATCCCACATGCCCTTGCTCATAGCAGGCGTAGTTCGAACCCTGCCAGGCTTTATGCAAACGCCAGATATCCTCCGGCGGCGCGATAAGGTCATAGGCTCCCGCAATCAGCAGAACGTGCCGGCTTTTCAGGCGAGGCTGGTAATTGCTGGGGCAAAGCATGTTCTGGTGCGGCAGAGTAAGCTCCCGCGTAATGCCCTGGCGCCGCAGGTGATAACGCAGAGTAACGCTGGCGGGCGACTGCCAGATGGCGGCATCCACGTTCAGGATCGGTTCCACCAGCACGAGGCGCTCCAGTCGTTCATCAAAGCAGCCGGAGAGACCCATGATCCAGCCGCCATAGCTGGTTCCCCAGCCGCCGACCAGAGGGCTGCCTGCCTGCTTTAGCAGCGACAGCATCACACGGACTTCCGTTACCGCCTGGCGAATGCCTTCCGCCGTGCGGACCAGATGTCCGCCCACCGCCAGCTCACCATGAAACTGCCAGGGCAGCCGTCGGGAATAGTGGAAGGGCAGATGCATGAACACCGCGTTCCAGCCGCTCTCGTTAAGTCGGCGCGCCCAAAGCTTATAGCCATAATCACTCACCGACATGAGGCCGTGCGCCAGAATCATCGTCGGCGCACCAGCCCAGCCAAGGGTGCAGGGAAAAAGATCGAACGATGCGACGTTGTTCCTGTCGAACTCGCCGGGCACCGGGGAAGGGAAGCTGAGGCGGCCCTTGCCGGGAAACGTGGGCATTTTGTAGTCCGCAGGAATGCTAAAGTATTCCTCCGGTGTTTTGCCCATCCATTCCGTCACGTATGCCTCGAACCTGGGACGAAAATCGGCGCGCAGGGGATGGCGCCACTGCATGGTATTGACGAAGCCGAAGCTGACATCATCCACAAGCTTCGCCCGCCAGCGATCCAGCTTCTGAAGAAAGGTGCGAGGGTGCAGAGAAGCAGGAACCGCAGTACCGGATGCCGAGCTATAGTCCGGAGCGGATTCCGCTACAGCTTCTGCCACCGCCTGGAGAGGTTTATCGGGAGCGACCTGGGCTGAAGTATCAGCAGGTGCGGAGTCCATCGTCACGCTGCTTGTTTCATGCGCACTCATGGCGGGAAATAGAGGGGATTAATCCTGGCACGCCGAACTTTGCCTAAAGGTTCGATGGCTTTCCACCGAAAAACAGCTGGCCAGAATTCTTTTTTGCCAACTGACATCACGGCAATTTAACTGTGGAGATTCTGACGCTCAATTTCTTCCACCGCATATTTGGCCTCGGCAAGGCCGCAGCCCGTCCGTTCTCGATACAGTTTGATGGCCATAATCTTTCTGCCGGCGTTCAGGTGCTGTCGCACTCCCTCCTCAAGCTGAACGTCCGGCCCGGGTGAGGGGAACGAAGTACCGAAGCCCGGCGTTGAATTCGTGATATCAATCGGTGGGTATGCCGAGCTTGCGGCGCTGTTTCCACGACGATTGCGCATAGCGAGAACAGCAAGACCTATACAGATTGCGCCGAATACAAAGACCACGGCCAACGCAACTCCAATTATCGGGATATGCTGCGAGAACCATGAGAACATGCGATCAAAAATGCTTACAGGCATGGCAATGACAGCGGCTGGGGAAGGGGAGACGGGTGAGAAGGGCTAAGCCGTTGCCTGGGCTCTGTTATGGCAGCGCACAACATACGTACCAGCCAGCAGATCGTGGAGCGTGCGGGTATGGTTGGTGATCAGGGCGAGAATGTAACCAGCCATGAATAACTGCCGGGACGCGATGGAGATTATGGAGCGATGAAAGGCTTGTTCATAACCGATCTTTTCACCTTTGTCGTTGACAACACGCATGCCAAAGATTCCTTTGCCGGGAGTTTGCCCAATCGAACCCAGAAAATAAGTGTTGTAGGCGATGCTCGTGACCAGAATAGCGATAATGGCGAGGAGTTGTGGTCTGGAACCCGTTTCACCGTTCGTAAGGTGATTCCAGAAGGAGACAGAACTGATGCCCCATTCTGACGGGAGTAGCCAGCCAACAACATCAGCCAGCACGAGCGAGACGGCGACCACGACAAGATAGTCCACCATCCAGGCTGCGGCACGGAGTCCGAAAGGTGCAACGCGCAGCTTGGGGAAGCGTGCGAACACGGCCATTGCCTCTACCTCGGCCAGCATGGCCACTAACTCGGGGAATTCGCCCCAGGGACGCCATGTGCTGTCAGGTTCTGCCGAGCGAACGACTGTTTCGCGACCAATACGATTGTCTAACGCCCAGTCGCGAAGTTCCGCAAGATCCACGGGACCGTATTCTTCGCCGTCTTCGCCGCGAATATAAAATTGAAGCATGTAGGAAAGGGAGAAGCGCCTGAGCTGTTTAAAAATAACAGCGCCGTACCTCTATTGTAACGCTCCCACAATCTCTGCGCCAGAGAAACCGGCGAAAAATCGAAGCAGGAACGTGGTATTCGAACCGGCGCAGGGGAGGCTGCAGTTAGTTTCGCGGTGGAATCGTGGTTACAGTACGCTCGGATTCATTGGGGATAGAAAAGTGGAGACGCCAGGCGAGACCAGGCAGTAGTGCTTCAGCTCTGTCCGCCCATTCCACAGCCGTTACGCCTGGCCCGCCGAAGTAGTCTTCAACACCCAGACGCACAACGGCTTCGGGTTCCTCAATGCGGTAGAGGTCCAGATGGTAGAGGGGCAGTCGGCCACCGTCATATTCATGAATGAGCGTGAATGTGGGGCTTGTCACTTCTCCGCGATAACCCAGACCTTCGGCCAGGCCCTTGACGAAATGCGTCTTGCCGGCGCCCATGCCCCCATACAAGGCCAGTACTTCACCGCCTCGCAACTCCCCGGCGAGACGTATTCCAAGTTCATGCATTGCTTCAGGGCTGTCTAAGGTGATCATATCCATCTATCCAATCCTCCGGTGGGCGCCACGGGCGGTTTCCTGTCCGTTTTAACGACATGGTGCCGATACAAGTGAGTAAGCAGGGGAAATGCCAAAGCCGGCGGAGCTCATCCTGTCGGTCCGGATGTGAGGTAAAAAGCAGTTCAAAATCTTCGCCATCGGACATTGCGGAATGCAACGAAGCACCGCGAGCGCGAGGCACTTTGCTCATCTGTATATGGCAGCCAAGATGCGAAGCGCGAGCAAGTCGCGGCAAATCTTTACCCAGGCCGTCGCTTATATCCATCATGGAAGTCGCGAAACCGTGCGAAGCCAGAAACTCTCCCTCCGCAAGGCGAGGGGTGAAAGTGAGGTGCTTCTTTTTCTGAGTTGCCCCGAGTCGTCCTGTAACCCAGATAAGGTCCCCAGGCTGAGCTGTTGATCGCAGGACTGGGGAATGGCCACGTGTTTCACCCAGCAGAGCCACATTAAGAAAAAGACGAGGTGAGCGTGTCGTTTCCCCGCCCGCAAGTGCCACGCCACTGGTTTTGGCTGCATCATTAAGGCCCTGATACAGAGCGCGAAGGCGGCTGATACTTGTTTCTGGCGGGAGCCCAAGGGTAACCAGTGCCGCACCAGGGCGTCCGCCCATTGCCGCTATATCGCTGACGGCACGATTCAAGGCTTTGCGACCAACAAGTCGAGGGGAGGCTTTTGCCGTGAAATGAACGTCCTCAACAACGATATCTGTCTTGAAAAGCAGAAATCGTGATGACGTAACAGATTCCGGGCCATCTTCACCACCGCAACCGCAGCCTTGCAGGACAGCGCAATCGTCGCCAGCCCCTGTGAGAACTTTGCCGGGGGTTACTGGCCAGTTCTTTGTAAGCTGCTGCCAGAGGTCATCTTCAGATCGAAACATGGAGATGATGCGGACAACAGCTCTTTACTTCTGCACAAACAAAACTGAGCCAGAGCGGCTAATTGTAGACAACCAGGCCGCTCGTATGGCTTTGACTATTCAGGACGCTCGAGGATGATGCGTTCTTCGGTTTCGCTGGGAATGGACTGAGTACCACGACGGCGAGGTGCGTTCTGCTGAGTGTACGAGGAAGGATTGTTGTGAAGATTCGAGTACGGCTGGATCGCGGGATCATTAGCGCTGGCGCTGGGCGAGGGGGCCGGGGGAGGAGTATCCACAACAGCAGCGGTAGTCAGGCCGGCATCCACAGCGGGAGTATTACGGGGCAGAATCACCACACGCGTTCCAACCTTTGTACGGTCATAGATCGCTTCGATCATGTCGTAGGGAAGGCGGATGCAACCGTGAGAGGCCGCGTAGCCAGGCAGATAACCTGCGTGCAGACCGATACCGGTATTCGTCAGGCGCAGGAAGAAGGGCATTGCTGCCGCTTCATATTTGCAGCCAGGGGGGACGGGCGTCTTGGGATTCGCATCCTTTACGACAACCTTGTCCGTGGCAACTTCTACAATATATCCGTAGAGATTGCTCTTATGCCCGGCGTTTTTCTGCAGAATTTTGTATTCACCGGCGGGGGTGTCATAACCTTCGCGGCCAGTGGAAATTTCGGACCATGCAACTGCCTGACCCTTTGAGAAAGCGTATAGTTTCTGCTCTTCCAGGCGGAGCTCGATGTAATCAATGGTGACATCGTGATCGCCGAACCAATCAAATATGGGCTGCGCTGGTGCAACCTTAACAGTCTGGTTCTTGTACTTGCCCTTGCGTGGCTGTGCGGGCACGCGTGGATTGGAGCCACCGCCTTGCTGTGCATGCGCACCAAGGATGCATACCGCAAGGAAACTGAGTGAGGTAATAAGGTGCAAAAGCCAACGGATCGGCTTTGAAGAGGTCATAAGCGTAGTTTAGGGAGTGGTGGTAAGCTAGATGGTCACTTCGGTACTGTCAACAGAGACTTTAGGGCGAAGACCGGATTAGTTCACGCGTATACTCAGAAACCTGTAATATCTTAGACTTTATACTTATGAGCAGGAGTTTGCAATTGAATTTATATGAAAATATAGTAAATCTGTTGCGAAGAACCCGTTTTGTCGCATTGTCACGATGTCAACTGGTTCCGTTTGCATCTCCGCGCCGTCACGTAAAAAATCGGCGGCTTCCCTGCTTTCGGTTCTTGCGCCCAAACCAACTTTTTTCTAAGAAGTTCTCCCGTGTTTCGTATCCAGCATATTGCCCCATCGCAGATTGGACCCGGACTTCGCCTTCGCGGAGACCTGTCGTTCCAGCGTGGCGTCGTCATTGGCGGGGCTATCCAGGGGACTATTTCCACAGATGGCTGTGTGCAGGTGACACCTACGGGTACCGTCTATGGGGCGGTTAAATCCGATGCAATGGTCATCGAAAAAGGTGCTCAGTTTGAGGGATACGTCACGATCGGCTCCGGCACGGGGCTGTTTCCGAAGGAGAAAGGCGGGCTATTTCGCCGCCGGCATCAAGCATGAAAAAGCACACCTGCACCTGCCCCCATTGCCTGAGTACCCAGCAGGAGTCTGCCTCTGCCATCTCTACGTATTGCAGGAATTGTAACCAGTATTACAAGATAGAGGCGCCGCGCAAGCGCCGCCTGGTGCGTCTTCCCAGGGAGAACCGCGTGTTCACGTGCCAGACCTGCCAGTGGTCCTGCCGTGCTGTTCCATCTGCGATTTCCACGCAGTGCGAGAACTGCGGAATCTATCTGGATTTGCGGAGCTACCGGATTGTCGGCACAAATGGCGACCCACTTTTCACCTACGGCTCAATCGAATTTGCTTCGACCTGCGCATACCGGGCGATGGAAGCTGTGGCTGATCAAATCTTTGTCGCCGGTCGTGTTCATGCCGGGCTGCGGGCCTTTACCAGCATTGAGCTGCAGGAAAAAGGCTCCGTACGCGGTTGGCAGCGTGCACCGCTTATCCGTGTCGTCGAAGGAGCCTCGGTAGTTGCGCTTCATCTGGAAGCAGATGTAGTGGAAGTTTTCGGGATGCTACAGGCTGATACGGTGCGTGCACGTCACAAGCTCAAGATTCATGCGGGTGGCGTGCTGGTGGCTCGGGAAATATCCTGCGCCGGTCTTGAGGTCGCCCGTGGTGCCGCGCTTAAAGGGCAAATTTACACACTTCAGCCCGATGCCGAAATGGTGCCGGAGCCTCAGCCTGTCACTGCCGAAAACATCGTTCTCAAGCGCGAAACCAATGAGAGCGTATCGCGCGCTGCATTCTTTTTTCTCAGTGAGTCTCGGTAGCCAGAATGGCGTTAATCGTCCGCGCCGGATTCATAGGGGGATTCTGGCGCCGTCAGTTCTTTCTCGCGGTCCATATCTTCCAGTTCAAGCTGGCGATAGTAATCGGGAAGATTGATGGGTGGGAGTACCGGTTTTACAGGATGCTGGCCGCTGCCTGTGATAAACGGCTTCAGTGTAATTGCTTCTGAAGCCATGGTGATGTGAAGAGCGCCTGTTTCATCCTGGTACCACAGTTTCGGTCGCTCAGCTTCCGGCAGGCCGGCAATTGTGCTGTCCAGAAGATGGAAAGTCTGGCCATCTGAGGCAGGGCGAACAATGTGAGTGGGGCGTAGTGCGTGAATCCATTCTTTCTGAAGTTCACCCACGAGGGGATTCCAGGCCTGGACCAGGATATCGCAGGCAATACCGGGGTATCGGGTCAGAATGGCGCTTTGGATATCCGGATGGATTCGGCCGGCCCAAAGGAGCTTCCTTTGTTTATATTGAAGTAACAACACGATAGAACGATTTTCCGCGCGTTGTGCCAGCGTTGCATTCATGTCTGGCGACAGAACGGTGATACTGAAATCGCTGTCGATATCAAACCTGCGGCCAGAGGATGCAACGACGACCCTGGGGCCTGCTGTCTTGATCGATTCAAGAGTGGGTCCAATATCTTCGAAGACCGTGGCAGGAAGATTCTTCACTTTGCCAGGCAGCCATTTGCGGGTCAATGAATCCAGCTTGCAACCTTGCGCCGTCCAGTCTTTGAGGAAGCGAGAGTAAAACGGAGACCTGGTTCCGCCTGCCGGGATGAGCCACATTGCTGGTGGGAACTCATGCGCAGAGAGAATCTGCTCTGCTGCGCCTGTCTGCTTTTGAGTGAGCTCCGTGCTCACAATAGCTTCCAGATAATTCACACCCCAGGCTCGCAGGACGGGCGCAGTAATGCTGCGATACGCTGCCTCCCGCCCTGGATTGATCAGCCATGTACGACCTTTATATCTAATGATCGCGCTGCCGCCTGTACCCGGGCCGCCGTCCAGCATAAGAATATGGGGATGGGAAGGGTACCAGGGTGCATCCAGACCAGGAACATTTACGCTGCCACCGGGTACAGAAGCAAAAACGAGGACAGTTCCGGTTAATGCTTTGCATAGCAAAAGATTGAGCGAATTCAGCCAGATGGTGAGAGTGGAGCTTAGCACCGAAACACATACGGAGACTGTGCCCAGGGTAACGATTGCTCCGGCAATTATCACAACCGGTATGTTGGCAAGTAAGGCTATAAATGAAATCTGATGGAAGTGCCAGACGGACAAAGGAAACGACCCCATCCATGCAGCGAGGGAAGAAGCCAGCATGAGAGTTGCATTTGCAATTATTCTGTCCAACCAGCGTGGAAGACCGGTGGACGGAGTTGGGGAGATCGCTTCTGGATTGGCTGGGAAAAGCGCATCGTACAAGATCTGAGTCATCAGGATGAGTGAGAGAACTACGGCGAAAGAGAGCTGGAAACCTATATCCAGTAATGACTTGGGATCCAGGGTAAGAAAGCTGATCAGGGAGAGAGCCCACGTATTGAGGGCGGATACGGGCAGGCCCGCCGATGAGCCGAGGAGCAGCACGCAGGTCATGACCATGGCGCGTACTACGCTGGGCTCAAATCCTGTCATGGCGCAGTACCCAATAACCCCCGGCACAAATGCGACTGCCCAGCGGTAGGTGTTGATTCCCAGTATCCAGAGCGTGAAAGTCCCGACTGCCGCCACCATCATGACATTCTGGCCGCTGACCGCGAAAATGTGGTAGGTTCCCGTTTTCCTGAACGCCTGCGACAGAGCGGGATCCTCCAATTGCCTGGCGCCCAGAATCATGCCGCTAAGAAGGTCGCATGTGGCGGGATCCTGCTCGATCCCCATAGTCAGGCGATTTCGGGTCCATTCGCGCGCCTGCTCAGCAAGGGCTGCCGCCCAGGCGGTCCAGGATTTTGTTACTCCCGGCACGTTGCGGCATTGCTGGGCTTCTCCACGGAAAATCCAGGAGATATTCTGGTTACTGAGCCAGCCGGCTTCATCAATTTCGCCTGGATTTCGGGCATGGCGTGGTTCACTCAGTGCTCCAGTAAGGTGCACAGTGTCACCCCTCATCCAGCTCCGGTAAGGCCTGCCGGGTGAACCCCGCTCCGTAAGTCGCACATAGACAGGCCCATGAACGGCTTTCTGGATTCCGCTAATCGTGGCGTAATCCACATACACGATAAAGCTGGTGCTTTGCAGGTGCATGGCGGGATTCTTCCCTGCGACAGCGCGGGGACGGGTCACGATCGTGCCGGTCCATACTGCAGCTCCATGGGTAGCCTGGATTACTGGCAGATTGGAGATGTCATCCCTGGTAAGTTGCTGGGTGGAAGCTACCAGTGCAGAATGGGTTGAAGCACCAAAACAGATGAATAACAAAAGGACGAACGAAGCTGATCTCTGGTAAGCAGTGTTCTGGGTTCTTTGAAGTGACCACCACCCACAAAAGCAGATACACGCTGCAAAAAACCAGATCTGCCATGCTGCACCAGGCAACATCATCTGAATCGCCGCCCCGGCGGCAAAGGCGATGGAAGGCAGAAATAGTGGGGCGCGCGAAGGCATGTGGCAATTAATGCGTCAGCAGCATCATGCCTGCTGCCGGCCGATATGCCCAGAATGTTTGTTTGATTTATGCTATCTGGTACATAGCTTACCATGCGTTATGATGGCATAACTACTTTGCAAATGTGAAAAAACCTGAGCTATGCAGGAAGTGTACGAGTAGTGTTAGAACGAAGTTCACCAGCTTCAATCATACTGATTTTTTGCCATATCTTTTGAGATAATGATGTAGAAAGCCCTTCAATTTCAGTAACGGCATTCAGCACGGTGCCGTCCTGAAATTCCTGAGCATAGAGCGCGGATATTTTGCCAAGCGTGCCCAGCAGATCAGAGCAGAACATGAGATAGCGCACCAGCTCCCGGCGATTTACAGGACCTTTTGCCAGGTTGGTGTCCTCATTCCTGCCCAGGTTGTCGGGATCTTTTGTCAGCTGGTGCATATCGACAATGTGCGCCAGAGAGCGAAGCTCATGCAGCGCTTTCAGGGCGCGGCTGCGTTTGATTCTCCCTTCACAGCTCCACAGGAAGAGGATGCCGATACTGAAAAGTATGGTGTCATTGAGTATATTATACGTATCCTGAAGGATTTGCGATGCGGTCATCGCGGATAAATTAATATTTACATTCGTGACAAAAATGAACACTCCGGTTAGACCAATGACAGTAAGCAGGATCGCAACGGCGCGGACATGCCACTGAGGCTCAGCGCAATAAGCGGCGCGTTCTGCGGATTCCAGTGCCACAAGTTCAATTTCGCCTGCAATGCGGCTGAGTCCAGCACGAGGGAAGGTTTCCTGAATTCGGCCTCGAAGAGCAACGATGCCTTCGATGATGCGTTTGGCGTCAAGACTACGGTAGGCGAGTGAGCGACGCTGTGGGTGAGGTGAGGGGACCGAAGTGGTCATGGATTGGCCCGAGCTTGCAGCAATTAGTATGCCGCAATGGGCCACATTCTGTATATGTCACAACTCTGTCTCTGTCGCTCCATCACATGGAGGTCTCATTTCGAGAAGCGCAGCTTGTCTTCCAATTCCCGCAGGCTGCGGGTGACCGGGATACGCTGGCCGCCGTTCAGCACGGCAAACTGATCGCCACCCGCACCTGTGATCAGTTCTTTGACGCTGTGCAAATTGATGATGGCGCTTCGGCTGACCCGACAAAAGAGCTCCGCCGCAAGTTGATCTTCCAGCGAGCCCATCGTCTCGCGAAGGATGTGGGTGGCATTGCCGACGTGCAGGACCACATAGTTGCCTGCGGCTTCAATCCACGCAATATCTTCCACCGCAATGAAATGAATGCGCTCACCAGTGCGGACCGGGATGCGCTTCACACGCGGGGTCGACGCTTTCCGCTCGGCCAGAAGTTCCAGAATGGCCTGTGGCAGATCGTGGATGACAGTGGCCGGAGAGGAAGCTGCGGTGGGAGGTAGCGTTCCAGCGGATGTTTTGGCTGGAAGAGGGAATTCCGTGCTATCCTTTGAGCGCGCCGCCACGCGTTCGCGAACGCGGCGCATGGCCTCAGCTAAGCGTGCTTTAGTGGTCGGCTTCAGGAGGTAATCCAGGGCGCGGGCTTCGAAGGCGCGTACCGCGTGGTGATCGAAGCCGGTAACAAAGATGATCTCGGGCAGGGGCGCCAGTTCAAGCGTGCGCATGGCTTGCAACGTCTCGAATCCATCCATGCCGGGCATTTGTACGTCCAGCAACAGCAGGTCCGGTGCGCGAGTTCGAACAGCCTCCACGGCTTCCTGACCATCGCGACATTCGGCCACGATATCCGCGTCCGCCTCATCCTTTAGCAGACGGCGCAACCTATCCCGTGCCAGGGGCTCGTCATCGACCAGAGCAATGCTGATACGCTTCATCGGGCGGCCTCCCTGCGAAGCATGGAGACGCCGTACCCTCTCAGTGGATCGGCAACTGCTGGGGATGGTGATTTTGTCGAGGTGCTGGTGCCGCGTATTTCTTCCTCGGCCAGTTGAAATGGCAGTCGTATTTCCACGATTAGTCCCTTTGCACCGGCTTCCATCTCGCTGTTGTTGCGAAGCTGAATGCTTGCAGTCGCGCCATACAGTTCCCTTAGCCGGGCCCGGGTGTTGGCCAGACCAATACCCTGGCGGCCTTGCTTTTCGCCCGGTTGTTGTTCGTGCAAGCCTGGGCCGGTATCGGAAATGGTGATGCGAAGTTCTGGTGCTCCGCCGGGTCCAGGGACAGGGGAAACTTCACTCTTCAGAGCAAGAATGCCGCCGCCGGGAATAGGCTCCAGGCCGTGGCGCAGGGAGTTTTCCACGACGGGCTGAAGTAGAAAGACCGGGATCAGAGCTTGCCGCGTTTCGGGAGCAATATCGCGTTTGATGATAAGGCGATCCGCCAGGCGTACTTTCTGCATCGCCAGATAGCGATCCACAAATTCCAGCTCCTGCTGCAGGGGGATCTCCTGCTGATCCGTCTTCTCCAGGGTAAGGCGAAGCAGGTCGCTTAATGCAACAAGCATTTCATCCGCTTTATCCGGATCTTTATGCACGAGTTCCGCAATGGAATTCAGCGAGTTAAACAGGAAGTGCGGCTGAAGCTGCATACGTAACGCTTCCAGCCGGGATTTAACAAGGCCCGCTTCCAGACCCAGAGAGCGGCGCTCGCGTTCCTGAGCTCGTTCGTAGAAGAAGAAGGCATGGGCTACGCTGACGATCGCGAGATAGACAGGGAACCGCATTCCCAGCAAAAAGATCGCGATGACAAGCGGATGCGTGCCGGGCGGGAAGGGCATGAACGGCTTGGGCGGGCGGGGCCGGGTCATGAACTGGCTCTGGTAAATGATGCCCGGTATGCGTGCTATCCAGACGTACGGCGCCTGTCCCTGCAATAGTGGGGATCCCGGATTTTGGGCCATCATTATGGCGCGGAAGTCCGGACCGCCTCGCTGCTGCCCGCCTCCGGATTGGCCGGGCTGCATTTGGAAGCCGAAACGCTGTTGTGCCTGCATGAAGCGCCAGACTCCGTTATCCATCTCCAGCCACGCGGTTACGAGCGTCAGAATAACCAGCGCGGCAGCAATGTGGGCGACGACGGCGACTTTCCAGCGTCGTCCGCCTTCGAGAGGCAGATGCCATACCAGTTGAAAGGCAAATGGCGTTACGATTGCCCATGGCGTCCAGTCGCGAACTACCATACGCAGCGCATCCCAGGCGGGAAGGGTGGAGCCTAACGAAGAATGGGCCACCAGAACCATACCCAGCAGTCCGTAAGCCAGAAAACTTAGCGCCATCCCACGAAGCAGGGACCGTAACGTGGGGATGAGTTGCATGCTTCTCTATCTGTACTGCATCGGGCGCGCGGCGACAACCCATCCGGGATGAATCTGCACGAAGACGGGTTAAATGCCGTCCCCCATGGGATAAAGCATTGCACGTTCGCTTTCAGGACTTCTCCCGCAGACCGGCAGGGAGCAATAAAAATGCCTGTATAGTAACTGTATACATTTCGCTTTTTATCGATGTGCGCGAAAATAGCGGCTTATAGTAATAGCAGTAACCTGCATCCGCATTCAAAGGGTCCACGCACTTATGCATTCCATTCGTAAACTATCACTAACGCGGAGGCACCTCTGGTGGTTCTTCTGCTGCATGTGCTTCGCCGCATGCCTCGCTCTGTCCGGCTCAGCCCTGCACGCCGCGGAGCAAACTAATGTCATGGGCCGTCAGTCGCAAAATGAAGGTCTCGTTGTCGTCCCCGTGCCCGCAGGCAAGAAAGTAACCATCGACGGCGATCTTTCCGACTGGGAGCTCTCCGGCCGGATGCAGTCGTTTGCCGACTGGGATCTGCGTGATTCTCACTCGGTCGAAACGGCCGCGATGTATGATACGGATAACTTTTATATCTCGTACAAATGGCGCGATCCCAGCCCCATGCTCAGCGCGGTGAATCCCGACTTTAACCCCAGCGACGGCTGGCGCAGCGACGCTGTGCAGATGCGTCTGCATACCGACCGCAATCTGTGGATCACGGTCTGGTATTACACGGCGGATAAAGTCCCCGTAATGCATATTTCCTACTGGAAGAATGATTCCAACAACAAGCTGGGCCAGGATATCACGGTGCTTCGCGCCAGGGCGGGCGGCTCCGATCTGGGCGAAGGCGTCGAAATGTCCTACAAGATGGCGGCGGACGGCAAAGGTTTTGTTCAGGAAGTAAAGATTCCCTGGAGCAAGCTGTACCGTAAGATGCCGGAGATTAAAGCCGGCCTCACGTTCAAGCTCGGCCTGGAGTTCCTTTGGGGCGATGACAAAGAAGGCAAGAATCCCGAGCATCGCTACGCGGACAACATGCAGCCTGGCGCCACCAGCCGCGAGTTCTTCTGGACAGCAGTTCGGAGCTGGGGCGATGCAAAGCTGGTCGCTGAACCCAAGGTGGCCGAGCGCGTATACACACTGCCGAAGACGACTCTGCCTGGCACCATCCCCGTCCGGTTTAGCGTGCCGGAGAATGCGATCCGTATGACGGTTGTCATTGAAGATGAGAAGGGAAAGCGCATCCGCAATCTGGTTGGCGATGTAACACCTCAGGAATATCAGAAGGGCCTGAAGGGGGCCGAACGCCAGGTGGAAGTCATGTGGGACGGCCTGGATGACTCCGGCAAACTGGTACCCGTAGGTAAGTACAA
>JBGGNE010000315.1:0-39625 GCA_041287705.1 Methylacidiphilales bacterium | reverse complement strand
CTGGTGATGCCCCCAATGAGTCCAGATCCGGCGTAACCGCAGGATCCCCGGGACAGGATACTATCGACAGGGCCATCAGCCCCGCCGCAGCCGCGACTGTGACGGAGGTAAAATCGGGTCCTGCCGATAAATCATGGTTATTTACCTCATGCAGCGTCCGTGGAACCAGCCACGAGCGCAAGGGGATGCCTAATCAGGACTTCGTCCAGATCAGTTGCGAGCGCAACGGTCCTCCCCTGCCCATACGCGTGGCGCTGGCCGACGGCCACGGCAGCCAGCGGAGTTTTCGAAGCCAGGTAGGCTCCCAGCTGGCGGTTCAGGCCGCGCTGGAGGAGATGCTGGTGATGCAGAAGGCAGGCCTTCTGGAGAGAACTTCGGCGGAAGTGGAAGAGGCGTGCAAATCGTACTGGGGTAACAACGTCTGGAAGCGCTGGCAGAAGAGCGTGCTGGACCACATCCGCCAGAATCCCTTCACCGAGAAGGATTTCCAGAATCACCCAGACCTGCTTCCTGCTGAACCGAAACCTCCCGTCACCGCGCCGGCTCTGCCCGGCATCAAGATGTCAGGAGATCACCTGCCTTTCCGCAGCGCACCTTCTCCCTCAGCCGCAACGGCTGCAGATGACTCATTTTTCAATGATGTATTGCCGGAAGACTGGGTTGCCAGGGATCATGACAAGCCACTGGCTGTCGAAAACAGTGCCCAGGCTAATCTGAATATGGAAGCCGGGCCGGGAAAAATTGAGCCAGGCTCCTCTGTGGCGACTGATCCGGCAACTACACCCCCAGGCGGCGCCGTGGCAAATGGCTCAGCTTCTGAATCCGGCACGGTCTCTCCCGTCACATGGCCTTCTGACTCTGTCTCCTCCACGGACTCCGAAGAGCTGAATGAAGCCAACGTACGCAAAACGCGACGCCTCCCCCGTCCCCTGCCCACCAACGGCGCTCCTGTCAGATCCGCCGAGATGACTCAGGTGCTGGCTCGCCTGCTTTCGCCGGACAATGAGGAAGATCCACCCATTGAGTGGTTTGTGGCTTACGGCAGCACCATTCTGGCGGTGATTATTACCGAACGCTGGCTCTTTATCAGCCAGCTTGGCGACGGGGATATATTACTCGTGGATGATACCGGTCATGTCACGCGTCCGTTGCCGCAAGATAAAAAACTGTTCGCAAATGAGACAACTTCTTTATGTTGTCCGGATGCTGACGGTGAATTTCGCCTCAAAGTTCTAAGTCTTGAACAATTCTCGCCCTCTGTTATTCTATTGGCTACAGATGGCTATGCTAATAGTTTCCAGAGCGACGAAGGCTTTTTGCAGGTGGGCACCGATATCTGGAACATTATATGCGAGTGTGGATTCGATGTCATCCCACGCGATATTGAATCCTGGCTGCGCGATGCCTCCCGTGAGGGAAGCGGCGATGACATTAGCGTCGGTATCCTGTGCCGCGCCAATCTGGGCACAAAACCTGCCCCAGCGCCATCCCCACCCGCCTAGCTTGAATACCCTCCCCCCACAGCACCACGCGCCACAACCGTCAACCGCCACGGCCCGCATCCACCCCGAAGGGTCCGGCAACATGCAGGGAAGCCTATGAACGAGAGTGTTCGCCTGGAACTGGGAGAATTGGCCCGGCACCATCCCCAGGAAATCCTGCTGGAGAAGCGCCGGCTGGAAGCGTTGCTGAAGGACAAATGCCCTGGTCAGCGGGCCGAAACCCACGTTCTGCTTTGCGCGCTCCAATCCGGAATTCCCCAGGTGTGGATGCAGCAGGGCGATAACTCCGCATCGCTGGATACGGTGATGGCCGACATGGTCAATCGCCTGGCAGGCAACTTTGGCATGGAGCACTCCGCAGCGGGCTGGGCTGTTGAAGCCTGGGGCTACGCACTGAACAAATTTGCAAGGACGGAAGTGGGCAAGCGCGACTGGCGCCGCATCGCCGTCGTCTACTCCGCATCCGGCGCCAACGCTGCCGGGCGCCATGTGGTAAATCCGGACGAATCCGTGCTCAGCCCCGGAGTTATTCCGATTGGCACAGGCCGCCAGGTTCAGCTCGCGCCCCAGCCGCGCCTTCCCAAAGACGATCCTAACATTTTGATTGTTTCGCCGGGTGGCAAAGGCCGCTTCCCCAGCATCAACCATGCGATTGCCATTGCCAGGCCCAACCAGCGGATCCTGCTGGAGAAAGGCACCTACCGCGAAGGCATCAGGCTGACAAAGGAAGTGGAGATTGTCGGTGATGGCAGCCCGCACCAGGTCGTTCTGGAGCCCGGCGGTACGGACGGCGTTTACATGGCCACGACTCGCGCTTCCATCCGCAATATCAGCATCATTTCCAAGCCGCCGGCAGGCAATGAGTATGTCTACGCGGTTCAGGTACCCGGAGGCGTTCTGCTGATGCAGGATTGCGTCATCACCACATCAGGTGCGGCCGCCATCGCCATTCACGGAACAAAGGCGATGCCGCAGTTTCAGCGCTGCATCATCTCGTCCGGGCCCGTGCGCGGCGTGATTGCGTGGAATCAGGCCAAAGGCGTCTTCACCGACTGCGAGATTCGTAACTTTGACGCGTCATGCATAGATGTGTGTGACTGGGCATCCACCACTTTCCTCCGCTGCAAGATTCAGCGAGGCTCCATTCACGGCGTCCACGTGCACAGCAACGCGAGCCCCTCGTTTGTAGAGTGCGAAATCTCCAACTTTGCACTCTGTGGCATCTCTATTTCGTATGGTGGCAACCCGACTATTGACCGCTGCAATATTCACCATATCCGCAGCTACGGTATTCATGTCAGCGATCAGGGCGAAGGCACTATCCGCAACTGCCAGTTCCACTCCAATACTCAACCCGGTATCTATGTGGAAAAAGGATCGCGCCCGAAAATTATCGAAGGCAGCACCATTAAGAGGCAGTAAACCTGCGCCCCGCCCCATGTCGCGCAAAGTTCCGGCCGTTATTATTGCGATCAGCCTTGCCGTTTCTGTCTGGGGCACCAGATCGCCGCTGCATGCTGCACCGGAGGCCATTTTTCAGGGCGTGACGCTGGAGAAGGAAAAGCTTACTTCCCCTCGCCCGGTCGAACTGATCTGGATCGAAGCAGACCTCAGTGTGCCGGGCGTCAGTCTGGAGTTCACTCCACCTCCTGATCCCAAACCGCCGGGAAAGGCAGAGATCCTTGCGTCCAAACCCACTCAGTTGCTGCCGAAGCTTGGCTGGCAGGTCATTCTGAACGGAGACGCCTTTGCTGTTCCTGAAGATCCCAAACGCCTTCCCCGCGATGGCGAAGCGATTGATATCAACGGTCCTGCCATTTACCGCGGCACTCCATTTTCCCCTGCTATCAGCAACAGCACCCGATACGGCATTTTCTATCAACTGCGCAATGGCACATGCGGAGTCAGTTATTCACCAATGCCCAAAGCGTGGAACGCGATCGGCGGTTTCCACGTCATTCTCAAAGGCGGCGCTGTCCTCGCAAAGAAGGATACTCCGCTTCATCCCCGCTCTGTCGTTGGCGTGAATAATCGCACACGCCGTATCTATTTCCTGATTGTGGACGGGCGGCGTCCCGGACAGAGCGAAGGGGCTACCGAGGTGGAAATTGCAGAGTGGATGAAAAAACGAGGCGCCACTGACGCGCTGAATCTCGATGGAGGCGGATCTTCCATCATGGCCGTCAACACGGGATCGCCGCCGACGGTGCGGGTTCTTAACACCCCTGTCGGACTCCTCAATATTCCCGGCACCGAGCGCCCGGTGGCTAACTGCATTGGCCTCAAGGCACCTGCGCTCCAAAAGAAGTAGAAACTCTTTCTGTTCCTGTATCAGGAAGCTGCTGCTGTCATATCCACAACGGCAATTTCCTTAGCATTGGCAATAGACTCTGCTGCAGATTTACAGTCCGATCTGTTGATATAGGTCTCACTGGTGGCGAGTACCTTATGATTCGCTGCCTTGATATTAAAATAGAACTGCCCGTTTTTCGCCTTCTCTATTGTAATTTTCATATAGAAAACAATACTCAAAAGCGACAGCCGGTCAATGCTATTCTGCCAAAGCAGCAATATGTTCAATACCGCTTAGACTATTAACGCTAGATCCCATGTTTGCGGCCGTCACCGTGATGTGCAAGATGAGAACCGTTCGTTCCATTGCCGTCTTCATGATCATCGTCCTGACCAGCCGCGCGGTTATCGGTACGACGTCCGTCAGCAGGAAGCGCGGGCTTCTTTGTGCCTGCCGCACCACTGGTTGAAGCAATTGATTCCTTATGACGTGAGGAGCGAAAGAATTTCGTGCGATCCAGAATGTTCTCCTGAAATGCTTCCAGAATAAGGAAGTAAGCGGGATTTACATACAGCGTAATGATTTGCGAAACGATAAGGCCGCCTATAATAACATAGCCAAGCGACTGACGTGTTGAATCCGCAGCACCCAGGCTGAATGCGAGGGGCACCGCACCCATCAACGCCGCAAGCGTTGTCATCAGAATAGGACGAAAGCGATCCATACACGCATCATGAATTGCCTTTACGCGATCATCACCGTGATCAATACGATGAAGGGCAAAGTCAACGATCATAATACCGTTCTTCTTCACAATACCCATCAGCATGAAGAGACCCACATAGCCGTACAGAGAGACGTCCATCCTGAAGATATAGAGCGTCGCAAGACCACCCACCATGGCAACCGGCAGCGAGGCAAGAATCGTGATGGGATGTACATAGCTCTCGTAGAGAATGCCGAGAATGACGTACATGACGAACACGGCAAAGATCAGCAGAACGCCGAGGCCGGCAACCGTCTCTCTGAACACATAGGCTTCACCCTGAAAGCGCATGGTCATGGTGGAAGGGAGAATCTCCTGGCCAATTTTCTCAATGGCGGCAGTGGCGTCGCCAATCGGAGTTGTCGGCCCCAGATCGAAGTTGATCGTCGCCGCGGCAAACTGGTTGTAATGATTAACCGCCTGGAAACCCACGCGAGGCTTCCACTCAGCAACGGCCTTCAGCGGCACCAGTTGACCCGTGATAGACGATTTAACGTAAAGCAACGACAGATCCTCGGGCTCGCGGCGCTCCTTGTCCTTCACCTCCAGGATAAGCTGGTATTGATCCAGAGGCTGCTTGATCAGGTAAATAAAGTTCTGCGAATACGCCGTGCGCAACGTGTTTTCAATATCGGTAGCCGTAACTCCGTAAGAAGATGCCTTCTCGCGCAGAATGTTAATGCGGAGCTCCGGAGTATTACGCATAACGTCGCTATAGACGAAGCCCATACCAGGCAATGCCTGAATACGCTTCACCATTTTGTCTGCGGCGCCGTATACTTCATCGGGATTGATACCGGAAATAACGAGCGAATACTTACCTGTGTTACGCGAAGCAACACCGGTAGGAATTTCCAGCACGGGATTAGGGCGCAGACCCGGCATCACGCCAGGTATCTGCATCAGTGCGCCCATCAACTGTCCGTTTACTACATTGATGTCGGGACGTTTGTCTTTTTCATCCAGGAAGGCAAGAAAGAGCCCCTGAGACGTCGCAATCATGTTGATACCCGTAATGGTAAGCCCCATGGAGACGTGAGGATTGTTCTTGAGAACAGCATCCGCGCCAGACTGGATCTGCAACATCTTCTCAGGAGACGAGCCTTCCTGAGCAATAAGCACGCCCATGATAAATCCGCTGTCGCCAACGGGCATAAAGGACTTGGGCAGTACCCACAGGAAGTACATCGTCCCCACCATACAAAGCAACCACACCATCACGGAAATCCACGTATGCCGAAGGAAAAACCACAGGGAGTTTCCATAAATACGCACCATGGGATTAAACACCGCGCCTATCATGCGCTCCATGAATGACTTTTGATGGACGTCACGCTTGGCCAGCATTGCCGCGCACATTAATGGTGTCAGCGTCAGTGAGACTATACCTGAAGCGAATGTGGCCAGAATAATGGTAACAGAAAACTCCTGGAACACTCGCCCGATATAACCCGGCATAAAGACCAGCGGTATAAACACAGCCGCCAGCGACAACGTCATGGAAACAATGGTAAAACTGATTTCCTCGGCACTTCGAAACGCGGCTGTGTAAGAATCCTCACCATGCTCCATTCGTCGCACCGTATTTTCAAGGAACACAATAGCGTCATCGACCAGAAACCCGATGGCCAGTGTAAGCGCCAGCAGCGACAAGTTGTCGATACTGTAGCTGAGCAGATACATTGGTATAAACGTCAGTAACAGCGAAAGCGGCAGGGTAACAGCGGGAATGACTGTATCGGTAGCGCGTCCCAGAAATATATAAATAACCAGAACCACCAGACCGAAGGCGATCAGCAAAGTCTCCTGTACTTCATGTACAGAACGTATGATCGTGAGCGAACGATCATAAATCGGCTTCATGAAGATAGAATCCGGCAAGGTAGCACGCAGCTTTGGAAGCAATTCCTTTACGGCAGCAGCAACAGCAACCGTATTAGCACCGGCGGCACGCTGAACAGCCATTACTATACCGGCAGCCTGCGGAGGACCACCGCGCACGTAAAAACGCATCGTAAATCGGCTGTCCTGTACGCCATCATAGCACTTCGCCACATCCCGAAGATACACAGGCGCCCTGTTTACATTGGAGATAATCAGCTGCTCATATTCTTTCGCGGAATTAAGCTGACCCTCCGGATTAAGCAGAAACGTGCGCGACGGACCGTCGAACTGTCCGGCACCCTGATAGGAAGTTCCAGCTTTGATCGCCCGCGAAACATCTTCAAGGCTTAATCCCAAGGCAGCAAGCCGACTTGGGTCCACCTGAATACGTATGGCAGACTTTGTACCATAGACGTTAACCTGCGATACACCTTCCAGCACACTTATCTGCTGGCCAACTACTGTAGATGCATAGTCATACAACTGGCCTGGTGTCAGCGTAAGACTCGTCATGCCTATATAAATAACAGGCTGATCATTTGGATTTGTCTTGGTAAACGTAGGAGGCGAAGGCAAGTCAACCGGCAGATTTCCTGTTGATCGACTTATTGCCGCCTGCACATCCGTTGCCGCAGCATCAAGGTTCTTTGTGATCTTGAACTGAATGCTAATGGAGGTATTACCCTGCGTATTCTTGGATGTAATGATATCTACACCCGGAATCTGCATGAACTGCTTCTCCAGTGGAGTCGCAATATTGTTGGCCATCGTCTCAGGACTGGCGCCGGGGTAACCTACATTAACCTGAATAACGGGAAAGTCCGTCTGCGGCAGGTCATTTACGGGCAGACG
This sequence comes from Methylacidiphilales bacterium, assembly GCA_041287705.1. Classification (GTDB taxonomy): domain Bacteria; phylum Verrucomicrobiota; class Verrucomicrobiia; order Methylacidiphilales; family UBA1321; genus LW23. The sequence goes on along the minus strand of JBGGNE010000315.1, from coordinate 32,328 downwards.
CTCATAGCACATAAGCCCAAATACGATTGCGCTCGCGGTGAGCAGAACCGTCATCACCGGGCGTCGTATAAAGGGAGCGGAAATACTATTCATGGTACAGCAAAGTGAGAATGTTTATCCGAGACTAAGAGCCTGACTGCTCTTTGCCGGAAGCGTCTTTATCTTTAGGCGCGTCCTTCTGTGCAGCAGCAGGCGCAGGAGCGGGTGTTGCCGCGGGATTTGCGGGATCATACGGATGCGGATTTACCGCACCGCCGGGAGCAATACCAAACTGCCCGGTTACAATAACTTCCTCCCCCTCTTTTACCCCTTCCTTAATATGAATCATCTTGTCATAAAGCTGGCCTACCTTAACAGGACGCAACTCCGCTGCTTTCCCCTTCTTTTCCGCGTCATCCTTTACTACAAAGACAAATGCACCCTGCTGGCCGATTTGCACTGCTTCTGCAGGTATAATAACGGCACCAGATATGGTCTCCAGCGTCAGCTTTGTATGTACAAACTGCTGAGGCCAGAAGAGAGAATCGTCATTCGGCAGCTGTGCACGCAGCTTCACTGTTCCCGTCTCCATTTTAACAGCATTGTCTATCAGAACCAGCTCACCAGTCCGCTTAAGCTGAGGATTGTCAGGAAAAGACACCTCAACTTCCAGCGGTTTCTTAGATTGCTTTGCTCCCATGCGAACAGAAGGTAACTGCCCTTCTGTGCAGGTGAACTCCGCATATATAGGATTGAGTCGCTGAATGGTAATGAGCGCAGTATTGTTCATCATGACCACGTTACCCACGTCAATAGCGCGCACACCCAGCAGTCCGTCAATGGGTGCCTTGATATAGCAGTAGTCCAGGTTCAGTTTGGCCTTATCGATCATGGCCGTATCCTGCTGCAACTGCGCTTCGGACGAAGCAACATTCGTTTTGAGGGTATCAATATCAGATGACGAAACGTAATTACCTGCAACCAGCTTTTCGCTTCTGGCCAGGTTGATTTTGCTGAGTTCCAGCTGAGCTTTATCTTTAGCCAGCGTAGCTTCCGCCTGGGCCAGTTCTGCCTTGTAGGGGCGCGGATCAATGGTGAAAAGCGGATCCCCTTTCTTTACATAAGAGCCGTCTTTAAAGTGGATCTCCATAATCTTTCCGGCGACCTGTGGCACGATCTGGACCACTTCCAGAGATACGCAGCGACCAATATCAGCCAGATAGTTAGGTACGTCCTTCTTTTGCGCAATGAATGTACCCACAACACGGGGTGGCATAGCGTGCTGCTGAGCGGGCGGCTGGCCGCTATGGCAGGCCGTTAGCAGTGCAATGATGCACAGGGACAGACTGGCAAGAACTGTTTTAGATATAGGGTACATCTTCGATTATCAAAAAATTATGGTTTAGCTACAGGTTTCTCCGGCTTTACGCCAACTTTCATAAGTGTTTCACGCGCAGTGCCTGAACCTATGGGCAGGAAAGTGCCTGTCGCAGTTGCAAGGCGTATCGCTTCTGTAAATAGTTCTGTTCTTGATGAAGAAACTGAGCTTCGCGCCGCGGCCAGATTTCGTTCTGCTGTAAGTACGTCAATAATGTTCTTTAAGCCTGCCTTGTAGCTTTCTCTTGTAGCATCCAGGCTGGCGGCGGAAGCGGTTTCCAGTCCTTGCGCCGCGCGATATTTCTTTACCGAAGATTTGAAGCTGGCATACGACGTAGCCACGTCGGCCATGGCGCCAAGCTCAGTATCTGCAACCTGAGCGCGAAGGGATTCTGCCTGTTGTTTAGCTGATTCCGCACGTGCACGTTTCAGACCGCCATCAAATACATCTACGCTGAAGCTAAGTGTATAGGACGCGTTATCCATGGAGCCATTACGACCGCCGAAGGAATTACCAAATCCTTCGCCTCCAGTGCTGCTGCCACCGTATCCTGTGTAATATTGCCTACCTGCGGTGGTTTGCAGCGTAATTTTTGGTAAAATGTCACCTTCCAGCGATTTAGACTGCTCGATCTGTGCACGCCATGTGGCGTATTTTGCGGCCACATCAGGCCGGCGCTTCAGCGCAAGGTCGATAAGAGAGTCGACGCTGCGATCCAGTACATCGAGTGACGGCTGCATGTTGGGCGGACGAATCCTGAGACGAATGCTGCCCGGGAAACCAACCGCCTGCGTAAGCCTCACCTCGGCAACGTCATAAGAACCGCGTGCCTGCTCAAGATCGAAGATGGACTGTGCTACGTTCTGCCTCGCCTGCGCCACGTCGGTTGCGTTTCCTATCCCGGCCTGAAACTTGGCGTTCGTGGAATCTAGAGTTCCTTCCGCCAGAGCAAGAGCCGCCTCGGCGTTCTGCACATTGGCACGATTTCCTTCCACGACATAGTAGTTCACCAGCACGTTAGACACGACATTCTGGATCGCAGTATTAAAGTCATAATTCCGCGCAAGCTGAAGAAAGCGGGCGCTTTCCACGTTGGCGTCACGACCGAAATCTAAAAGTACCCAGGAAACCTGGAGGTTCGGCGTCAGACTTGCGATGCTTGCCTCGCTGCTGCCGGAAGGGAACGAATCCTGAGTCGCATAGCTTCCCGTATGGTCCACATTCAGCGTTACCGTTGGATAGTAGGCACTCTTTGCCGCCTTTACATCCTGGGTTGCTGCGCGGGCAAGATGCCATGCGGACTGAGTGGCAGGGTGACGACGCAGTGCTTCGTCGACCAGACCGGCAAGTGTCCATTCGCGTTGAAGACGCCCGGTGCGTTGTTCGATCTCGCGGAGCTTGGCCTGAAACTGCGCATCACTGCCCAGTGGGGGGCCATATGACTGCGAAGGGCTTGGAGAAGTTTCAGGTTTTCCTTTATCGGGAAGCCGAACCGCCGGGGAAAAAGGTACGGCAGCCTCCGCAGGCACTGCTCGAGGAATGGGGCGGACAGTCACATGCTGCTTGGAATTAGCAGATCCGCGCGTCTGGGCCGCAGCGTCCGGGACATCGGCACACGTTGCGCAGGCAACAAGTAAGCCCAACAATGCGAACGAATTACGCGACAGGCTGAGGCAAAAGGAATGGGGGCCGGAGTTTCGCATAAGGTTGGGCTTCCTTAATTTCTGAAGGTACAACATCTCCTAATTGGTCAATATATCTAAACAATTTGACACATTGAACGTGCATTACGTTTAGAAGCGCCACGATGGCCGTGGAAATGCGCAGACGCAAGCGTAAAAAATCTCGGATCGCACGCGTAAATACGTGAAAACCAACAGAACCAGCTACAATTCCTCGAATTAGCACTACTAAGGCGCTGCAAACTTTTTAGCCTGGCTTCGCTTCTCAAACGGCAATGAGCTTTACTGAACTTGCATAAATCAAACGAGGTCGTCCCTCATATATTTCGGCATCTCCCTCGACAACGACTGTGCGGTCCAGCCAGGTTTTGGCCTCACGCTCCAGAAGGCTTCCATAACGGCAGCGTATAACTGCTCCCTGACCCTCCGCTGGCACTCCGGAGAAGTTTGATGGACCGCCATGAGTGCGGCCTTTTTTTGAACGCCCAGGCTGCTGTGCACCTGTTCCCGCACTCCCCACATCCATGCGAAGATCGAAGCGACGTTGATCCAGATCTACTTGCCGCACAACACCATGGAGAATAATCTGCTGCCTTGAAGCAGGGGCGCTTTCCATCCAGGTTCGCGCTTTCATCCGAGTTTCCGGAGTAAGACGGCGCCAGCTTTGGTCCCCGAAACAACGCCCTGTCAGAGAAAGACTCAGAATGCCGCGACGTCCGGTGGGAGAAAGCCGCTCAATGGAAGCAAGAGCGGCGTCCCGGATGAGAGGATCCGGCAGTGCGTTTTGTACTTCGGCAAATGCAGCATTGGAGTCCACAAGACGGCTGGCGGTTCCCAGTAGTTGCAGCGACTCCCGGGCGGCCCGGATTAAGGGATCGCCGTTCAGGAACACGGTGCCATCCGGAGGTTGTGGCAACTCGAAACCCAGGTAAAGGCTGCCGCGGGCAAAGGAAGACAGGCCGAATTCCAGGTCGCGAGGCCAGATAACGGAGGGATCGATCCCGGCGGCTATTGAACGCACCATGGAGCCAAGCTGAGTCTGCATGTCGTTCAGCAATGCGATAATCACCGAAAGAGACAGAGCCCGGGAGGAAACCGAGGGACCTTCCATACGTGCCACGAGATCGGAGTTGTCCAGCGTGTCCGCCAGAGGCATGTCTTCGCGGTAAATCTGCTCCAGCATTTTATAGTAAGGCGCGCAGGCGGCCGCCAGGATATCAGGCCGATCGGCTGATATCAGACGCTGATAACCCGCGATGTGCTGATGCAGCATCTGAGCGCGGTCTTCCTGCACTCCGCGCCAGCTTTGCAGGGCTGACGGAGGTGGAGGGGTGGGATCGGATTGCTCCGCTTCGGGAGGCATCAGCGCCTTCTCCGTGCTGTCGTGGAAGACCTGATCACGGAACCAGGGAGCCGCCCGCCGGCTGGCTCTACCTGGGACGGAGGATAATCGCTGGAGAGCTCCGGAACGACAGATCGTTCGCCAAGATCAAGTCGCAGGATCCCCTTTCGATCCTGCGGCGCAAGACTGCTCTCGGCAGCGTCGCGCGGGCGAACATACTGGAAGAACATGCGGAAATCCTGCACGCCGCCGGGGAAGCCTTCTGCCCAGAAGTGCAGGTGTACGCGGTACTCGGTCAGGATGCGTTCCAGACCGTAGGAGAAGAAAGGAATCATGCTCTCCAGCGCGGCAGTGCCGTAGGGCTCGCGGCTTTGAAGGATGCAATCAATATCATCCGGCACAGCTTTTCGAGAGACATAGCCACCATCCAGATAAATACAGGAAAATTGATTGGAGCCGGCAACCCATGCCACGAAACGCTCCAGGTGCTGCCACTGGGTACGACGTGCATCGTTAAATGCCAGCAGACGCTCAGCATCCGTAAAGGATGAAGGGTGGATGCCAGGGGTGAGATAGCCGTGCGCAGCAAAGGAAAGCGTACCTTCGGTGAAAGTGGTATTGGCTCTTGGATCGGCGGCTAAGCGATGGGAATTCGAAGGAGAAGAAGGCATCGCGACACTGGCAGCAGCTTGCAGGGAAGGCGCGGCAACCGGGAAATCCGAGCTATATCTTACCGTGTCACGGAGTGAATTGCCCTGTCCTTCCACCGTGGCTGCCGGGGCCTCATTTACGACGCCGCGCTTCTTTGCAGAAGAAGTTTTATAAGTTATAGCTCTTTGGCTGGACATGATGTGGGTAATTCGGCTAGAACTCTAGCATTGCCCTCTAGTAACCGGTCAATCCTCATCATCGAAGACGACAGTCGAATATCTCGGCTGTTGCGCACCCATTTTGAGCACGCATTCCCTACAATGCGGGTCGAAATTGCTGGGTCGGCGTCGAAGGCTCGCACGATTTGCGAAGCCCACCCGCCGACTTTGATCATATGGGACGGCGTCCCGAACGAGCGCGGAACCCGCGATGAATATATCGCGTGTGTGCCAGACAAGCTCTGGACACGTGTCGTGCCTATATCGGCCGACGACGAGTGCCTTACCATCGCCAAGGATAAAGGCGCGAAAGAGCCGTCACCTAAACCGCCAACAGGCCACAACAGCTGGAGCGAAACGCTTGTCGCCCGCCTGAAGACAGAGCTTGGTGTAAACGCCAAAGGCAAGAAGGGGCGCTAACGCCGTATTTCTGCAGCCGGAATAATTTGTGAAGCAGGGCTGGGTTTAACTCGGCTCTGCGCATTCCGGTCGCTTTAGTTCTAATCCGCAAGCAGTCGTCTTAAGACAGGCACACGCTTCGGTCATAACCGGTTAGTGAATGCGTGTAATTTTAGAGTGAGGATTCTTTAGACGTTGTCTTGCTGATTGGTTGGATTTGATGAGTCTTTGTTCAAACACTGTATGTAGGTCTTTTCGGTATTAACGCAATAGTCGTGCTTGCCACAAGAGATCGGTTGCGCGACTATCTGTGTTATGGATTGGACAACAATCGGCGGTTTTATCATCGCGGGCTTTGTCCTGCTGGCAATGGAGACCGTATTGCCCGGCATGGTGGCGGGAATTCTCGGCGGAGTCTGTCTTCTCGTGGCCGTCGCACTTTCCTTCAGCCATGGACCAGTGGTGGGAATGGTCACCTTTGTGGGTGTGTTTCTGCTGCTGATGGTGGCCACGTGGCTCTACTTCATGTTCTTCCCCACCAGCAAGATGGGTAAGAGCCTGACGCTGAGCAAGGTGAATGAAGGCGCTTCCGCCCCGCAAACTTCGCCGTCTCTTGTCGGCATGATTGGAAAAATGACTTCGCCGGGTCGTCCCGGAGGCATGGCCATGATTCAGGGCAAGCGTATGGACGTAGTTGCTGAATCCGGCTTTCTGGAGCCCGGCGCCGAGGTAAAAGTTGTCTCGGTTTCGGGAAATCGTATTGTAGTACGGGCGGTTACCACGTAATATCCACACTGTAACTATCCCAGGAGCTTATTTCCCAGTAAGCAGACGGTTTTGCTTGACGCGCAGCTCTTGCGCGTGGACCTTCAGCACGCGTCCGGCTTTGTTTACCAAAGTTTCCCTGCACTCTCTTCCGGGTGCTATTGTTCCTGAAAGCAGTCACGCTAAAATCGACCCCAACATCTACACAGATACGGAGACAATCGCACATGCCAATCGAGTATTACATTGTCGGCGCTATACTTCTCGTCCTCATCGTTGTTGTTCTGTTCTTCCTCAATTTCTTCTCCCTGTGGATAAGAGCGTGGGTATCGGGAGCCCCCATCAGCCCCACTGATCTCATTCTGATGCGCCTGCGCGGCATCCCCATGAGCCTGATCGTCAACAGCCGTATTACCGCGGTCCGCTCGGGCATCAATATCAGCACTGCGCAGCTCGAGACCCATCTGCTGGCGGGCGGCAATGTGGAGAGCGTTGTCCGTGCTCTTATTGCAGCCAATAAGGCCGGCATTCAGCTTGATTTTAATCGCAGCTGCGCAATTGATCTGGCGACGCTGGGCACTGGCAAAAGTGTGTTCGAAGCCGTACGCACGAGCGTTAACCCCAAGGTCATTGACTGCCCTAATCCCGCAAGCGGCAAGCAGACCATCGACGCCGTGGCGAAAGATGGCATTATGCTGAAGGCGAAGGCGCGTGTGACGGTGCGCACGAATCTGGACCGTTTCGTGGGCGGTGCAACGGAAGAAACCATTATTGCCCGCGTGGGTGAAGGTATCGTCACAACGATCGGCTCTGCTTCGACCTACAAAGAAGTGCTGGAAAACCCCGACATGATCTCCAAGCGCGTTCTGGAGAAAAGCCTCGACGCCGGCACTGCGTTCGAAATTCTTTCGATCGACATTGCCGACGTTGATGTGGGTGACAACATCGGCGCCAAACTGCAGGCTGAGCAGGCGGAAGCGGATAAGCGTGTTGCCCAGGCGAAAGCCGAAGTGCGTCGCGCGGCAGCCGTCGCCAGTGAGCAGGAAATGATTGCCCGCGTGCAGGAAATGCGCGCCAAGCTGGTGGAGTCCGAATCGCAGGTACCTATGGCGATCGCCGAGTCATTCCGCAGCGGAAATCTGGGCATAATGGATTACTATAAGATGCGGAACATCCAGGCTGATACTTCCATGCGCTCGAATATTGCCGGAGAGTCGAAGCAGGACGGCTCAAAGTAGGTTAGATTAACGATCCAAGGAGATGGCGAATATGGACCTCTACACAATATTCCTGGCGGAAACACCATGGTGGATGGGGTTGCTTGTCGCAATCTTCATGGTGATCAGCTACTTCTATACCAGCTACGTTGAGTATCAGGCCAAGAAGCAGGAGGAAGCAGAATTTGAGGCCAGAAAAAGAGCTGAAGCTCAGAATCCCCGCACTCCCGCGCCCTACCCGGCGCCGACTGTCGTCATCAATCGGGATTTGTCGGATGCGCTGGGTCGGCGTGGTCAGGGCGACGTACTGCATCTCCCTACTCCTCCCCCGCGCCGTCGCATCGAGCCTTCACCATCTCAGTCTCCGACCTACACTCCTCCGCCCCGTCGCGGACCGCCGCCTCCTCCAGTAAGCTCCGTTCCGCCTCCAATACCCGTGTCGACTGCGCCCGAGCGCCCCTTTCCCGGTGCAGGTTCGCGTGCGGGCAGTCAGACGGAGGCCCTTTCCAGGAATGCAGGGCCAACCACCACGCTGTCCGGTCAGAGCTCGGCTGCACCTTCGACTTCGGTGCAGCCAGCCATGATCCTGACAGAGCTGGATCGGCTTACCGCACAGAATGCAGCCTCGGCAGCAACAGCTTTCGGAGGGCCTCGTGCTCTCCCACCGGCTTCTGCACCCCGGGCAAGCCAGGCGCCGTCAGCATCGCCTTCGGGTTCCGGCCTGGCCGCGCTGATGCGGGACAAGAACGCCCTTCGACAGGCGTTCGTGCTTAAGGAAGTCTTGGGAACGCCCCGCGGGCTATCCTCAGATTTGTACTAGGCGGCATCACCGCTTCACGCGCACGCTCGTGGGCGGCGGCATCCATTGCATTGCGTATGGCGGTAAAATCGGCGAGAGCATCTAACGCAGACTGATAGCGGTCCGTGCTCTCCTTTTGCAGAAAATGCTGCAGCCAGGCATCAAGCTCAGGGGAAACGTCGGGCCTGACTTCCAGCACGCTTGGTGGCAAAACGTTAACGTGCAGGTCGATCAGCGATGCAATGGTTTCCCCGTCAAAAGCAATTGTGCCCGTCAAAGCTTCGTGAAGAATGCAGCCCAGCGAGTAGAGATCCGCGCGGTGATCAATAGGCAGCCGCAGGAACTGTTCTGGAGCCATGTAGTGCAGTGAGCCCATCAGTGCGTTGTACTGATCGACCGTCTGCGGTGTAGGCACCTGGACGTACTTCGCCAGCCCGAAATCCAGGATTTTGACGTGAAAAGGTGCCGTGATAGAGCCCTGCAACATAAAGTTGCCCGGCTTGATATCGCGATGGATTAGCCCGGTGGCATGCGCGGCGGCAAGCCCTTCCAGAGATTCCCGGGCGAAACGCATAAAGTCGTCGATATGCAGAGGGCCGCGCTCCAGGCACTGCTCAAAGTTCTCACCGTCCACATATTCCATCACGACATAGGCACCCAGTTCATCCAGGCCGTAGTCGAAAATTGTGACGATATTCGGATGTTGGAGGCAAGCGGTTGTCATCGCCTCGCGCCACGCCTGCTCCACCATAGCGCGGCCGTCTTCGGAAAAACGGCGCATGCGTTTTACGGCCACGGGACGTTCCAGGCGATGGTCGATCGCCTTATAAACTTCTCCCAGACCACCACAGCCCACAAGCTCTTGCAGCTCAAAGCGCTGCGCTATCCAGGGAAGTGTGGATACATCCGTGGAGAAAGTTTCTGCGCTCTGTTCAGAAGAAAGGGGGGGCATGCTTGTCATAGTTGCGCTGAAAGAGCCGGCGAACCGTCCGCCATGAGCAATAACAAGGTGAACTCTACAGACTTGTGCCATCCTTACGGCACATCGGCGGCGGCAAGGGAGTGGGAACGGCCGGCTTGAATGGAGATGGCAACGCCTGTGCGTCCGATATTCGCTCACGCTCCCACTCTTCCGGCGAAAGGCGTTCCGGGGAAGCACCCTGGGAGGCGGCCGTAGCGGGATTTGCAACGGGGCGAATGCGATTACTTTTCGTCATAAGAGTGCCCGTTTTAGTCCAGCTTGCTGACCTGGCCTAAGGGACTTTGGGTGAGCTGTTGGTGGCCATTACCTTATACGGATCGAAGTTATAGATCACTTCGCCCGGTTTACCCATATTCAGCCGAACTCGTGCCAGATGCTCCAGATAAGCGGTATTATTCTTGATCAGCTCGATTTCGCGAGTCTGGCGGCGCTCTTCTTCCATGGCCGCAGCCAGGCGTCGCTCATTACGAAGCATCTCGTCCTTCCTGCGTTGCAACTCCTGAATCACGGGCCAAAACGCCATGATCACGATCGCAAAGATTAACGCCATGGAGATGATCGTGGCCAGCATTCCAAGTGCTGACCAGATCCCCATTCCGGCATTGATTTGTGTGCGTGCGGTAGAAATGGCGTTTATCCCGTTAAGTTGCGTTGCAGAAAGGAGTTAGGATAAGAAAGCAAGCTGAGCAGGCAGCGCTCAGCTTTACGGCTCGGGCTTAGAGCGTGCCACCGTAAACGGCGGAAGCGCCCAGCTCTTCTTCAATGCGGAGCAGCTGGTTGTACTTGGCCAGACGATCCGTACGGGAGAAGGAGCCAGTCTTGATCTGCCCAACGTTCAGCGCGACAGCCAAGTCAGCAATCGTCGCGTCTTCCGATTCGCCGGAGCGATGGCTCATGACGGAGGTGTACTTCGCACGCTTGGCAAGTTCCACCGCATCAAACGTTTCGGACAGCGTACCGATCTGGTTTACTTTGACCAGAATGGAATTTGCTATCTTAAGGTCAATACCTTTTTGCAGGAACTCCACGTTCGTGACAAAAAGATCATCACCAACGAGCTGAACGTTCTTTTCGGCCAGGCCGTCCGTCAGCATCTTCCAGCCGTCCCAGTCGTTCTCGGACATACCGTCTTCGATCGAAATGATGTCGTAGCGGGAGGAGAGATCCTTATACATCGCTACCATTTCCTCGCGAGTCTTCGTGCTGCCGTCGGACTTCTTGAAGATGTAGGTACCGGTTTCCTTGTCATAGAACTCGCTGCTGGCAACGTCCAGGGCCAGAAAGATATCCTTGCCCAGCTTGTAGCCGGCTTTCTTTACAGCGGCACAGATGACTTCCAGTGCGTCTTCGTTGGACTTCAGAACAGGGGCAAAGCCGCCTTCATCACCAACAGCCGTGCTGAGACCGCGGCCCTTCAGAACACCCTTCAGTGCGTGGAACACTTCGGCGCCCCAGCGGATGGCTTCGGAAAAGGAAGGAGCGCCCTTGGGCACAATCATGAATTCCTGGAAATCAATAGGGGCGTCGGAGTGCGCGCCGCCGTTCATAACGTTGGCCAGCGGCACCGGAAGCACCTTGGCGGAAGCGCCGCCCAGGTAACGGTAAAGAGGCAGGCCCACTGCTGCCGCTGCTGCATGCGCGGTCGCCATGGAAACGCCCAGAATCGCATTGGCGCCGAGCTTCTTCTTGGTCTTGGTGCCGTCCAGTTCGATCATAAGGCGATCGAGACCGATCTGATCCAGCGCGTCGCGGCCCTGTACCTCAGGCGCGATGATCGTGATCACATTCTGCACCGCCTTGGTCACGCCTTTGCCGCCGTACTTGCTCTTGTCATTGTCACGCAATTCCACGGCTTCGTGTTCGCCAGTGCTGGCGCCGGACGGAACAATCGCGCGACCGCGAGCGCCGCCTTCCAGCCACACCTCGGCCTCGAGCGTCGGGTTGCCACGGGAGTCCAGTACCTGACGGGCTGTCACTTTGGAAATCGTCGTTTTTGACATAAGTTGCTAATAGAATTCGGGTTAATTGATTGCGCCGGCGAGATCAATAGGCGTGAGGGCGCGGCGGCAGCATAATAGCCGCGCTTTGATCGCGTACAAGATGGCAGAAAGGCCGTGCGGAAGACAATAAGAACCGTTGGCTTGCAACAGAAATATAAGCAGGAAGAGGCGCCGGGATCATGTTGCTAAAATTTCGCTGCCGGGAATCCCGAGCTTTATGTTAAAGTGCACGTTCCTGCCTATGATGCCATCTAACTTCACCTTCGGTTACGGCGACGATTTCGCCCATGTTTCACCCCTGGCCTATGGTTGTATGCGCCTTGCGCCCTGGGAACGCAGCGAAGCGACGCCCGACACGGAGCGCAACGGCATCGCAGTGCTGGAAGCAGCGTATGAGGCCGGCTACACCATTTTCGATCACGCCGATATTTACGGCGACACGATGTGCGAGACCATCTTCGGCAAAGCGCTGGAGCAACATCCGGAGTGGCGCGACAATATATTTGTAGCGACCAAGTGCGGTATCCGCTGGGCCCACGAACCCGCCCAGACCGCGCCTTTCCGTTATGAGCTGAGCTACGGCCATATTAAACGGTCGGTGGAGGAATCACTGAAGCGACTGAATGTTGGCCGTATTGATCTGCTGCAACTGCATCGCCCGGATCCTCTGATGCACCCGGAGAACGTAGCGCGCGCCTTTACAGAACTGCGGACGGAAGGAAAAGTTCGATTCTTTGGCGTCAGTAACTTTCTGCATACACGTGTGGAGGCTCTCCGCCATGCCCTGCCGATCGACATGCCACTGATAGTCAATCAGATCGAGTTTCACCTGAACAGGCTGGACCCGCTGGAAAACGGGCAATTGGATCACGCTCTTGAACGCAAATACGCTATTCTGGCTTGGAGCCCTCTGGATCGCGGGCGGCTGTGTGACGGCTACGTACCGCCGAGCGAAGACAGTACTGCATTCAGCAAATCCACCCGGGTATTGCATGCGCTGGATGTCGAAGCAAAAGAACTTGGAGTCTCGCGCACAGAGGTAGCACTGGCATGGCTCATGCGCCACCCAGCGCGAATCATGCCCATTGTTGGTTCGACTACTCCGGCAAATATTCAGACAGCAGCGAATGCCGCCTCTTTGAAACTGAGCCGCGAAGCGTGGTATCGCCTGCTTGAAGCATCTCGCGGCGAGCGGGTGCCTTAGGTCGAAATTTAGCGTTGGGCACGCGAGCCGTTATTTTTCGCGTGCCACGCCATAACCACGCTTGATATATAGGATACATATTGTTAACATTTCAGATATGCCTGATCCCTCATATCCCGCACCCGGCACTCCTGGTCAGTATTACCCCGGTTCACCTGATAATCAGGCCCCCGAGAAGAAAAAGCCAAAATATAGTCTATGCCTGATCATTACCGCGATTATCGTTGTGATCTCGATACCAATAGTGGCTATTATTGCCGCGGTTGCCATTCCCGCGATGGGGGTCGCCATGGACAGGGCAAAGAAGAGCGCTGACACCCAGAATATTCGCATGCTGGGAATTGCGCTAATGGCAGAAGCCAGTGACAGTGACGATCAGACATATCCTGTTCTAAGAGACAAAGACAATCCGGCGAAAACATCTACAGAAGTTTTCAGCTATCTTTATGAAAAGAAGTCGCTGCCTTCCTACGAGCTGGTATTCTCTCCCGGCAAAGATAAAGTAAAGCACACAGGCACCGGAAAGCTGACAAGCGCTAATGTAGGTTATAACTACATGAAAGGGAATAAGACGGACAAAGACAAGGGTGTAAGCATGGATGCGGACGACGCGCTCCCACTGCTATGGAGCAGCGGCAATGCCCCGCTTATCGTTCGAGACGGCGCATGTACGTTAGAATTGCTTGATACAGGAATATGGAAGAAATCAGGTGCGACCGTATATTACAAACGCAACAATGCTACATTCAAAAGAGCAACAAGTGCTGGTGCCATTTCCGAATTCATACCAAGTACATTTAATACGCGCGGGGTTAGCTATTCAGAACTGACTCCATAATGAAAATGGAGTCGGATAAGTTCGTCCATTTCATTACCTGCATAGAGCCGCCATGCACGATGCTGGCATGGTGGCCGCCGATAAAATGCAATGCCATAAGCGGCTAAGTTCTTGCACTCGTTCGCTCAGACAGTTCGCTACAGAATAAAATTCAGCTACCAAGCTTGACTTTTTAGATACGCTTCACATATCCATTTTGCGTTATCTAACAAAAAGCGGTGTTGGAACGCCACACTGTCTATTACAAGGGAAATAATTCCAGCTTTAAGAAAGTAACAAACCCGGGGTGTATTCAGAACTTCATTTCCCCGGTGTTTCAGACCCGTGGCGACGCTTACACCGAACTGGCGCCGTGAGATTCACCCATTAAACGCAACAGTTTACGCTTTTTCCTCGCCAAGGCGAAGCGTGTGGCGTTTGATGTGCGGTTTCCCTCTCTCACGAAGTCTGATTTCCATTCCCATATTTGCCTTCTATGCCTGCTGCCAAGCATTATCTTGCTTTCGATCTCGGCGCGGAAAGCGGCCGCATCATTCTCGGTACTCTGGAGGATAACCGTATCCTGCTGGATGAAATTCATCGGTTCCCCACCGGCCACTCCGTTATCGGCGGTACCTGGCGCTGGGATATGGTTCGAATTGCCGACGAGTTGCGTGCCGGCTGCAAAAAGGCAGCCAACCTGGGCCTGCCCATCTCGTCTGTCAGCGCGGACTCCTGGGGTGTCGACTACGTCTATGTGAGCCCTGGCGAGCCCATGCTGACGCTCCCCTATCACTACCGCGATACCCGCAATGTCGGCATGCTGAAGAAGGCGACCGAGCTCGTCTCCGAAGCGGAAATTTTCTCGGAAACCGGCATCCAGTTCATGGAGATCAACACGTTGTTCCAGCTGCTGGGCGACGTGCTTAATCGCCGACCCGTGGTCGATCTCGCCTCAAAGTTCCTGTTGATCGGCGATTACATCAACTATCTCTTCAGCGGCGTGGAAGTGGCGGAAGAATCTCTGGCCAGCACGACGCAGCTTTTCAATCCTGTAACCCGCACATGGTCCGCGCTGCTTCAGCAAAAGCTGGGGTTGCCCGTGCGTGTGTTCCCTCCCATTGTGGCAAGCGGCACGGTTCTGGGCCCCCTCACCGCCGAGCTTGGTGACAGCCCGGTGTGGAAAGACACAAAGGTGGTCGCCACATGCTCTCACGATACGGGCGCGGCCATCGCAGCGACCCCGGTCGAAGGTTCCACGGAAGACTGGGCCTACCTCAGCTCCGGCACCTGGTCTTTGCTGGGCATCGAGAGTGCAACGCCGATTATTAATGAGAAGAGCCAGGCGTATAACTTCACGAACGAGCAGGGCTTTGGCCACACCACGCGCTTCCTGAAGAACATCGTGGGTCTGTGGATTGTCCAGCAGTGCCGTCGTGCATGGCTGGATGCCGGCAAGGAATTCTCCTACGAAGAGCTCGCGCAGCAGGCCGAAGCCGCTACACCGCTTCAGTCGATCATTCACCCGGATTCGCCGCGATTCCAGCGCTCTGGGAACATGCCTGAAGCCATTGCGGATTACTGCCGCCAGACGGGGCAGGCAGTCCCCGAAGATGAGGGCGCCATCATCCGATGTGCCCTGGAAAGTCTGGCTCTGCTCTACGGCAAAACGATTGCAAACATGCAGGCAGCTACGGGTCGCGAGATCAGGCGTCTGCATATTCTTGGCGGGGGCACGCGCAATATTCTGCTGAACCAGCTTGCGGCCGATGCCACGGGCGTCGAAGTACTGGCCGGCCCGGTCGAAGCCACCGCCGTGGGGAATCTGCTGATCCAGGCAATTGCTCTGGGTCATTTGTCTTCTCTTGACGAACTGCGTGCCGTTGTGCGTAATTCATTTCTGGTGCAACGCTTTACACCGCGCACAAATACCGCTGACGCCTGGGCCGCTGCCCGGACAAAGTTCGAGTCACTGCCGTTACTGGACTAATTAATCAGTCCCAGGGTCATCCCGACACTGGACTTTGTCCCCGTAATGGGGATCTCGGAAAACACGTGGTGCCCGCGTCTGGAAACAGGTGCGACGCCGCGCGGCTCACTCTGTGCCAAAAAGGGCTTAGAGTGACGCTGGACATCCTGGCACAAATCTGCCACACTCGCATATTGCCTAGGACGGGCCGTAGCCCCGTCGCTCTTACTTTTTATGGATACCGACTTGCAGACAATAAGCCTGCCTGAGACTGTTTCACCCGCAGTGGCCTCGAAACTCAGGAAACTTCAACCCGGAACGTATTGTCTGCATAAGAGCTGGGGCTTCGGCCTGGTGAAGGAATGGGTGCCCGAAAGCAACCAGTTGCTTTTGGACTTTAAGGGCAAGCATGGCCACGCCATGCAGTTTCAGTATGCTGCGGACAGCCTGCAGCCCCTGCCCAAAGACCACATCTTTGTGCGTAAGGCCGTAGAGCTGGACAAAGTCCGTGATGAAGCGATGAACAATCCTGTGCCTCTGGTCCGTGGATTCATTCACTCGCTGGGCAGCACCGCCACAGCGGATACCCTTCAGGCCGTTCTTTGCCCCGATGTTGTCCCCACGGCAGGCTGGAAGAAGTGGTGGGATACCACCAAGCGGACGCTGAAGAAAGACGGCCACTTCAATCTCCCGTCCCGCAAAACCGAGCCGCTGCAGTTGCTGGAAGCTCCAAATGAGCTCGGCGATCAGGCTGTGGAAGCGTTCCGCGCCGCCATCGGGCCGAAAGCGCAGCTAACCGCTATCATCAATCTGCAGAAGAGCTGGCTGGACATTAAGAACGACGCGCTGGCCGACGAAATCGTCGCGTCGCTGGATGCCACTCTGTCCAAAGTGCCGCGCTCCCAGCTGTCGCTCGCCGTTGAGCTCGCTCTTTCCCGCGATGATTTTCTCGTACTGGCTGGTCGCCCCATCACCACCGGTCCGCTTTCCATCGTCGAGATGTCACCCCGCGTCAGCACCCAGATTTCCAATATTCTGGATGATCTGCCCAGCAATCGCCAGCCGCGCTTCCTGGAATCGCTGAAGGTTGGTCTTCCTGATGAATGGCAGACACTTTTCCTCAGCCTGCTGCCCCGAGCCAACGGTCGCACCGCCGACTACGTTACGCAGTCCTTTGTCGATGCCGGCAAGGAAGCGGAAATCGTAGGCGCGGTCAACCGCCTCCTTCGCGAGCGGAGCATCACCTGCGACTTCCTGCACTGGTTCTGCAAAAACCGCCTGAAGATATTCTCCTCCCTGCTGGAACCCCAGCTCTTCCTTGCTATCCTTTCCGTACTGGAAAAGGATCAGCTCTCGGATATCAAACGCGGCACCAAGCTCTATGAGCTGGTTCTGTCCGACCGCGACCTCGTCGCCGCCATCCTGAAGGATTCCCCCTTCGAGGACGTGCGCGATACCGTCCGCGCCATCATGCTCAGCCCTGTGTTTGAGGAACTCGACAAGCGCTCCCTGCTCGGCGTAATCATTAAGCTGTTCCCTGAAGTGCAGCCGATGGTTTCCGGCCCGGAAAAGATTACGGAAGATGCTTCCGGTTATATCGTTTCCTGGGAGAGCCTGGACAAGCGCAAGACGGAACTGGAAGACATCGTCACGAAGCGCATCCCGGAAAACAGCCGCGATATTGGTATCGCCCGCGAGTACGGCGATCTTCGCGAAAACAGCGAGTTCAAGTCTGCCAAGGAGGCTCAGACTGTCCTTATGCGCCGCAAGGCGGAACTGGAAGCGATGATCGTACAGGCCAAGGGCACCGACTTCTTCGATGCAGATCCCAGCCGCGTCAACATCGGCACGATTGTCCATCTGGTCGATCTGAACGAATCCAGCAAGAAGCTCTCCTACACCATTCTGGGTGCGTGGGACAGCGATCCTGAACTCGGCATCATTTCCTACCTTACGGCCGTAGCTAAAACGCTGATGGGCAAAAAGGTAGGCGATGTGATCGATCTCCCGAGCGACACGGGCATCATCCGCCGCGTGAAGATCACGAGCATTGAAAAATTTATCAAAGAGAAGCCGGTTCGTAAGTAACCGCTATTTCTTCACTTGCTGATTCGTTCAGCATCAAAAAGCGCCGCTCCTGGTAATGGAATGCGGCGCTTTTTTTGTTTCCAGCCACCATGATATTCGCGATTTATTCCAGGCCCTCATTTTCCCTTTGTACTTCAGTACAAGCTATTTACAGTCTATTTTGAAAGGTGACAGACAGGTGGCGATTTGACTTCTTTTTGACTGAACTTAGCTTTTTAGGAATCGCCAACAGGGCAAAAAATGGAGTGCGTACATGGATGATGTATTAAGAAGCGAAAAAATCGCAGTGGAGCGGAAAAACTTTTCCTTTGATCTCAAAGAGAACCCACGAGGGCGTTTTCTGCGTATTACCGAGGACGTAAATGGTCGTCGGGATACGATTATTATACCCGCGCCCGGTCTGGAGGACTTTCGTCGAATTCTGGATCTGATGATCGCGACGAATAATCAAAATGCCGTCAGCGAACAACGCTGAAGCTATTCTCAGGGATCGGAAACTCGATAGTGCCCGGGCAAAAAGTGTCGCCTGACGCGACGGGCGGGACTGTTGTTTTCCCGCCGGGTTAGTTCCACGACGGAATATTACATTCTGCAACGGAGAGTATCGGTGTGCAATGACCGCAGCTTCGTCCCGCAAAGGAATATCCCGGCCAGACTGCAATCAGCACTTGGATTCAAACGACATTTGAGTAAAAATGGGCCGAATTGGCGTGCGGACCTCATCAGTCCCAACGCCGCACGACCTCATGGACGACTCCCCACTTCACGCTCTCCAGGCGCGCTACCGAGCGCTGATTACCGCCTCGCGCGCCCTATTTTCCGTCAGCACGCTGGACGACATCGTAGAGCAAATCCTGCGTCACTCCCGCCAAATGATGGCGGCCGAGGCGTGCTCCATGTTCCTGCCGGACCACAAGCAGAAAGAGCTGATCCTGTATTCCGCACGTGGCGTTAAAGACGCTGTACATTCCCTGCGCATTCCGTGGGACAAAGGCATCGCCGGCGCGTGCTTCCACCAGAAGGAAGCGGTGCGGATCGACGACGTGCAGAATGATCCCCGCTTTTATCGCGGCCCGGACTCCAAGTCGGGCTTCGTTACCCGCGCCATGCTGTGCATGCCGCTGATCGACAAGACAGACTGCCTTGGCGTTATCCAGGCGATTAATCCCACACAGGGTGCCTATTTCAGCGATCTCGATCAGGAGCTCTTTGAAGGCCTGGCCTCCATTGTCACCAGCGCTCTTCTTCGTCTGGAGCGTGAGAAAAAGGCCGCTGAAGACGCCAAGATGGCACGCGAGCTGGCGCTGGCGCATGAGATTCAGACCTCTTTTCTGCCGCCCGAAGTCGTGCTGACGCCCCGCGCGGAAATACGGGTAAAGTACAAGCCCGCGCGTGTCATCGGGGGTGATTTCTATTCGGCGTTACCGATGCCGGGCAACCGCATTCTGATGGCCACGGGCGATGTATCGGGCAAAGGCATTCCGGCAGCGCTGACGACCGCTCAAATAACGGGCGAAATCAGCGCGCTGGGTTCGGTAGCTCAGAACAGCCTCAGCGAATTCGTAAAGCTGCTGAATAAGGGCCTTTGCGGTCGCCTGGCTTTTGGTCGCTTTGTCGCTACAAGCTTTCTGATTTACGACGGGAATGCAGGCACCATGGAAGTGCTCTGCGCCGGGCAGTTCCCGCCCTGGCGCTGGACGCCCGATGGCTGGGAAGTGATGGATGTTCCGCCCTCGCTGCCCATGGGCATCTCGCCCGATTACCCGTATGAGGCGGTGAAGTTTTCGTGCGAGCCGGGCGAGAAATGGCTTCTGTTCAGCGACGGCATCAATGAAGGCCGCAATCCCACGACGGGCGAGGACTACGGCTTCGACCGGCTGAAAGCCAGCTTGCCAAGCAGCAGCACGGAACAGATTCTGGCCAAAGCATGGAGCGCGTGGTCCAGCTATGTCGACACGACGGCGCTGCACGATGACGCCTGTATGTGCATCCTCAGTCCCCTGCCCGAGAACGAACTGACGGTGGATTCCCAACCCAGCGCCAGCAAGAAAGTGCGCCACTTTGTGGAAGCCTGGGCGATTGTGGGCGGATTCTCGGATCTCATCCGCGGCCAGATGGTACTGGCTGTCGATGAGGCCTTCACGAACATTATCCGCCACACGTACCTCAACGAGATGGGTAAGGAAATCCTGCTGACCGCCAGGCTGGAAGGCGACCAGTTCATGATCCAGCTTCGCGATTTCGGGCCGCCAGTGGACAAAGAGAAGCTCAAGGGCCGAAGCCTGGAAGATCTTAAGCCGGGCGGTCTGGGATTGCATCTGCTTAATGTTACTTTTGAGACGGTGAACTTTGAACACGCCGAGCCAGGAACACTACTTTCCCTGAGCCGCCGCCTGCCGGATCTGCACGATAACCCATTGCCAGAAGCTACTCTCCCTGCCACAGAATCGGAACTGAACGCAAAAGCAGACACCTATGATACCACGGAATTCGGTGAAGAGGCTCCGCCAGCAGAGCCGGAATCGGCAACTGGCACCTGAGTCTGAACAGTAGCAGCAAATAATCCCGGTATGGCGCAGCTCCCCTATCCTCTCCAAGGTGAATTGCAAAGCGCCGATGCCGCGATTTCGGGGAGCAGGCATGAACTGCCACCCCGTCGGGGTCGCAGGGAGCTTATCCTGTTGCTGCTGGTTGCGGTAGTGGTGATCTGCGCCAGTGTTGCTCTGTGGCGAGGAATGGGCTGGTATGCCCGCTGGTGCTGGGATACAGAGCTCTCGCGCCTGAAGGCTTCGGGCAGAGCGCTCTCGGATTCAGATTATGAGTTCCAGAAGGAAGCACGTCTCGCCAGGGAGTATCCTGAAGCGCTTTGTATGAGCAGAGCCGGAAGCTTTATCGCGCTTTTCCCCGAACCTCTGCGCGAAACGCTGTTCTATAGTAACGGGATTAGGGAAAACTATCTGGTTCAGGCGACCGTAACCTTGCAAGGCATAAGGTCTACACCTGAGAATGGCATTTGTGGTAGCATTGACAGCTATTTTCAGAATGACGGGTACATACATAACTTCGCTGGCATGGTTCGCATGAAGGTCGTCAGGCAGGAAGATCTGAGAAAAATTGCGCTGCTTCCTGTTGATATGCGCACACTGTGTGCCTGGACAAAAAAGGAGCTGATCGAGCATATTCTTGATGCTGTCCGCGCCGCTGAGATGTGGGAGGCTTCTTCCCCGAGCATAACATGGGAACAATGGTATCTTTCGGCGACTGGCGATAGCCGAATGCCGCTGGCGTATAGATTTGGCCCGACAGATATGTTTTATCTCGCGCAGCGCGACTATATTCGCGAACTGAATCGGCTTCTCACCCTTGTTGAAAATATGGGTCAAAGTCGCTTCGTGCCGCGTCCACGGTTTACCGGAAACCAGTCCCTGGTGGGCCAGGACAGCATTACGATGCAAGGGCTGGGAGTCATGCTGAACTTTACCTGCGGGGCCGTGTGCTCCAACATGCAGAGGCTGATCGTCGCGTATGCACAGTTTCGTCATGAACATCAACGTAATCCAACCGATATGAAGGAACTGGTGAAAAGCGCCAATCTTCAGGACGTGCTGCTTGAAACCGAAGGGGCATCGCTTGTTTATGAAACGGAGGGCAACGACCCGAACGCCGCGGCCCGGCTGACTTGTGTTCTGGATAAGGAGCTTCGCGATTACGTCGTGCAATATATGAACATGCTGGAAGCAGACTTCAGCGCGCTCGACATGTCGGTGAAGTTGAACGATGCTGCACAACATTGAGAGTAAGAAATCCGCCCTTTCCTGCGAACGCTATAGAGGTATGGCTCATCTTCCCCCAACCGGCATCGAATCGCACAATAAGCAGGAGGCGCCCGTCGCCCCGGCTGTTGCTGTGCCATGGTATCGCCGGCTGGAGGTAATGCTGCCCTGCATCGCCCTGTTGGTGATGATTGGCGGGGCGGTTGCCACCTGGCTGGGGCTGGGCGTCTATGCCAGACACAGCTGGGATGTGGAGCTGGCACGCATCAAAGCCGCGGGCCGCGAAGTCTCGGATGAGAACGCGGAAGAAAAGGATACGGCGCGGGTCGCTGTAAAGTATCCGCTGGCCGTATACCTGGGTCAGGCAGGCGCCTTTGTCGCCGTGGTGCCCATGGACGTGCGCAACAAGCTGGCTCAGGTGGAAGCTTTCCAGGAGAGTTACCTGGTGGTGGATTACTCAGTGGAAGGTCATGGACGGCCTTCGCCCGAAGATGGCGCCACATCGAGTTTTCACGGCCTGTTTTCGACGGAACAGAATCAGATCCAGAACTTTGCCAAGATGGTGAGAACGGGGGAAATCCCGACCTCTGCATTGCCGTTCATCGCAGAGCTCCCCGCCAATATGCCGCTCCTCACGGCGCTGGCACGCGAGGCACTGGCAGCTGAGATCCTAAGCGTGGTGGACGCGGTAAAATCCAAGGAGGCGGACGGTCCCATTTCCTGGGAGGACTGGTTTGAAGCTGCGCGCGACAACACGAAGTCGCCACCGGCATACAGGTTTGGCCCCTCCAACATGTATTACCTTATGCAGCGCAATTACCTGCGTGAGATAGACAGTAACATGATAACGCTGGACAGAATTGCCGAAAGCCGCACGATTCCGATGCCTCGCCAGAGCGAAGACGAGATGTTGCGTACGGACAGCGGCACAGTCTCGACAGTCTCTACCATGCTGGATTTTACCGCCGGTGCCCTGGGATCCAACATGCAGCGGCTAATCATGGCGCACGCCATATTTCGGCAGGCGCATCGACGCAATCCTCGTGATATGGACGAACTGCTGGAACAGGCCGGGCTGCACGACAAACTTCTGAACGTGGAAGGCACAAAGCTGGATCTTGTGGCGGACGGTACCGGCAAATCCATGCTTCAGTGCAGGCTGGATACTGAGCTGGTGGAAACAGCAGCAGCCAATTTCATGCTGCTTAACGACTATGAGTGGCGACCGGATTCGGTTATCAGTGTGGTTCTTTACGACCCAGAGGAGCGTCCTTCGGCTCAATCGCCCAGTGCGTCGCTGCCACTCCCGAAGTTTCTGCCATAAGAGTAGCGACGTGTACGGTTCCTCACTTTCCTTTGACGTGATTCTCGCGCAGTATCCAGGCATTCTCACGTAAAAGAGTGCTATGCAACCTCCCGCCAGTTCCAGTGAATCCCATGCCGTACCCAAACGTCTGGCCTGGTATCGTCGCTGGGACCTGTTGCTGCTGGTAGCAGTCCTCTCCGTTACCGCCGGATCACTGGGTACGTGGTTTGGGCTGGATTGGTACGCGCGCAAGCTTTGGGCTGAAGAAATGGCGCGACAGAAGGCCGCCGCTTTGCCTTATTCCACAATCGAGAAGATGGCCCCGGCCGTACATATGAGCCGAGCCGGCGTTATCACAGCACTGTTTTCCCCGCGCCTAATGGGCATACTGAAAGAGAGGGATCTGTTTCAGGAAAGTCCGCTACTTTTCGCCACCGATAAACTGGGCATCAATCGCGAGGATCATCGCAACACCTTCAACGAATTGTTCACGCGGTTCCCCATAAAGGCGCTGGCGCGGGCCTTGCGCGAAGGGGCTTTCGAACCTGAGGATCTTTCCCGGCTGGCCCTTCTTCCTCTCCGTATCAGGGAGTTACGCAATCAGGCCGCCTGGGAGCTGCAGGTGCACATGAACCGGATTTCCATGGAGGGAGAAGCCTTTCTCAACATGGACAATCCCGGCACGGCCATTGAAGTTCAACTGCCGAAAGCACACCCCCTTGTCCGGTATGGGCCGCACACCCTGCTTTTCCTGCCCATGATCGAGTTGCTGCATGATCTGAAGTCTCGCCGGGAATTCCTCGCGGCTTCCGAGGCGAATCGCCGGCTGACCTTGCCGAGGCAATTGCCCGAAGAAAACTTTCGGCTGACACCCCTGACCGTCCAGGTCGTTTCCACGGAACTCGATTGTATCGCCGGAGCGCTCATCTCCAACATGCAGCGAATCATCATCGCATTTGCCCAGTACCGCGCCACCCATGAGCGTAATCCCAAAAACGTCACTGAATTACTGGAAGACGAGAGCGTGAGAAACAAGCTGATTGCGATTGAAGGCGCTGAGCTGGATTTTGTAGTCGAGCCCGGCACCGGCAAAGTGACCCTGCGTTACATGCTGGAGCCGAAGCTGTGCGAGCTCATCCATCAATGCGAAGCAATTCTCTCGGAGAACTGGGATACGAGTACGGCGGTCAATGTTGTTTCCGCGGTTTTGTTTGACAAGCGCGATGCCCCGGCAATTAAGGCGAAGGAAGAAAAAGAGTAACAGACGTACTCCCCATTAAATATCCATTGCAAATATCAGATATTAAGCGTATCATCATAGATATATGAGGCACGTGGTTGAGCTAGGTTGTCCTATATCTATTATTGGCATTTTATTGGCGATTGGTATTCCCGCCATGTCGATTGTCTGGCAACGCAAGGCTCACAATACTCATGTTAATAATCTAAGAAACATAGGTATAGCGCTTGTGATTTCAGCAAATGAAAATCCTGAAGATCGATTTCCAGCAACCTTAGATGGTGTTCATGAAGCAAAAAGTTCAACGGACGTATTCAACTATCTGATCACACTTGGAGTGCTGAAAGATAAAAGTTCCGTCTATACGCCCACTGATGGCAAAGTTGCTCCTTCGAATACAAAAGCCTCCGATCTTACAGCAGACAATGTATGCGTCAATTACATGGTTAACCGGACAAAGGGCAAAACACGAGGCGTAAAACAGAATGTGGAAGGCTGTGAGTTCTTGCCTTTGCTATGGAGTTCCGGCAATGCTCCACTTGTTGTAAAGAGCGGGGCTGACTTGGAAGTGCTGACGACTGGTGCACGAAAGCAGGCAGGAGCGGCGGTCTACTACTGCAATAATACTGCCTACTTTAAAAAGGCAAAAGATAATGGCAATGATCACCTATATATAGGTGATTTTATACCCAAAGAATTCAAACCGGGCGCCGAGCTTTTCGAAGAACTTAAGCCATAGGAGTCTCTGGAGACTCCATAGACTACTTCACATCGTTTTCTGGCAGCAACCCATGGCCGCATTTTGCCCATGTGGCATTGAGATTCCGTCCTCCTTCTGCCTTATTCCGCGTCTGCCCTTAGAAATCGCTCTCTTATACCATTGCTGTTCGGCACGGTGCGGCTATGATCTTGACCGTGAATTTGCCTGTAGAGCTGTTTTTAGCCGTGCGGTACATACGACCGCAGAGGAACTTTGTCTCGCTTATTACCGTTATTTCCATTCTGGGCGTAACGCTGGCCGTTGCGGTGCTTATTCTTGTGCTGAGTGTGATGTCCGGCTTCCGCAAAGAGCTGACGGATAAACTGACCGAGTTCAACGCTCACATCACCGTCATGCGCGACGGTTATCTGGAAGATCCTGCTCCTCTTGTAAAGGAGGTTCTGCGCGAGAAGGATGTTCTGGCCGCAACACCCTTTGTGGTGGGCCCTGTGCTGGCCAAATTCAAAGGGCGCGTTTCGACGCCGACGATCAAAGGCATTCCTGCTGAAGCCGATGATCCAGTAATGCCGATCAAGCGCTACATTCGCCAGGAACGCGAAGGAATGCGCCAGGGCGAGTTTGAACTGCGCGGAGACACCGTAATGGTGGGCGACGAATGGGCCCGGTTGAACGGCGCGAACGTAGGAGATATCGTCACGATTATCGCGCCGAACAGCGTGATTAATTCCAAAGCGTTCAAGGACGCCATTGGTCCCGAACAGCCTCCCGGCACGGGTTCAACCGCCACCAACGCACCCGGCAAACCCGGCACAGGCCCCGGCGGAGCATCGGCTCCTCAGGATCCCCTGCCGCAGCAGGATGAGCAGGAGACGCAGACGTTTCCGACCGATATGGAAATCACCGCGATTTTCAGCACGGGCTATTATCCCATCGACAGCGGTTTCTTCATTGTGTCGCTGGAGAACGGGCAGCGCTTTTACCAGCTGAATCAGGGTGCACACGGCATCGCCGTTAAAGTGAAGGATCCCGTGGAAGCCAAGCGCACAGCGGACAGTCTGATGGCACACTGGAAAAACACATCGCCGCCCCTCCGCGCCCGCACGTGGCTGGAGCAGAATAAATCGCTGGTGGGCGCGGTTGCCACGGAGCGTGTGGTGATGGCGATGATCCTTTTCGTGGTGATGGTCGTGGCAGCGTTCGGTCTTTGCTCAACGCTCATTACCGTCACGGTGCAGAAGAGCGGTGAAATCGGCATTCTGAAAGCTATGGGAGCCAATGATATACAGGTAGGCTCGATCTTTGCTCTCTACGGACTGGTTGTGGGCATCGCGGGCTCCACGGCCGGCGTAACAGCGGGGCTGTACTGCCTGCACGTACGCAATGACTTCCTGGGCCTGCTGAGTTATCGCTTTGGAATCGAGGCCTTCCCCAAGGATATCTACGGATTTACCAGCATACCGGCGATTGTGGAGCCGGAGTTTGTCGTGCTTGTTGTGGTTGCTGCTATTCTCACATGCGTCGTTGCAGCGCTGCTGCCGGCCATGCGCGCCGCTCTTATTGATCCCGTGAAAGCCCTTCGCCATGAGTAATTTACCTGCTTCCGGGGCATCCGGATCCAAGCCGACAGCTTTAACGCCGCCTTCGACATCGGGTACTTCGGCGACGACAACAACCACGGCTGCGTCCACTCCCGCCGCACCTGCATCTGCGTCCGGAGCCACGGGAACAACCGCCGCGCCACCTCTTTCCGCACCTCGCGAGGTGTATAACCCGGCGCTCAAGCTGGGTGGCGCCGCGCTGCCTCAGGGTGGTCAGGATGTAACGGTGCGCCTGTGGGCGGAAGGTCTGGCCAAGACCTACACCATCGGCAGCAGCAAGCTGGAGGTATTACGTGGGCTGGATGTGGATTTTCCTGCCAGCCTCTCGTGCGTTATTCAGGGGCAGTCGGGCTCGGGTAAATCGACGCTGCTGCACGTGCTGGGCGGTCTGGATCACCCCGACCAGGGCCGCGTGATGTGGCGCGGTGAAAGCATCTACGGGTGGAGTCGCAACAAACTTGCGGAGTGGCGCAACCTTAACGTCGGGTTTATTTTCCAGAGCTACCAGCTTCTGCCGGAGCTTACCGCGTGGGAGAATGTGGATATCCCCGCCATGCTGGCGCGAAAGGGTTCGCGAAAGAAAGCAGAAGAACTTCTGGAAATGGTGGGCCTGAAGGGGCGCGCCACACACATGCCGCGGCAGATGTCCGGCGGTGAGCAGCAGCGCGTGGCGATTGCCCGTGCACTGCGCAACGATCCCCAGCTTTTGCTGGCGGATGAGCCCACCGGCAACCTTGATCCTAAAACTGGACGCGAGATCGTCCATTTGCTGCTTGCCTTGCAAAGGGAAAAACAGAAAACATTGATCCTTGTTACTCACGACGAAAGCGTGGCCGCCATGGGCCACTTCCGCTTTCATATGAGGGACGGCCAACTAGTCAC
The DNA here is from genome assembly GCA_041287705.1 of Methylacidiphilales bacterium. Lineage (GTDB taxonomy): Bacteria > Verrucomicrobiota > Verrucomicrobiia > Methylacidiphilales > UBA1321 > LW23. Next base: position 5,318 of record JBGGNE010000315.1, on the reverse strand, counting down.
ATGAAGATCTTTATAGACGGTAAATATCTGGACGAAGCCGACGCGAAAATATCCGTGTTCGACCACGGTCTGCTGTACGGCGACGGTATCTTTGAGGGAATCCGCATCTACAACGGCAGAGTATTCCTGCTGGATGAGCACCTGGATCGCCTGTGGGATTCCGCCAAGGCGATCATGCTCAAGATTCCCATGAGCTATGAGGACCTGAAGGCGGCAACCCTGGAGACGTGCCGGCTCAACGAGCTGCAGGACGGCTACATTCGACTGGTCGTGACCCGCGGTGTAGGCAACCTGGGGATTAACCCGGAGAAGTGTCCCAAGGCAACGGTATTTATCATCGCGGCCACCATCTCGCTTTATCCCGAGGAGTGCTACACGAAGGGTCTGCGCGTCAACACTGGCGCAACCCAGCGCATCAACGTCGCGGCATTCAGCCCGGCCATCAAATCGCTCAATTACCTCAACAACATCCTGGCGAAGATCGAGGGCAACCTCTATGGCGCGCAGGAAACCGTCATGCTGAATCAGGACGGCTACGTTGCCGAGTGCACCGGCGATAACATCTTCGTGCTAAAGAAGGGCCACATCTTTACGCCTCCCATCTACGCAGGCGCCCTTGGCGGTCTGACCCGTAAGGTGATGTTTGACCTGGCCAGGACCCTCGGCAAGGACATCGTTGAGACTAATCTGACCCGCTACGATCTGTTTGTCGCGGACGAAATCTTCCTTACCGGCAGCGGCGCGGAAGTCGTGCCAGTGTACGAGGTGGACGGCCGCACGATCGGCACTGGCAAGCCAGGCCCCATCACGCTGGAGCTTATGAGCCTCTTCAAGAATCTGACCCGGTCCTCCGGAGTGCCGATTTACACCAGATAATCTGCAAGACTTCGGATTACGATCCGTCGTGCATCATGTTCCTGTCGCTCTGCAGTCCCTTTAAGTGGACAATACGAGCGGCGTGGAGATGATGGACGGCGGATTTGGATTTTTCCGCCCTGCCCCACATTCCTTCCCCCAACCTTGAACATAATTAACGATATCCTTCGTGTGCTGCTGGGTGGCGCCCTCATCCTGGGCTGCTTCTTTGCAGGTACCTGGATCAAGGAAACGGCGGGGCTGATTATTCCGGATAATGTGATCGGGCTGTTCCTGATGCTGCTGCTGCTGGGTACAGGCCTGGTGCCGGTAGCCTGGGTGGAACCGGCAAGCAAATGGCTGCTCTTCTTTCTGCCGCTGCTCTTTGTACCCATCTACGTGATGGCCGGTAAAGACAAGGCTCTGTGGCGGCAGTGGGGTTGGGTGATCGTGCCGTGTATGATGGTCGCTGTTGCCCTCATGTGGATTCTGGTCGGACACTTTTCGCAATTTTTAAATCGCAGGGCCGAAGCCGGGGACGAGGATGACGCCACCCCTAAAAGCCGGGAGAAAATCTCATGAGTGACAAGATTCTGGATACCCCAACCGCCTCGGCAACACCGTCAAAGGCTGCAGCAGCTCTGCCAACCGTTCCGCCTCCCTCGAGGCCGTCTTCTGCGACACCTCCCGCCACTCTTTCCCCCGGTGCGGTGGCAACCATTGCTGCGGGTGGTCCCGGCGCGGGCAATCTGCCTGGTGCAACTCCTACGGTCTCTCCTGTTTCCAATCGCATTCCTTTGCGGTTACAGACAAAGCGCTGGCTCACCCTGATTCTTCCGATCTGGCTGATTATCACTGTTGTAGGCTATTGGATGTGGGAGTTCTACACTAACGCCATCATGGAGAAAACCACTGAGGGCATTACGGAAATGCTCAAGCTTGAAGTGGAACTGGCCGTGCGTAGCGTTCAGAATCTCGCTTCCGATCTCCTGGTCATCGCCGACAGCAATGAACTTCCTCTGATGGAAGGCACGCCCGAGCAGCAGGCTCTGGCTATTGAATCGCTGAAGCGCGACTTTGTCTCGCTGGGCACTCATAAACGCTTTTACGATCAGCTACGATTTATCGATGAGAGAGGCATGGAGCGTGTCCGCGTGAATTTTGAGCGCACTCTGCCTGATATTGTTCCCGACGATAAGCTGCAGAGCAAAGCGACCCGCTATTTCGTCAAAGAGACGATGAAGCTGAAGCCGGGCGAAATCTACGTCTCGCCTCTGGATCTCTCCATCGAATGGGGAAAGATCGAGCTGGTGGACGGCGCCTATAAGCCGATGATCCGGTTTTGCGTTCCGGTCTTTCAAAACAGCGAGAAGAGTAAGCCAAACCCCAAACCGTATGGCATGCTTACGCTCAGCTATCTCCCTGAGCACACAATGTTGCAGGAAATCCGCAGACTCTCAGGTCCCAGCCCGGGTGATCTGATGATGCTGAACAAAGACTCCTACTGGCTGGTTGGCCCCGAAAAGGAAAGTGAGTGGGGCTTCATGTGGGAGCAGCTGAAGGCGGTTAACATTCCCCGCAAAAACATTAACTTTAAGCAGCTTTATCCGGAGGCATGGGCGCAGATTGAAGCCGCGCCGCATGGGAACTTTCACACATCCCAGGGCTACTTTGTCTTTGATACAGTCTCGCCTCTGGACGCGCTCAAGAAATTCAACCCGGACCTGAAGTACGAAAGTTATAACTGGAAGTTCGTCAATTACATCGACAACAGGGAATTAGACAAGATCCTGGCTCCACGCATGCTGGTGGTCTACACGGGCGGTTTTGCCATGCTGGCCACGGCAATCGTCGGCTGGTTCATGGCGCGCAGCCGCATTCAGCGCGAAATAGCCGAAGCATCCCTGAAGGAGGAGCAGAAAGCCTCCGAAAAGCTGGCCATGGTTGCCAGCCGTACAGACAACGCGGTTGTCATCCTGGATTCCAACAAAAAGATCGACTGGGTAAATGACGGTTTCACCCGCATGTCGGGCTACAGCCTGAACGAGGTGAAGGGACTCAGCGTGGGTGATATCCTGCAGGGTCCGGAGTCGTCACGCTCAGGGATCATCGAAATCGTCGCGGAGCTGGAAAAAGCCGTGCCGCTGCAGGCGGAGATTCTGCTGCACACGAAGGAGGGATTCCCTCTGTGGATCTTCATGGATGGACAGCCGGCCTATGACGAGAACGGCAATTTCTCCAATTACATCATTGTTAACGCGGATGTAACCAGCCAGAAGCTGGCAGAGGAAGAGGCGCTGCTGGCCCGCCAGACTGCCGAAGCGGCCAATCAGGCAAAGAGCGAATTCCTGGCCAACATGTCGCATGAACTGCGCACGCCGATGAACGCCATCCTTGGCTTCTCGGATCTGCTTGGCGGCATGGTAACGGAAGGAAAGCAGAAGTCCTACCTGCAGGCCATCGCCTCAAGCGGTCGCTCGCTGCTCACGCTGATTAATGACATTCTGGATCTGTCCAAGATTGAAGCCGGCAAGCTGGAGTTCCAGTACGAGCCAAGCTCGCTGAGGCAGTTGCTGACGGAAATCAAGCACATCTTTTCTGCCAAAGCCTCCGAGAAAAGCCTGTACCTGAACATTGATATTCAGGACGATGCACCGAGCGGTCTGCTGCTGGACGAAGTGCGTGTCCGCCAGATTTTGTTCAACGTCATCGGCAACGCATTGAAGTTTACCGACAAGGGTGGCATCACGATCAGCGCGCGAACCACTTATAAGGAAGACGACGAAACGAAGGTGGATCTGCTGCTTGAGGTTGCGGACACCGGTATCGGTATCCCCACAGATCAGGTAGATCGCATCTTCCAGGCCTTTACGCAGGTCAGCGGCCAGAGCACGCGCAAATACGGCGGCACTGGTCTGGGCCTTACTATCACGCGTCGCCTTACGGAGATGATGGGCGGCAAGATTTCCGTGCGCTCCCGCCATGGCGAAGGCTCCACGTTCTCCTTCTTCTTTCCGAACGTAACCGTCACCGCATTTCAGGATACATCACGCGCGGATGCTCAGGCGTCACGTGTCGATCAGTTCAAGCCTGCAACCATTCTGGTGGCGGATGACGTGGATCTGAACCGTCTGCTGATTGCCGGCTACTTTGAGGGTTCCGCGCACAAGCTTCTGATGGCGCAAAATGGTCTCGAAGCAGTAGCTCAGGCCAAGGAGCACAAGCCGCATGTTATCCTGATGGACGTGCGGATGCCCGAGATGGATGGCGTGCAGGCCAGCATCATTATCCGCGCCGATCCCGACACCAAACATATTCCGATCATCGCAGTTACGGCCTCCGTTCTGAAACACCAGGAAGATGAAGTGCGTGAAGTCGTTGATGGCTTTCTGGCCAAGCCGGTTTCGAAAAAGGACCTGGTGGATATGATGCGGAAGTATCTGCCGCTACAGGAAATCGACCCAGTTGCCGAAGCAGCGGCAGATTCCGAAGCCGAGAAAACCAAAGAGCTTGAACTGAAGGAAGGCGCGGGAGATCCCGAGCTTTGGAAAGTATTGCTCGAACAGCTTCGCGACGCGGAGAAGAACCAGCTTCCCGGCCTGATTCAGGATCAGAAGATGGGTGAGATCGAAGAGTTCTCCCAGCAACTTACGGGATGGGCTGAAGATTACAAGGCGCCCAACCTGGGCCAGTACGCCTCCAATCTGCTGGAACAGGTGCAGATGTTTGATCTGGATGCCATGGCCCAAACTCTGGAGAAATTCCCGGAACAGGTCGCCCTCGTGGCGAAGTTCCTGGGGGAGGGAGCGGAATCAGAAGACGCGGCTGCGGCAATCGAATCAAAGCCTGCCTCCACAAAGGAAGTTGCGTCCACTCCTCCGGATTCATCAGCTTCTGCGGCTTCTGCAGATCACAAGCCAGCCTCAGTTCCCAAATCTGTCGCTTCAGCATCGCCCAGATTCGCTCCCGCTGAACCGCCTCGGCCTCCCACAGCGACGTCTGAGGAATCAAAAGCAAAGCCGGAACCAGCTTCCGTTGCGGGTGATGCGAATGCAGAAAAGCCCAGTGCTGCAACGCCAGCCGGCACAGCGCCTTCGGCCTCTCCCTCTCCAAATGCCGCGGAATGGGCCGGGCTGATCTACCAGCTTCGCAATCATCAGGCGGATCTGTGGCCGGGTCTGGTGAAATCGCAGATGCTTGGCGAGATCGAGACGTTCGGAAATATGCTGAAAGATCTGGGCAATGACTTCCATGCACAGGAGCTGGTCACCTACGGTAAGCTGCTGGTCAGTCAGGCCGAGGAGTTCGACCTGGATACCCTGCCCGCGACTCTGGATCAGTATCCGGTGCTTATCGACAAGCTGGCGGCTGAATATACGGCGGCCACCGATAAAACTCCGCCAACTCCCACCACAACGCCGCCTCTGAGCGAAGCAACAGTAACGGCCGCCGAGCCTGCGCTG
>JBGGNE010000314.1:0-12176 GCA_041287705.1 Methylacidiphilales bacterium | reverse complement strand
GCGAAACCATCACCAAGACAGCAACGGGTGAAGGCAAGCTGGTCAAGCAGTCCGGTGGTCGCGGTCAGTACGGCCACGTGGTTCTGGAGATGATCCCGAACGAGCGCGGCGCAGGTATCGTTGTTGAGTCCAAGGTTGTCGGCGGTAACATTCCCAAGGAATACATTCCTGCCTGTAAGAAGGGCGTTGAAGAAGCGCTGCTCAACGGCACGATCAATGGTTCCCCCGTTATCGACGTCACGGTTCACATCACCGATGGTTCCTACCACGAAGTTGACTCCAACGAACTGGCGTTCAAGATGGCCGCTATCTTCGCCGTCAAGGAAGTCATGCGCAAGGGCGCCCCGATCCTGCTGGAGCCGATGATGAAGGTTGAAGTGTCCACCCCGGACGAGTTCCAGGGCGACATTCTGGGCGATCTTAACCGCCGTCGCGGCAAGATCATGAACGTTACGTCCAAGGGCAATTCCTCTGTAGTCAATGCCGAGGTGCCGCTCTCCGAAATGTTCGGCTACGTTAATGCTATCCGCACCGTGTCGAAGGGCCGTGCTGCGTACTCCATGGAGCCCTCTCACTTTGAACAAGTGCCCGCGAATATCGTGGCCACCATAACTGAACAGAAGAAAGGATAACAATTTATGGCCGAAACGCGCATTCGCATTCGCCTCAAAGGCTTTGACTATCGTCTCCTGGACCGTGCCGCCACGGAAATCGCAGAGACAGCTTCCCGCACCGGTTCCTCTGTAGCCGGCCCGATCCCGCTCCCCACCAAGATTGAGCGCTATACGGTTAACCGTTCCCCGCACGTCGACAAGAAGAGCATGGATCAGTTCGAGATTCGGACGCACAAGCGCCTGATCGACATTATCCATCCTACCGCCAAGACGGTGGACGAGCTCAAGAAGCTCAACCTGCCCGCAGGCGTGGATATCAACATCAAGATCTGACCGATCTCTCGAACGTCCCCAGCAAGTCCGGCGTAACTAAAGCCCCCACAGGCAACATTGTCACGCCGGCGGAACTTCTCTCCCAATTTAGCTTTAGGAAACCGCGGTAACTATCCTATGGCCACCCGAAAGTCGGGCTGGTTATGATAGTCCGACGGTAATTGCATAACATGAGCATCGGAATTTTAGGTCAAAAAGTCGGAATGACTCGCGTTTACGACGCGAACGGCGTCATCACGCCCGTGACCGTTATCCTGGCCGAGCCCAACGCTGTCCTTCAGGTCAAGACCAAGGACAACGACGGGTACGAGGCTGTGCAGGTCGGTGTGTTCGATCAGAAAGAGCACCGTGTAACGAAGCCCCTCCTCGGCCACTTCAAGAAGGCGGGTACCGCCCCCAAGAAGTTTGTCCGCGAGTTCATCCCTGGCAAAGACGAGACCGCCCCCAAGATCGGCGAGTCTGTGAACGTCACCAAGTTCAAGGTTGGCCAGTATGTTGACGTCATTGGCGTGTCGAAGGGTAAAGGCTTCGCCGGCGTCATGAAGAAGCACAATTTCGACGGTCAGGGTGCAGCGCACGGTTCCAAGACGCATCGCCGCAACGGTGCTATTGGTCAGCGCTCTACTCCGGGTCGCATCTATAAGAACCACGGCATGCCTGGTCACATGGGTGATGAAAATGTCACCGTGCAGAACCTCCGCATCGTGCAGGTCCGCGAATCCGACAACGCTCTGCTGGTAAGCGGCGCGGTGCCCGGAGCCAAGGGCGGCTACGTCGTTGTGCGCACAGCAATCAAGGGTCAGCCGAAGCCTCCTGTCGTAGTGACTGCGGTGAAGGCAAAGAATCCGGGTAAAGCCGGTAAGAAGTAACACCAGGAGGAACTGAACATGAACAGCACCCCTATCACTGTCGACGCGGCTAACGAAAAGCTGCAGACCGACCTGATTCTCAACGGCATTGGCACGCAGGCCCTGCACGAAACGGTTGTCGCCTATCGCGCCAACCGCCGCGCCGGTACCCACAGCACCAAGACCAAGGCCGAAGTCAACCGCAGCGGCAAGAAGCCCTGGCGCCAGAAGGGCACGGGTAATGCCCGCGCCGGTTATGCCTCCTCCCCCATCTGGCGTGGCGGCGGCGTGGTCTTCGGACCCAAGCCCCGCGATTATTCCAAGAACACCAACGTCAAGGTGAAGAAGCTGGCCCTGAAGAAGGCGATCAGCTCCCGCGTTATCGGCGGCGACATCTTCATCGAGCCTTCCTTCAATGTCGAATCCGGCAAGACCAAAGACTTTGTGTCCGCGCTCTCCCCGGTGCTGACAGCCGACAACACCGTGCTTCTGGTGCTGGAAGGTCTGAACCAGCAGGTGCTGCAGGCCGCGCGTAATCATCCCCGCGTTGCCGTCACCACCGCCGACTTCCTCAACGCTGAAGATCTGCTCCGTCCGGACCGTATCATCATCGTGGAAGGCGCCCTCGCCAAAATCTCGAACCGCCTGAAAGCCTAATTCCCATGCGCGATCCGTTTTTCATCATCAAAACCCCTCGCATTACTGAAAAGGCGACATCGCTCTCCGCGCTGAACCAGTATGTCTTCCGCGTTGCTCTCGACGCGACGAAGATCGAGATCAAGCACGCCGTTAAGACTATCTTCAAAAAAGAAGTCAAAGGCGTCAACACGATGCGCGTCGAAGGCAAGAAGAAGCGCTCCCGCACGATTCACGCCGGCAAGACATCCGACTGGAAGAAAGCCATCGTCACGCTGAAGGACGGCGAGAAGATCGACTTCGTCTAAAGCCAGATACTGGCCCCTGAATGAATCGGCTGTCCGTACTGAACTTAACGCAATCCGGACAGCCTTTCCGCCACGACCTTTCACCTTTTAGCCACACTATGGCCCTTAAAACTTTCCGTCCGTTGACCCCGTCTCTGCGCTTTACCGTGCTGAACGGCTTTGACGAAATCACCGCTTCCAAGCCTGAGAAGAGCCTGACAGAGCGTCTGATGAAGTCCGGTGGTCGCAATAATCGCGGCCGCGTTACCTCCCGCCACATCGGCGGTGGTCACAAGCAGCGCTATCGCATCATCGATTTCAAGCGCAACAAGCTCACGATCCCCGCGATTGTGGAGACGATCGAGTATGATCCGAACCGCACCGCCCGCATTGCACTGCTGAAGTACGATGACGGCGAAAAGCGTTACATCCTGGCCCCCAACGGCCTCAAAGTCGGCATGTACGTACAGGCCGGCCCGGACATCGAGCCCGCGATTGGCAATGCGATGCCCCTTGATCGTATTCCTCTCGCCGCACCGATTCACAACATCGAAATGACGCCCGGCAAAGGCGCTCAGCTGGTGCGCTCCGCTGGTAACTCCGCGACGATCATGTCGGTGGATCAGGGCTACGCCCAGATTCGCCTGCCTTCCGGTGAAATCCGCAAGATCCACGCGAAATGCTACGCCACTATCGGTCAGGTCGGTAATCTCGAGCACGAGAACCTCTCGCTCGGTAAGGCCGGTCGTACCCGCTGGATGGGTCGCCGTTCCAAGGTTCGCGGTATGGTCATGAACCCGGTCGATCACCCGATGGGTGGCGGTCAGGGCAAGAGCAAGGGCGGTGGCGGACGCCAGCATCCTGTTTCTCCCTGGGGCCAGCCTGCCAAGGGCTTCAAGACCCGCGCGAAGTACAAGCCTTCGAACAAGTTCATCATCTCGCGCAAGAAGAAGAAGTAATTGCTGTTTTACAACAGTAACTTCCTTGCTACATTTCTCTCTCCTCTTAACCTAAGTAACCACTCGCTCCTATGGGCAGAAGCCTCAAAAAAGGTCCTTTCGTTGACGATCATGTTCTCAAGAAAATCGAGAAGATGAACGGCGAAAAGATCAAGCGCCCGATCAAGACCTGGTCGCGCCGCTCCCTGATCACCCCCGACTTCGTCGGTCACACCTTCCTGGTGCACAATGGCAAGATCTTCAATTCCGTGTTCGTCACGGAAAACATGGTCGGCCACCGCCTCGGCGAATTCTCGCTGACACGCACCTTCCGCCGCCACGGCGCCCACACTGAGAAGGTCAGCAAGTAAGCAGCGCGCGCTGCACCTTTTAACAGGATGCAGCGCAACGATCTATGTAAGATGCCGCTTTCCGGAATGCTTTCGATCCTGCTTCCTGCCGCAATGCGGCGGGGCAGGGGAAGTGTTCTCAGCGGCGTCCGACAGTTCGTCAGCTTCGTTGCGCTTGTTTCGGTTATACTCCATTTTCAACAGGGGGCCAGCCTTGCGCAGGCCTCCTCCAGCAGCGTTCAGAACGCGAAGCTGCCTGGAAATCGTTCTTTGAATCAAGCCAAACCAACGGCTCCGGAAGCCCCGGAGACGAAGGAACAGGCCCAGGAAAAGAGTACGTCCCCAGACAAGACACAGGACAAGGATAAAGACAAGGACTCGAAGAAGCCCGCAGCAGCAGCTAAGGCAGCCGATAAAACGGCGCCCAAAAGCCAGGATAAAGAGAAGGACAAGGAGAAAGCAGCAGCAGCCACGGCGAATATGCCCGTACCGGCCAATAACCGGAAGGCAATGCCGGCTCCAGTTCCCGCCCCCACTTCCAAGCCCAGCCCCGCTGTAGCGAAGGAACGCTCTAAAAAGGCGAACCCTCCCAGGACAGAGCACCCAGCCAAATCACCCGAACCATCCCCGGCACCAACGGACAAAACCGCGTCAGGCGAAGACCCTATGGGTCCCGTCATGAGCGATATAACCGAAGAGCCGAAGGACACAAAACCCTACCAGCCCGCGCGTTCTCCTGAAGAGGAGATGCTGCCGACCCCGTTGAATACATCGGGAAGCGGCGCACCAACGCCTCTGGAAGTAGGGCCGGAACGGACGGATGAAGTTGTCGGGCCCATGCCCGAGGCCCCCGCCGGCATAGCACCAGCACGCGAAACGGAAACCCCGGATCCCGCGCCAGGCCCCGGAGGAGTGCCAGGTGAGAGGCAGTTGTCGCGAGCCGAGCTTGAAGTGAAGATCCGCCAGTTGGAGAAAGAGAACATAGCTTTACGCAAGGAAGCAGCTCGTAAGGAGCAGCTTTACATTGAGCAGAAGACCATTAATGCCGTACTTGGCATTGATGCACTTACCGGCGATATAGGCCGGATCGGTGAGCGTCTCCTCGATGCAGTTGCCCAGCTTCGGCAGGCCGATCGTCAGCGCAAGGAAATGGCCGCCGCCCTCAGCAGGGTGTTGGAAAGCAGTCAGTCCGTGTTGCAGTCCGCCAGCGGTGCCAATGGTACGCTGCGCGCCGAGTATGAAGTCGCTGTGCGCCAGGCCCAGGAAGTGTTAGCGGGCAGAGGCGGCAGCAAAGTGCCGCTCGCATCGTCGTTGAGCGACATCCAGGTGATCCACGTGGATCTTGACAGGGGATCTGTTATTCTGAACGCCGGCCGTTCCCTTGGTATTAAGGAAGGCACACCCTTTCTTATATTCAGGAATGCAGTTCGCATTGCCCGTGTAAAAGCCTTTTACGTTGTCGACAAAGCATCCACCGGGATGATTGACACAGGCGGCCAGCGCATGGACGTGGCTGCGGGCGACAGGGCGCGAATCGAAACGGATCAGATTTCTCCTTGACGTTTCGCCGTGTTTCAGGCATTCTTTTTGGCTCCCGCGATATACGGGTCTTCTGATTTATTATATCGTTCCACCTCAATTACTTACGACTTTTTCGCATTTCAATCCACTCTCTTTAACGCTTTGCTGACGCAAACCGCAAGTTACCGCAACGCAGTTATTCAACACGCTACCGAACTCCCACTCGCATCGTTTTTATGGAAGTCAAATCACTCCACCGCTTCGCGCGGATCAGCGCCTTTAAGGCTAGAGAAGTAACCCGTGCCATCCAGGGTCTTCCCGTTTCTCAGGCAGTTGATGTGGTGAAGTTCTCGCCCAAGAAAGCTGCGGAACTCGTTGCTCGCACTCTCAAGAGCGCGATCCACAATGCAACTCACAACAACAACCTCAAGGAACAGAATCTTGTGGTTAAAGAAGCTGTTGTGGGCGAAGGCCCCACGCTGAAACGTTTTCAGCCCAAGGCGCGCGGTAGTGCCGGCCCGATTCGCAAGCGTACCAGCCATATCAAGATCACGCTGTCGGAGATTGAGCAGCAGGCCTAAGGCTCCAAGCTAGCGGAACGTATCCCTCTGTTCGCCTCGTTTTTACCCTCTCTTCTATTCCAACGCTATGGGCCAAAAAGTTAATCCAATCGGCTTCCGTCTCGCGGTCAACCGCAACTGGCGCTCCATGTGGTACGCCAGCAAGAAGGATTTCCCGATCTATCTGTACGAAGACAAGTGCATCCGTAACTTCATCAAGAAGCGCCTTGATGGAGCTGCTGTTTCCAAGGTGGTTATCGAGCGCGCGTCTAATCGCGTTCGCGTCAACATTCATACCGCCCGCCCCGGCGTTGTCATTGGCCGCAAAGCCTCTGAGCTGGATAAGCTGAAGGACGAGATTCGTGGTCTGACGGCCAAGGATCGCGAAGTGCTGATCGACGTCAAGGAAGTCAAGAACCCTGAGCTCGACGCTCAGTTGGTTGCTGAAAATATCGCGCTGCAGATCGAGCGCCGTATCTCCTTCCGTCGCGCGATGAAGAAAACCCTGCAGACGACCATGGATATGGGCGCTCTGGGTGTTCGTATCAAGTGCTCCGGTCGTCTGGGTGGCGCTGAAATCGCCCGCTCCGAAGAATACCGTGAGGGCAAGGTGCCGCTGCATACACTGCGCGCTGATATCGACTACGGCTTTGCCGAAGCGATGACGGTTGCCGGTAAGATCGGTATTAAAGTCTGGGTGTGCCGCCCGACGGAGGATGTGCGCTAAGTTCCGGCGCACCTCTCATTCATTCGCATTATTTCTACTAGGACGACTTTATGCCTCTTCTTCCGAAACGAGTTAAGTACCGCAAAACGCAGCGCGGCAGCCGTAAGGGTATGGCCACGCGCAATACGTACATTGCGTTCGGCGCTTATGCGCTGCAGGCCCTTGAGCGCGCCTGGATCACCAACACGCAGATTGAAGCCTGCCGTCGCGTGATCAGCAACAACATGAAGCGCAAAGGCAAGACCTGGATCCGTATTTTCCCGGACAAGTCCGTGACTTCCCGTCCCCCTGAGACCCGAATGGGTAAAGGTAAAGGCGCCCCGGAATTCTGGGTAGCCGTAGTCAAGCCGGGTAACATTCTGTTTGAGCTGGATGGTATTCCTGAGTCCGTGGCACGTGAGTCCATGCGCCTGGCCGCCAACAAGCTCCCCATCCGTGTCCGTTTCATCAAGCGCGCAGTGCCGGCGGCAGCGGGTGTTTAATCGATAACGTCTCACCATTACACCAACACTTCTGCCATGCCCACTGACATCATTGAGTTTCGCGACCTGACGGTTGACGAGCTGAAGGCCAAAGATCTGGCCGCCCGCGAGGAAACCTTCAACCTGCGTCTGCAGCAGGCCACCGGTACTCTGGAGCGCCCCAGCCGCCTCCGCGAACTCCGCAAAGAGCGTGCCCGTATCCACACGGCCATCAGCGAGAAGGCCCTCGGCCTGACCATCAAGCGCAAGGAGAAGGCGAAGTAATCCGGCTTCGCCCCGCCTTCTTTCAGTTTCCAAGAATTTCCCCTGATTTCCCGACTCCTTCATTTCCCATCCAGCCATGAGCGAACAGCAAACCACGCCTGACTCCAGCGCATCCGTCGCCCCCGTCCAGGCAACCACCCGGCCCCCGTCCCGCAAAGAGCGTACGGGCGAGGTCGTCTCGACGAAGATGCAAAAGACCATCGTGGTGAAGGTCGTGCGCCGCGTGCCGCACCCCCGCTACAAGAAGATCATCAAAGTAAGCGAGCGCTTCTATGCGCACGACGAAAAGGGTGAAGCCAAGCTTGGCGATCGCGTTCTCATTCGTGAGACACGCCCCCTGAGCAAGCTGAAGCGCTGGGAGCTGGCCGAAGTTCTGAAGCATTAATCCAACTACCACGCCTTAACAGCTTTAGCTTTACACGCATATGATTCAAATTCGTAGCTGGGTTGATGTAGCCGACAATACCGGCGCCCGCCGTGCCACCATGATTGGTGTGATCGGCAAGAAGACATTGTACGCTTCTGTCGGTGATGTGATCACCGCCAACGTAAAGGAAGCCGCCCCCGATGGTACCGTGAAGAAGAGCGAAGTTGTCCGCGCCGTTGTGGTGCGCACCCGCGCTCCGATTCGCCGCACGGATGGCTCTTACCTCCGTTTCGACAACAACGCTGTGGTGATCATTGACAAGGATCAAAATCCCCGCGGTACCCGTATCTTCGGCCCGGTTGCCCGCGAGCTTCGTGAGCGCAACTTCATGAAGATCATTTCCCTGGCTCCCGAGGTTATCTAGTTTGGCAGGGTGGTGCGCGTCCTGTGAAGTGGATACGGCATCGCCCCAGTGCAAAGCATTTCTCCTAACATTCTGACTTCAGACTCTGACATGAAAAACCAAATCGCTCCCCAGAAATCGTTCCACGTAAAGAAGAACGATCTCGTGGTGGTTATCTCGGGCGCGCACCGCAAACAGCGCGGTAAAATCCTTCAGGTGCTCCGCGACAAGAATCGTGTGGTAGTGGAAGGCATCAATATGATCAAGAAGGCGACTCGCAAGAGCGAAGCCAACCCCCAGGGTGGCTATGTGGAGCGTGAAGGCACGATCCATATCTCCAACGTGATGAGCGTGACGGAATTCGACGCCCGTGAGGCGCGCCGTTCCGCCAAATCCGGCAAATAAGCTCCCAACCTTCTACTTTAAGCAAGCCCCACCATGAGCACCAACGAATCGGCTCCGAAAGCCGCCCTGCACAAGTTGTATCTGGAGCAGGTCATTCCCGCGCTGATCAAGAACCGCGGTTACAAGAACCCGCATCAGGTCCCGAAGATCAAGAAAGTTACGGTTAACTGCTGCATCGGATCCTCCCCCGACACGAAAGCCGCCCTTGAAGATGCGGTAAACGAGCTGCGCACCATCACCGGCCAAAAGCCCGTGAAGACGACGGCCACGAAGAGCATCTCCAACTTCAAGCTGCGCGAAGGCCAGGACATTGGCGCGAAGGTTACCCTCCGCGGCAAGATCATGTATGAGTTCCTGGAGCGTCTCATCTGCACAGCGCTTCCCCGTATCCGCGATTTTCGCGGAGTTCCCGCCCGCGCCTTTGACGGTCGCGGCAACTACACGCTTGGTGTTAAGGATCAGACGATTTTCCCGGAAATTGAGCTGGATAAGATCAAGCGCAACCTGGGTATGGACATCACGATCGTGACTTCCGCTGCCAAGAACGACGAAGCCAAAGAGCTTCTCGGCCTCATGGGCATGCCTTTCTCCGATCGCAAACAGCCCACCGCTTAATCATTCGATCGAGCACTTCTACTCCCACTCGTTTCCCTTTTAAAACGTAATTCCTTATGGCTAAGACATGCTGGATCGTTAAACAACAGCAGGAACCTAAATTCAAGGTTCGTGGCTACAATCGGTGCAAACTCTCCGGTCGCCGCCGCGCTTATATGCGCAAATTCGGCGTCAGCCGCATCCAGTTCCGCGAGATGGCGCTTAAGGGCGAAATCCCCGGCGTCACCAAAGCGAGCTGGTAATCCAGTCTTGCCCCACCGATTTCTGCCTTTACCTTCAGGATTCTGACTCCCATGCAAACCGATCCCCTTGGCGATTTTCTCTCCTCGATCCGCAACGCTTCCCGCGCCGGCAAAGCCGAAGTTGTGGTCAATTATTCCCGCCTGAAAGCCGACGTAGCCCACATCCTGAAGAAGGAAGGCTACCTGGCTGAAGTTTCTGCTGATCTCGGTCAGAAGAAACCCGTGCTCACTGTCGCTATCCGCGGCCGTGGCAAGAGCCGCGCCATCACCGCTATCAAGCGCGTGAGCAAGCCCGGCCTGCGCCGTTATGTTGGCAGCGACGAAATCCCGAGCGTGCTCGGCGGTCTCGGCGTTTCCGTTGTCTCCACGCCCCAGGGCGTGATGGCGGGTCATACCGCCCGCAAGCTGCGCCTCGGTGGCGAGCTGCTGTGCACCATTTATTAATCCTCCACGCTTCTCTCGCTTATGTCTCGTATTGGACTCCGGCCGATCACCATCCCGGAAAAAGTTAAGGTGACCCTCGAAGGGCCTGTCGTGAAGGTGGAAGGACCGCGCGGTAAGCTCTCTCACACTCTGCCCTCCGCTGTATCGGCCTCCCTGGACAAGGGCGTGCTGACGGTGAAGAACATCGGCGCCGGCGCGAAGAACGCCAAGGCTCTGCATGGTCTCAGCCGCAGCCTCGTGGCCAACATGGTCGAAGGCGTCAGCAAAGGTTTCGTGACCAAGCTGGAAATTCAGGGCGTCGGTTTCAAAGCCGTCGTTCAGGGTGACAAGCTCAATCTCAGCCTCGGCTTTTCCCATCCCGTTCTGTACGCCATTCCCGCTGATATCAAAATCACGGTGACGGAGAACGTCAACATCCTGGTTGAAGGCTTCGACAAGCAGAAAGTCGGCGCCGTGGCAGCGGATATCCGCCGCTATTATCCCCCGGAACCCTATAAGGGCAAGGGTGTTCGCTACGCTGGTGAGAAGATCATCCGCAAGGAAGGCAAGACCGCCCAAGGCAAGTAGTAACCCGCCAGTGGAGCGCGCGTCAGGTCCCGGTTATTTCATAATCGGGACGGCCCCGCTTTCGCTCTGGCAAAACACAAGACAACGATGGCTATCTCTACACGCAAAGCAACCCGGCAGCGGCTGCACGCCCGTATTCGCCGCAAGGTCACGGGCACTACCCAGCGCCCCCGCCTCTCCGTTAATTTCTCCGGCCAGCACATTTATGTGCAGGTTATCGACGACACCGTCGGCAAGACGATTGTGGGTGTTTCCACGACCGAAAAGGCTCTGGCCGGCACGAAGCTGCGCCCGAATGTTTCCGGCGCCGAACAGGTGGGCAAGCTCGTCGCAGAGCGCGCCCAGGCGAAGAACATCACCTCTGTGGTGTTTGATCGCGGCGGCTTCACGTATCATGGCAAGGTGAAGGCTCTCGCCGACGCCGCGCGTTCCGGCGGACTTCAATTTTAATCTTAAACTTTGGCGGTAACTGTGGCTGATATTAGAAATACCCGTGTTGGAACCCCTGGCGCTCCCGCCGGTGGAGATGCGTCTCAAGGTGGTCAGAGCAGCGGCGGCGGTGGTGGTGGTGGCGGACATCGTGGCGGCGGCGATAATCGCGGCCCCCGTCGCGGCGGCCCCGGTCGTCGTGGTCCTCGTCAGGACCGTGGCGGCGATGACAATAAGAACGAGCTGATGGAGAAGGTTGTGTTCATCAACCGATGCGCCAAAGTAGTGAAGGGCGGACGCCGCTTCAGCTTCAGCGCACTCCTGGTTGTCGGCGATCGTAAGGGTCGCGTCGGCATCGGCTTTGGCAAAGCGAATGAAGTTTCCGAAGCTATCCGCAAGGCAACTGACTCCGCGAAGAAGCAGCTGGAGCCCGTAGCTCTCCGCGAATCCACCATTCCCCACCAGGTGTTTGGCGAATTCGGCGGCGGCAAGGTTCTCCTGCGTCCCGCATCTCCCGGTACGGGTCTCATCGCCGGTGGCGGTGTCCGTGCGGTGGTTGAAGCGGCCGGCATCAAGGACGTTCTCGCGAAGTCGCTCGGCTCCGGTAACCCGGCCAACGTTGTGAAAGCAACGCTGGAAGCCCTGCGCCAGCTGCGTCCGAAGGAAACCATCTTCCGCCTGCGCGGCAAGACGATAAAGGCCAAGCCGCTCGTCGGCACGCCGGTGGAGCTCTCCGCGGTTTCCGTGGAAGCCGCCGCAGCCCAGAGCTAAGGCCAGGTTTCCCGCGAATCTACTGGCCCTCATCCCTCACCGGTGAGGGCCACTCTCCATTTTAAACATACTACGTTTCTTCACTCCCATGAGTATTCGACTTCACAACTCCAAGCCGCGTCCCGGCGCCAACCATCGCGTCAAGCGCCTGGGCTGCGGCGAAAGCTCCGGCCACGGTAAGACCAGCGGTAAGGGTCACAAGGGTCAGAAAGCCCGCTCCGGCGGCAGCATCCGCCTCGGTTTCGAAGGCGGCCAGATGCCCCTGATCCGCCGTATCCCCAAGCGCGGCTTTAACAATGCACGCTTCCACATCAATTATGCTCCCGTGAACCTCTCCAGCCTGGAGAAGGGAACTTTTGCAAATGATGTGGTG
>JBGGNE010000313.1:0-5720 GCA_041287705.1 Methylacidiphilales bacterium | reverse complement strand
GGCCAGGGTAATGCCTGCGGGCGGCTCACCCTGTGCAAGAGCTTCCAGAACCAGCGCGGTCGTCCCGACTTTCAGCCACGTGGCGTATTGCGCCATATTGGCGTCGCCGATGATGACGTGAAAGCGGCGGTAGCGACGATTGTCGGCATGCGGCTCGTCCCGGGTATTAATAAGCGGGCGGCGATTCATCGTGTCGATACTTACCAGCTCTGTAAAGAAATCCGCACGCTGGGAGATCTGGAAGCCTGAGCCCTGGCCGGACGCGTCTTCGCTCTCATAGCCAACCTTGCCTGCTCCGGCGAAAATTTGTCGTGTAACCAGGAACGGTGTCATGGCCCGTACCACGCGTTCCCATGGGATGTCGCGTGCAATCAGGTAGTTGTCGTGACATCCATAACTGTGTCCCAGAAAGTCAGTGTTGTTTTTGTAAAGCCTGACGGTACGCCCGCCGTGTGTCGTTACGTTCAGCGCGCAGTCCTCCAGAATCCGCTCGCCGGCCTTGTCCTGGGCAATAAGATCGCGCAATGTGGCGCACTCGGGCGTAGAGAATTCCGGGTGAGCGTGATCGTTGTAGAACCGGGCGCCGTTTCGCAGAACCAGGTCGCTTTTGATTTCCGCGAAAGTGAGCTCCCGACGAGTATCCTGGGAGAAATAGTTGGCCTCGTCGGTATCCTGCAGCAGCTCCTTGGCCCGGAACCCGCGTGCGTCCTGATGAGGATCTTCGAACGTATAGTCCCACAGGTGGGGCAGGCCGTACTGCGTGGCGGAGCGGACAAGGGCGATGGATTCTTCCACCACATCTGCTCCGGGGTTTTCGACGATGCTGATGCCGATTTCAGTTTCCAGGCCAAAGAGGACCGGCCAGAGAGAGGGGGCGGGCATACTGTGCCAAGATGGACCCAAGTGAGCACGGGCACAAGTGCCAGTCAACTGCGGATCCTGTCGGCAGGCATGTGTGAACAAGTGTAACTGTTTCAATGCGAAAGGGATGCGGATGTTCATGATCTTGAAAAAATATCTTTACAGTGCACAGAATAACACTAGTATCGCACAGGTGTGGGACGTATGCTGCGTTCCATGTCGTTCTCCTGTAATCCCTAACAACACTGCACTACTGCGTTATGAAACAGTTCGGCATTTATTTGCTCATTTTTGGTATCGGGTCGGTTCTGCTCCATTTTATTGGGCTGGAGTTCAGGCTTCTCATGTGGATTGAAACGTGGGGTGAGGAAGTAGGCTGGGCTATCCGTGCCGCCATGGTTATCCTGGGCGTGATTCTGTTTGTCGTAGGACAGTCTCAGGAAGCCGCAGCCGGCACTGGCGAACTGCCGCCCAACACTCCAGCCAGCTAAGCCCGTCGGTAGACTTAATTATAAGCGACGGCACCATGCGCTCCGCGAGGTTTAGGGGAGACGTTTCGGGGGATTCAGGGAACGAGAGCGTGAGGGCATGGTGCAGCAGGTAATTATTTCGAACTTCCAAACACCTTGGAACTTGATTCCTGCGGCGATCTGCCCAAAGTGCACGGGTGATGCCTGCTTCCGCGCCCCCCGTCCCCTCCCACACTCTGGCCAACAAGGCTGCCACGAACCGTCGCAAAGCCCATATGGAAGGTGACCGTGCTTCTCTGGATGGGAACGCAACGGAATCCTCCGCATCAGTGGCGAACGAGAACTCCTTTTTCGCAGGCTGGAGCCTATCGGCAATTGGCGGGCTGGTCTTCGCGCTGGCGGCTCTCTTCTACCTGGCAAACTCCTTCGCGCCCGTCATTTACGATGATAACGAGGGGCTGTATGCCGGGGCGGTTCGGGAGATGCAGCAGACGGGAAACTGGATTGTGCCGAGCAATAACGGACTGGCGCGCATTCAGAAGCCAATTCTGACCTACTGGGCCATGCTGGCCTCCACCAGCGTGCTGGGGATGACCGAGTTTGGCATCCGCGTGCCCAATGCCCTGGCAACTGCAGCGTGGATCTGGGCGACCTTTCTGATCGCCTCCTCTCTGCGCGGCGTTCGCCATGGCGTGATGTCGGCAGGTGTGCTGGCCTCCATGCTTGGCGTTTTTGTCTTTACGCATCTTGTTCAGCCGGAGCCTTTTCTGGCGACATTTCTAAGCCTCACCGTCTACGCCTTTATTCGCGCGTGGCAGGCCGGGGAATCCGTCGAGCTGAGCGACGAAGAGCGCAGCAGGCAGGTGCAGCGCTGGTTTCTGGCCGCATGGGCTTTCATGGCGCTTGGCTCTATGTCGAAGGGGCTGCATGGTGCATTGTGGCCGCTGGGTATTGTCCTGATTTCCATGGCGATCTGGCCCGAGTGCCGCCGCTTTTACCGGCCCTTTTTCTCGCTGTCCGGCGTGGGGATTTTCGTGCTGATCGTGCTGCCATGGTACATTGCGGTTGAAGCCTCGCTGCCGGGCTTCCTGCGCGATCACTTTGTCAATGAGCAGATTGGTCATGCAACCAACACGCGTTATCCCAGCAGCACGCGCGGCGTTTCCTTTATTGGATTCTATCTTCAGCACCTGATCTTCTGGAGCCCGTGGGTAATGCTTGCCCCGGCCTCGCTGCTGCTGTGGTGGCAGGGCCGCCAGAAGGCTGCCCAGGAAAAGAAGGATGCGACTCCGGCTGCCATTGCAGCGCACGCCAAAGCAGTTTCGGCAGCAACGGATGTCTTCATTGTCAGGACTCTTTCGGTATGGGTGGCGCTGACTTTTATCTCGCTTAGCTTCTCCAAGGTGCAGGATTATTATGCGATGACCTGCTGGGGCGCAGTCGCCATCTTCCTGGCCTGGCCGTGGGCGACTGAAAAGCGTCTTTCCAAATGGTTTACCGTAACGCCCGGTGCTGTGCTTACTGTGGCTGGTGCGGGACTTCTTATCCTGGCGCTTTTCTTTGGTAACTCATTCTCCCAGTCTGGTGGAGAAGTGGCTGATACCGCCAACCGCGACACCTTTGCCAATGCGCTGGCGGGGCTGCCCAGTGGCGCGTGGGAGAGTTTTGTCCCGCTGATGCTGGGCGCCGGTGCGGCTCTTCTGGCGGGCGGTCTGGCTGCGATTTACTTTGCCTGGAAGCAGCGCCTGGCTCCCGCGTTCATCGCCATTACGCTGGTGATGAGCGTGCTGCTGTCTCTGGCCACCAGCGGATTCGCGATCATGAGTCCCAACTTCTCGCTGGCCAATCAGGCGCGCATGATCAACGAAGTGGCGCCGGCAGATGCCATTGTGGCGTGCGAAAGCGAGCAGAATGTGGGCAGCAGCCTGCTGTTCTACCTGAACTACCGGGTGCACTGGGTCAATGCGATTCCCCACAATGACTTTGCCACCCGCGTACAGGGCGTGGGAGGGCAGTATTACCTGAACAACGGCACCGTTCTACCAGTTTGGGCATCGGACAAAAAAGTTTACTTTATTGTGGAGCAAAGCCGGCTGCAGTTCTGGTCGCAGACGCTGGGCATTACGGGCAAGCCGGTGCATGTACTTGGCAAGAGCGGATCCCGTGTGGTGATGGTGAATTATGACCCTGCGGTCAAGCCTGCCGGCAAGTAATGGTGAAATGCTTTCTGCCAAATGGCTTAAACCGTTCGGTGTCATCGTGTTTCCGCGATGGCGCAAAGCGTTGGATTGATTTAAACTGAAGCCATGGGTATTGGAAAAATCGCCGTTGTAGGCAGTGGTGCCATCGGGCTGTATTATGGGGCGCGGCTGGCCATGGCGGGCGAGGATGTGCATTTCCTGATGCGGTCGGACTACGAGGAAGCGGCGCGCCATGGCATTCGCGTTCGCAGCGGTGGCAAGGAAGATCTGTTGGAGAAACCGCACATTTACCGCTTCGCCAAAGAGATTGGGCCGTGCGACTGGGTGATCATCGGGCTGAAGAGCACAAGCAACGCTGCTCTGCGCGAGCTGATTCCGCCGTTGCTGCAGCGCACCACCAGTTTGCTGACACTACAGAACGGTCTGGGCAATGAGGAACTGCTGGCCTCACAGTTTGGCCAGGATCGCGTGCTTGGAGGACTCTGCTTTGTATGCCTCAACCGCATCGCCCCTGCCGTGGTGGAGAACTTTGGCCACGGCAGCATTCATATCGGTGAATATGGGCGCCTGCCCCAGCCGCGCACTCACACTTTTGCCCAGGCCGCCACGGCGGCGGGGCTGCACATGGTGGTGGTCAATAGCCTTCGCGAGGCGCGCTGGCGTAAGCAGGTGTGGAACGTGCCCTTCAATGGCCTCTCTATCGCGGCAGGCTCCGTGGATGTCCACCAGATCATTCAGGATGCCGGCACGCGCGCACTGGCCGCTCTGCTGATGGAGGAGGTGCGGAGCGTGGCAGCCGCGCTGGGTTACCGCATCGAGGCAGCGTTTCAGGAGGAGATGATGGAGAAAACGCGCGTCATGGGTCCATACCGCCCCAGCAGTCTCATCGATTACGACGCCGGACGCCCCGTGGAAGTAGAAGCGATCTGGGGTGAAGCCTACCGCATCGGCCGCAACATGGACGTCCCCGTGCCCCGCCTGGAGATGCTGTACTTTCTGCTGAAAAAGCTGACAGCGCTCAGAGTGCCTGCTCAGACTTAGGCAGGTTAGGCGGTTTATGGAAATGGGGGAGGGGAGTCCTGGGACCAATTCGCATCGTGATTTGGGAGAACTAATTTGGGACCCAGATTCTTCTCTTTCAGGCCGCACCCATCGCCGTTGATGGTTTTCAGTTTCGCGGTGGTATTGTGAGGAGGGCAGCGAGGTAGTCAGTCCGTCAGCAGCGACAGACGCGGAGCGGATTCCGGCGTGTAGGGATTTTCCGTAAAGCCGGAGTTCTCCAGGCGCTCAATGTACTGAAGACAGAGGCGCTTGGCGTTGGCCAGATCGAAGCTGAGGTGGATCTCCGGGTACTTCTGGAAGTTGGCCAGCGCCAGATGGAAAAGCCGGAAGGAGGGATTGAGGCGCTGCTTTTGCAGGTGGACAAAAGCGCCGGCAAACTGGATGAGGCCCTTGTAGTAGTCGGAATTAGGCGCGGGCTTTTCCGCCAGCCAGAGTTCTTCCAGAACGTCGTGGGCTTCGTAGTACAGATTGACGTTGAAGCACGCGAAGTAGCCTGGGTAGTGCGGATCATACCGGCCACCCTGGGTATCGCAGCTTTCAATAAGCGCGGCAATTTTTGCGGATTTCTTGCTCACAACAGCAGCGAGGCTATCTCAAAAAGCGCCGGGCGGAAACTGTAATCAACAAGCGCGGGCGGATTTCAGGACTCCGCCGCGTTGCCATCGCCTGTGGCGGCGGCAGGCGCCGATGCCGGGGCTTCGGCCGGTGTGGGAGTGGATGCGGGGGCAGGGGAGGACGGCGCCGGGGCGGGAGCTGCTGCCGGTGCAGAGTTGGTAGATGGTGCTCCTGCTCCTCCTGAGCCCGCGCCCGTGCTGGGATCCCCTGAAGCACTCGCCGTAGCGGGAGGAGTGGCAGTGCCAGGAGATGCGGTCGCGGCAGGCGTGGCGGCAGCGGCGTTGCGGCGGTAGCGGGATGAGCGCCAGCGCGCCTGCTGCGCGGTGCGGGAAATCTGCGAGACCTGCGCAGTCTGCTGGAGCATGGCGGAAGCGCCCGTGCCGGAAGAGCTTGAGCCGGGAATCGTTGCGCGGCCAGTGGAGGCCGCGCCGTCCTTGTCCTTGTCCTTATCTTTGCTCTTTGCTTTTTCCAGCGCGGCAGTCTGGGTGGCGGTTGCAGCTTCCTCCGCGTT
>JBGGNE010000312.1:0-5704 GCA_041287705.1 Methylacidiphilales bacterium | reverse complement strand
CAGCGCATCAAGCTGGTGGCGGAACTCGCGCGCTCCCTGGACAGCAACGAGCAAAAACGCCTCGGCACCCGCGGCTTCGCGCGCCTGCACCACCTCTACCTGCTGGAGGAGCCAACCATCGGCCTGCACCTTGCGGACGTGCGCCGCCTCCTCGACGTCATCCACCAACTCGTCGATGCCGGCCACACCGTCCTCGTCATCGAGCATCACCTGGACGTCCTGGCCGAAGCCGACTACATCATCGAAATGGGCCCCGAAGGCGGCGACAACGGCGGCAAAATCATGTCTACCGGCACCCCCGAGGAGGTCGCTATTTCCCCCACAGCCGCTACCGCCCCCTTCCTGAGGAAAATGCTACAGCCCGCCACCGCCAAGGCAGGTGCCGCCGGAAAGGCCAAAGCCAAAGCGCCCCAGGAACAACCGGAGCAGAAGCCCAAAACGCCAAAGAAAGCTCCCAAATCAAAGAGCCTCCCCTCTGTTTCCTCCCCGTCGCGTTAAATCGTGCATGGTTTGCCGCGCAGACGCTTGATAGTAATGCAGATGCCCAACTGTCCAAACCCACGAAGATAAGGGATTCCTCTCAGAAACTTGGTGTCTTCGTGTCTTGGTGGTGAAAAAATCCCCATCCCAGGCACGCAGAGGGGAATTTGAACCAGTAGCCCCGTACAGGCTGTAAGAAGCGGGAACGTTTCTCCTGTTTGGCTTTCGACCTCAGCATCGCTCGCCAGTCCCGTAGTTTCGGCGGAAGGGCTCCAAGGGGACAAAGGAAGAAATACCTGGAGGCGATGTTACGTTCGCTGCCTGTGAACACAAAAAAACTCGGAGCCCTGCAATGCAGAGCCCCGAGTCTGGATGACCTAATTCTGGTTCGCTTTCAACTTGATTCCTAAAAGTGGATCCTCACGTCGAATATCTCAAATAACGAGGCTCATCTTGAGAGCGAATTAGAATAAGAATGGGAAGTGTTTGTATCGATGGATGGAGTCGATTGAGCCTTTAGCTCATGTTTTCTCTCTCTGTGGCTTCAGCTCCGATTAATCGTGGTGGTGGCGATGGCGGGGGCGATCGTCGCGATGATGGCGGCCGTGATTGTGGCGACCGAAGTCATCGTCGCAACGGTCGTGGCGATGGCGATTGCCGTTGCCGAATACGATGACGGAACCGCCACCCAGATCGATCACCACGCCGGCCTTGGCTTCAGAAGCGGGCATCGCAGCAAAACCAACAACCGCCAGAGCAGAGAGAAGAAAGTATTTCATATTGTATGTGAAATAGACGCTCCGCATCGCTTACTTGCTGAGAATTTTACCGGCTAAAGTATTGCAAGGTTGATGTACGAGGCCGTCCGTGTATCCCCTCCTCCTGCTTTTACCGCTCAGTAGCCTTGCATCACCAACATTGCAAAACTACACCGCTACGGGCGCCTTGATTGCCGGGTGCGGATTATACCCCGCGAACTCGATATCTTCGTAACGGAAGGCGTCGATTTCCGTGATAGCCGGATTCAGCACCAGTTGCGGCAGGGGACGGGGATCGCGCGAGAGCTGGAGGCGGGCTTGATCCAGGTGGTTCCTGTAGAGATGCAGATCGCCGAAGGTGTGGACGAAATCGCCCGGCTTAAGCCCGGTGACATGGGCTATCATGCAGGTGAGCAGCGCGTAGCTGGCGATGTTGAACGGCACGCCGAGAAAGAGATCGGCGCTACGCTGGTAGAGCTGGCAGGAGAGCTCGCCCTCCTGCACGTAAAACTGGAAGAGCGCGTGGCAGGGCGGCAGGCGCATCTCGCCGATGTCGCCAGGATTCCAGGCGCTTACCATCATGCGGCGGCTGTCGGGGCGGGTGCGGATCTGGCGCAGAATGTCTCCGATCTGATCGATCTCCCTGCCGTCATGCGTTTTCCAGCGGCGCCACTGGGCACCGTAGACGGGGCCGAGATTGCCGTCCGCGTCGGCCCATTCGTCCCAGATGGAGACGCCGTTATCCTTCAGGTACTTGATATTGGTGTCGCCTTTCAGAAACCACAGGAGCTCGTGCACCACGCTTTTGATGTGCACTTTCTTGGTGGTAAGCAGTGGAAACGACCCGCGAAGATTGAAACGCGCCTGCGCTCCAAAGAGCGACAGCGTGCCCGTGCCCGTACGGTCATCGCGATTGCGGCCGTGGGTAAGGACTAAGCGCAGGAGATCGGCGTATTCTTTCATGGCAGGGGAGGCGGGTTGGAGCGGGAAGTGTCCTGAACCGGCACAAAAAAGCTCAGGTCATAGGCTTCCCACTCGTCGTGATCGTTCAGCGTTAAAAAGCGATAGTCTTCCTTACCTATCCGGGTTCCTTCTCTCCTGCTGAGCACAATGGGTACGATCTGCCCCTTATAGATATGACCTCTCGTAAGCCCGTTGATATCATGCTCTGGCTGTGCGCCCATACCAAGAAAGCCTTCAGTCGCAGCTACACGGGTTCTTACACATCGTAATTCCATAGGTTTTTAGTTTAAATTAAGGAGTATCAGGAGCAGAAGAATATGGAGGGAAAGAGGGAGGAGCCACGGGCCCAAAAAGATTAAGCTCGTAGCAGTCCCATTGCTGCACATCGTTAAAGGCGAGGAATTTGTAATCGCTGCGCGCAAAATGGCTTGCCCGATCGGACTCACTGATGGGGACCAGCCAGCCGAAATAGATTTTCCCTACCGTAAGATTTTTGGATCTGGCCGGAGTAAAGCCGAACACCCCCATATGCGTTACGGGTGATGTGGTGCGTATGCACTGGAGTTGGGCTTGCATGGCAGATTATGGTGTCGCTGCGCCAGTGGCTGGGGTTCCTGAATCTGAATATCGACAAGCTCAAACATATATATCTCGTAGAATTGCCATTCCTGCTTAGGAGTCTCCGGAAAATAACCTGCGCAATAAAAGAGCCGAAGCCGAAACAGGCTCTCGTTCCAGGCTTTGTATTGACGCATTTAAGATACATTCTGGATGATCGCTTAATATTATCCTGGATGTATTAAGGTGTGTGCAATCAGCTCATCGCATACACGATTGCATACACCTTAATATCCCTGCAGAAGCAGCGTCTGCTCAGAGTTCAGCCTACTTCAGGCGTTCCAGAATTGCCGCTGCCATCTCCTTCGTGCCGACCTTGTTGGTGCCGGGGGTGTAGATATCGGCGGTGCGGTAACCGTCCTTGATGGCCTGGCGTACTGCAGCTTCGATCGCCAGTGCGGCGGGCTCGGCGTTGAAGCTGAAGCGCAGCATCAGCGCGGCGGAGAGGATCTGGGCGATCGGGTTGGCGATGCTTTTGCCTGCGATATCAGGGGCGGTGCCGCCGCTGGGCTCGTAAAGGCCGAAGGTGCCTTCAGCCAGACTGGCGCTGGGCAGCAGACCCAGGCTGCCGGCAACGGCGGCGGCTTCGTCGCTCAGAATATCGCCGAACATGTTCTCGCACAGCAGCACGTCGAACTGATTCGGGTTGCGGCACAACTGCATCGCGGCGTTATCCACGTAGATAAAGTTAAGCGCCACTTCCGGGAATTCCGCGGCCTGAATGGCTTTCACCGTCTTGCGCCATAGCAGGCTGCTCTCCAGCACGTTGGCCTTATCGACCAGCGTCACGAGCTTGCGCGGGCGCAACTGAGCGGCGCGGAAGGCGGCGCGCGTCACGCGGGCGATTTCTTCTGTCGTGTAGATCAGCGTATCGACCGCCTGCTCACCCGTGGGGGTGGCGGTGGTGGCCTTGGGCTGGCCGAAGTAGATGCCGCCCGTCAGCTCGCGAAAGATAAGAACATCGAAGCCGTTAGGGATCAGCTCGTTCTTGATGGGCGAGGCATGGATGAGTTCCGGATGGCAGACGGCGGGGCGCAGGTTGGTGTACAGGCCGAAGGCTTTGCGCAGCGGCAGCAGGGCGGCGCGCTCGGGCTGCTTCGGGGGCGGCAGGCTCTCCCACTTGGGGCCGCCGACGCTGCCGAACAGGATGGCATCGGCACGACGGCAGACCGCCAGGGTGGACTCGGGCAGCGCTTCGCCGCTCGTATCAATGGCGATGCCACCGACAAGGGCGTGCTCGTACTCAAACTTGATGTCGAAGATCTGGCCCACGCGATCCAGTACGGGCAGCGTGGCTTCCATCACTTCGGGGCCAATACCGTCGCCGGCCAGTACGGCCACGCGGGCGACGCGCGGTGAAACGGAGGTGACGGCCTGGATGGCGGGATCGGTATCGACGGTAGGAGTGCTCATGGCGTGAATACTGACGGGGATCTTGAAGAAAAAGTTAGGGGAACGGACAGGATAAACCGCAACGCCGGACTTTGCCAGCCCGGCGTGATAACGGCGCGCCTTTAGCGCCGCGAATCAGTTCTGCGAGAGATTGTGCGCGCGGTAAGGGCAGGTGGAATGCTGACTCAGTGGAATGCTTACTGACTGCAATCAGCTCAATCAGCCCAAGCCGCGTAATCTGCGCAGCACGAATGCGTTTAGCGGTGATCGATCACTTTGCCGGCTTCCCAGCGGGTCTTCGGGAACGACGCGTATTTGTCCGATTCGGAGCGATAACCCACGGCGCACGCGACTACCGTGGCGAAGCCCTGATCGGCAAGGCCAAGAATCTCGTCGTATTTGGCGGGGTCGAGACCTTCCATGGGGCAGGTATCAACGCCAATGAGCGCGGCGCTGGTCATCAGATTGCCCAGAGCGATGTAAACCTGGCGCGTTGCCCAGTCCTTAACGGGGAAGCCGGGCGCGGAAACAAACGCGGAGATCACTTTGGCATAGCCGGCGATCGAGGGAGAATCGACGGATTCGCCACGCGATACCGCCAGGGACTTGATGAAGTCCTCGACATAGGCCTCGTCGATGGAGGTCTTGACCGCCAGGACGACAAAGTGGGAGGCGTCGGTCGTCTGCGATTGCTTCCACGATGCGGCGCGCAACGTGGCACGTATGTCAGGGTCGTTGACTACGATGAACTTCCAGGGCTGCAGGCCGAAGGAAGACGGCGACAGGATAAGCGCGGCTTCGAGGGCTTTCCAGACGTCATCTGAAATCTTTTTCGTGGCGTCGAACGTTTTTGTGGCGTAACGCCAGTTAAGCTGCTCCAGCAGTTGGTCGGGGGAAATGGCACTCATGTTGATAATGGCGAGAGATCCTAGCGGGATTACCGCCCGAGCGCAACCCGCGTCACGATCGATGCGCCTGCTCTCCATCGCTCCACGTGCGGTGGGTTGCGTAGAGCGCCGCTCCCCACGGACGGCGATGCCTCCATAGCTTGCAATACTTTAGCGGGTAAGATTCTCAGCAAGTAAGCGATGCGAAGCGTCTATTTCACATACAATATGAAATACTTTCTTCTCTCTGCTCTGGCGGTTGTTGGTTTTGCTGCGATGCCCGCTTCTGAAGCCAAGGCCGGCGTGGTAATTGATCTGGGTGGTGGTTCCGTCATTGTATTCGGTAACGGCAATCGCCATCGCCACGACCGCTGCGACGATGATTTCGGTCGCCGCCACCACGGCCGCCATCATCGCGACGATCGCCCCCGCCATCACCACCACCACGACTAATCGGGCATGGAAGCCTTCAGCCATACATAACGAAAGCTTCCTCTCTACATTCTCTTCTCCCCCCAACTCGGGGCTCTGCATCGCAGGGCTCCGAGTTTCTTTGTATCAGTACGCAGTGAAGTTTCACCTCGTTCCAAAGTACCCCTTGGTGTC
>JBGGNE010000311.1:0-15966 GCA_041287705.1 Methylacidiphilales bacterium | reverse complement strand
GGTACAATCGGAGCTGTAAAGTAAAAACGGGGTAAAGAACTATTTTGGCGCCAGAAACTTCAAGCTCGGCCCACTGCGGGAGCCTGTGAAATTTGGTTCCCATGCCGCCTTTGCCGCGGCCTAAAGGATGTGGCCGTCTTCAAGCCGATATATCCAGGTATGTAACCTAAAAGCTTGTACATAACCCAGCTATCATTCCCCCTTTTTCCGATTTTCTACTTTTCTCCCTTTTCCGGTAAAACTAAACATGCGTAGGCGGGCCTGATAAGGTTGCTCGCATCCTTTCATCAGGCTTTATTTCCAGTATCTGGCCAGCCACCCGCCAACGCGTTCACCCACTCAAGCCACTACTTCGTCTCGTAGTTCAGCCAGGGGCCGAGCCAGCGTTCCATGGTGGGGATTTCTTCGCCCTTGCGCTGGGAGTAGTCGTGGATCTGGTCTTCGGCGAGCTGGCCTACGCCGAAGTATTTGCTTTCCGGGTGGCTGAAGTACAGGCCGCTGACCGAGCTGGCGGGGTACATGGCGAAGCTTTCCGTCAGGACGATGCCGGCGACTTCCTCGGCCTTTAGCAGGTTGAAGAGGATACGCTTTTCCGTGTGGTCCGGGGCGGCGGGGTAGCCGGCGGCGGGGCGGATGCCCTGGTACTCTTCCTTAATGAGCTGCTCGTTGGTGAGGGATTCGGCCTTGCCGTAGCCCCACTCGATGCGCGCTTTGCGGTGCAGCCACTCGGCGCTGGCTTCGGCCAGGCGATCGGCCAGAGCCTTTACCATGATGGAATTGTAGTCGTCGTGATCGCGATCATATTCGGCGCACAGGTCGTCCAGCTCGTGGCCGGCGGTGACGGCAAACGCGCCGATGTAATCCGGCACGCCGGTTTCCTGCGGGGCGATGTAGTCCGCAAGGCTGTGGTTGAACTGCGTGGCGGGCTTCTCAAACTGCTGGCGCAGGAAGTGGAATTTGGTCAGCACCTGCTGGCGGCTTTCGTCAGTATAGAGCACCACGTCCTCGCCTACGCGCGCGGCGGGCCAGAAGCCGTAGACCGCTTTGCCGGTCAGCAGCTTCTCGTCCAGAATGCGCTTCAGAAGCACCTGCGCGTCGTCAAAGAGCTCCTTCGCTTTGTCGCCCACGTACGCGTCGTTAAAGATGGCCGGGTAGCGACCGCGCAGCTCCCAGGTGTGGAAAAAGGGCGACCAGTCGATATACTCAGCGATTTCGCGCAGCGGCGTGTCTTCGATGATGCGCGTGCCGATGAATTCCGGCTTGGGCGGGACGTACGAGGACCAGTCCAGCGGCGTGGCTTTGGCGCGGGCGGCCTGGATGGGGATGAGCTTTTGCGCCTTCTTGCTGTGAGCGGCGCGGGCTTTCTCCAGATCGGCCAGATTCTGTTTCAGATACGCTTCCTTGCCGGTCTCGCTCAGCAGCGAGCCCACGACGTTGACGGCGCGGGAGGCATCCAGCACGTGGACGACGGTGCCGCTGTAGCAGGGCGCGATCTTTACCGCGGTATGCGCGCGGCTGGTGGTAGCGCCGCCAATCAGCAGGGGAGTCTTCATGCCTGTGCGCTCCATCTCCTTGGCCACGTAGACCATCTCGTCCAGGCTGGGTGTGATCAGGCCGCTGAGACCGATGACATCCGCGCCCACTTCGCGCGCTTTCTCCAGAATCTTGTCGCACGAGACCATGACGCCGAGATCAATCACCTCGTAATTGTTACAGCCCAGCACCACGCCGACGATGTTCTTGCCGATATCGTGAACATCGCCCTTTACCGTGGCGATGACGAACCTGCCCTGGGTACGCGCCGCTTCCGCGTTGTTGCGCTTTTCTTCCTCCATGTAGGGCATGAGCCACGCCACGGCTTTCTTCATCACGCGCGCGCTTTTCACCACCTGCGGCAGGAACATCTTGCCTTCCCCGAACAGATCTCCGACGACGCTCATGCCGGCCATCAGAGGGCCCTCAATGACTTCCAGCGGGCGCTTGAACTGCTTGCGCGCCTCTTCGGTATCCACGTCGATGTAATCCACGATACCCTTTACCAGCGCGTGCGAAAGACGCTCGGCCACGGGAAGCTGGCGCCACGCTTCGTCCTTTACGATTGTGGTCTTATCCTTCTTATAGGTCTCCGCGAAGGTAACGAGCCGTTCCGTGGCGTCATCGCGGCGATTCAGCAGCACGTCTTCCACGCGCACCAGCAGTTCCTTATCCACTTCCTCGTACACCGCAAGCTGGCCGGCATTTACAATGCCCATATCCAGCCCGGCCCGAATGGCGTGATACAGAAACGCCGAGTGCATCGCTTCGCGCACCGGATTGTTTCCGCGGAACGAGAACGAGATGTTGCTGACGCCTCCGCTGACGCGGCAATGCGGCAGGTTCGCCTTGATCCAGCGCGTCGCCTCAATGAAGTTAACCGCGTAGTTGTTGTGCTCTTCCAGACCCGTCGCCACAGTCAGGATGTTGGGATCGAAGATGATATCTTCCGGCGGGAAGCCGACTTCATTCACCAGGATATCGTAGGAGCGTTTGCAGATCTGGATCTTGCGCTCAAACGTATCCGCCTGGCCTTGCTCGTCGAAGGCCATGACGACCGCCGCCGCACCGAAACGATGCACGATTTTGGCGCGCTCCTTAAAGGTGGCCTCGCCGTCCTTCAGCGAGATCGAATTGACGATGCTTTTGCCCTGCACGCAGCCCAGTCCCGCATGCAGCACGCTCCACTTGGAGCTGTCGATCATAATGGGCACCTTGGAGATATCGGGCTCCGACGCGATAAGATTCAGGAAGTGAACCATCGCCTTTTCGCCGTCCAGCATGCCTTCGTCCATATTGACGTCGACGATGTTGGCGCCGCCTTCCACCTGCTGGCGGGCGACCTTCAGCGCTTCTTCAAAATTGCCGTTCAGAATCAGCTTGGCGAAGCGCGGGCTGCCCGTCACGTTCGTGCGCTCGCCCACGAGCAGGAAGTTCGATTCAGGGCGAATAACGCAGGGCTCCAGGCCGCTGTAGCGCGTCATGGGCACATGCGGCGGGGGGACGCGCGGCGGGTACTTCTTCACTTCATCGCCGATGACCTTGATGTGGTCCGGCGTGGTACCGCAGCAGCCGCCGATGACGTTGACCAGGCCGGACTTCGCAAAGCCGCCCAGCACTTCCGCCATCATCTCCGGCGTTTCATCGTAGCCGCCGAACGCATTGGGCAGACCCGCGTTGGGGTAACAGCTGACGTAACACGGGCTGACCTTGGAGAGCTCCTCCACTTCCGGGCGCATCGTGGCCGGTCCCACCGCGCAGTTCATGCCGACGCTGATCGGGCCGATGGCCTCAATGCTGGTCCAGAACGCTTCGATAGTCTGACCGGAGAGCGTTCGCGCGCCGGGATACATCAGCGTGACGGAAATCATGATCGGCAGGCGCTTGCCCGTCGCCTCAAAGGCGTCGTGCGCCGCGTAGCCTGCGGCCTTGGCGTTCAGCGTGTCGAAGATCGTCTCGATCAGCAGGATATCCGCGCCTGCGTCGATAAGGGCCACCGCCTGCTCAAAGTACGCTGCGCGCAGTTCCTCAAACGTCACTGTGCGCGCGGCGGGGTTGTTCACATCGCGCGACATGCTGGCCGTGCGCGGCGTCGGCCCCATCGTGCCGGCAACCCACGCCTGCCGGCCAGGATTCGCCGCCACGTGCTCGGCGATCGCTTCCTTGGCCACCTTTACCGCCGCGATATTCAGCTCGCGCACCCACTTCTCCAGGCCGAATTCGCCCTGGCCGACGGTGTTGCTGCTGAACGTATTAGTTTCCAGGATATCCGCGCCGGCATCCAGGTAGGCGCGGTGCACTTTCCTGATCAGGTGCGGCCGCGTTAACGTAATGAGATCGAAGTTGTTACGCAGATCCTTGGGGGAATCCTTCCAGATATCGCCGCGAAAATCTTCTTCCTCCAGATTCTCCTTTTGCAGCATGGAGCCCATAGCGCCGTCGATAATGACGATACGCTTTTTAAGCAATTGAACGAGAGGATGATCCGCAAAGATGGACAGAGACATGAGGCTGGGCAGTGGCAGGGGCTGTTTGCTGGTGAAAAAAGAACCGGCGCGGCGGGGCGCGGGAAAGGTTTTAATTTAGGTGGATGGCTCTCCGGGTCAATGCTTTTGTGCGGTGCCGGACCGGGACCCGCTTGACGCTGCAAAGGATTAAAGGCATAGTTGCCGGTCATTCTGTATCCGTCCCATGCTGCTTTACCAAATTCCACTGAGCGTCATTGCCTATATCATTGGCCTGCTGTATGTTCTGGGCCATCTGCCTGGTGTTCTGGCGCCGGCGGCGTTCACCAGAGCGATTCGCCAGTTTCCACGTCATTACCCTATGGGTGTGATACTTACGCTGGTTGGCGGCGCGTGGTTCATCTGGGTTACAGATACTGCGGACCTGGGCGAACTGGGGCCGTACAAGTATAAGTTCATGGCCGCCTGGGCCATCGGCACCGTCCTGCAGATCCTCTTCATGCCCGCATTCCTGTCCGTCCGAGGCCTCGCCTGGATCATGCTGCTGAGCGTTAATGTAATACTGGACGGCGCCTTCGTCCTCGACACCAGTTCACGTCTGGTGATGACCAGTCTGGCCTACCTCTGGGCCATTGCCGCAATGTTCCTGATCGCCTCCCCATATCTGCTCCGGGACGCCATCGATTTCGCCTGCAAAACCGAAGCCCGCTGCCGCGCCTTCTGCATCCCCGGCGTCGCCTTCGGCATGCTGCTGATCGCGCTCGGTTTTTTCTGTTATTAAGGAGTCTGCGGAGACTCCTTAAGCACTTTTGATCGGGTTTAGGTAATGCCACACCATAAGCGGTGGGCCATGCAAATTCCGTTTTCAACGCAACGACTACAACGGGAGAAAAGGTATTAGCGCTAAAGGTATAGGCAGAACTCTCCATTACCTGTTCGTGCTTTTTGACCGCTTTTCGTGCCTTTCGTGATAATTAGCGTCGCTCTTCTCAGAGCCTGTGAAAGTCAGAACTATTCCGCTTACGCCATGCTTATTTACGCGGAAGGCCCGAAAAGCAGTCGAAAAGCACGAAAAACAGACGGCGGATCGCTCTCTTTACCCGCCGTAATGGCTACTCTGTCATTGCTTTCTCGTAGACCTTTTCGTAGCCGGCGGCGGCACCATCCCAGCTGAAGCGTTTGCTCATGCCGGCCAGGCGCAGGGCTTCCAGGGCCGGTTTATCCTGGTAGACGGCCAGGGCGCGGCGAACGGCGCGGCGCAGCGCGTTGGTTTCGTACGGGGCGAACTTGAAGCCGGTACCGGCGCCGGTGTGTTCGTTGTAATTCTCCACGCTGTCAGCCAGACCGCCGGTTTCGTGCACGATGGGCGGGGTGCCGTTGGCCAGAGCGTAAAGCTGCGTCAGGCCGCAGGGCTCGAATACGGAAGGCATCAGCAGGAAGTCGGAGCCGGCGACGATTTCGTGGGCCAGCGTCTCGCTGAACGCGATCTTGATGCCGCACTTGCCGGGATGTTTGCGCGCGAATTCGCGGAAATAATCTTCGTAGAAGCTGTCGCCGCTGCCCAGAATGATGATGCGGACATCTTCGGACGCCAGCTCATCCATCAGGCTGGTGATGAGATCGAAGCCCTTCTGATTCGCCAGACGCGATACGATGCCGAGCACGGGGCCATCCGTGGCGGGCAGCTTGAAGGACGCGAGCAGCGCCTTTTTGCATGCTTCTTTGCCAGCCAGCGAGCGCGTGGAGAAATTCTGCGCCAGGTGCGTGTCCGTGGCGGGATTCCACTGCGTGTAATCGGCACCGTTCAGGATGCCGCTGAGCTTGTGCGCGTTTTCGCGAAGCACGCCGTCCAGTCCGCAGCCAAACTCCAGGGTCTGGATCTCGCGCGCGTAGCGGGGGCTGACGGTGGTGACCTGATGCGCCAGATTGATACCGGCCTTCATCAGGTTGAGACGACCGTAGAACTCCACGCCTGGGGGGCTGAAGTACTCGCCGGGCAGGTTGGTCAGATCGAAATCAAACGCCCAGAAGCTGCCCTGAAAGGCCAGGTTGTGAATGGTGTACACCGTGCGATACGGCAGGCGCGCGGCGCGCACCAGGGCGGGCACCAGACCCGTCTGCCAGTCGTGCAGATGCAGCACCTGGGGGATGGGGCGAATGTAGCGGGCCAGTTCCACGATAACTTTACTGAAGAAAATGTAGCGTCCGGCGTTATCCGCGTAGTCGCCGGTGCTGGTG
This sequence comes from Methylacidiphilales bacterium, assembly GCA_041287705.1. Classification (GTDB taxonomy): domain Bacteria; phylum Verrucomicrobiota; class Verrucomicrobiia; order Methylacidiphilales; family UBA1321; genus LW23. Next base: position 9,730 of record JBGGNE010000311.1, on the reverse strand, counting down.
CCGTAGAGATTGCTGCGGTCGAAATACTCCTCACGCTCCACCAGAAAGAGGCGGACGCCCCGGTCGGTAACGGCCGTGTGGATGCGCGCGGTTTCCTGCACCTTGCCCATCTGCACGGTGATGCGGATATCGGTGGCGGTGATATCCTCCAGGTGATCCCGCACGCCGCGGTAATAGGGAAGCACGAAGCTGATGCTGTGGCCGCGTGCACGAAGCGCGGCAGGCAGAGCGGCGGAGACATCGCCCAGGCCGCCCGTTTTGGCATAGGGGGAGAGCTCGCTGGCAGCAAAGAGGATATTCATGGGAGAAGAGAAGGAAGCGCGGGGGATAGGAGGAAAAGGGGAAATGGAAAGCGGTGCGGAGCCGTGCAGCCAGAGTGGTTTAGGATAGGGTAAAGAATCAAGGGAAAAGCAGTGGGCAAAGGCAAGAAGTGCAACTTCCTTAAGCTTTTGGCATGGAACGGCGAAACTCGCCTTGCGTTATATCCGCCTGAGTCCTCTTCCTCTGCTTCCTCCACTCCTCTCCTTTCGCTCTCTTATTTCGCAGGGAAACGGCAAAAACCCGTCATGTCAACACTTTCCACTTGACTTCCCGTCGCGATGCGCCTATTTTCCACAAGTCTTCTGGTATCGAATGTCTACCCGTCCGATCTTTATTTACGGATGCCCGCCCGGGCCTGTTGCCCTGTCTCTGTTGATCTTCCTGTACCGATTTCCTGCCAGTACCTGTTTTCGGCTCTCGTTTTCACGTGGCCGCAGTCTGGTCCCCTCTGCTGAGCGTGCGTTTTCGTTTCTGTTTCGTTCTCTCATTCCCAGCATATCCATATCCAAAAAAACATTTCTGTCCGCATGAAGCCTAAATCTTCTTCCCCAAAAGAGTTCGCCAAGTCCGAATCCAAAGCAAAGTCCGCCCCCGCCGCCCGTACCCGCACACGCCCCCAAAAGCAGCCGAACAAGCCCGAGTATGCCCCGCGCATGACCGAATCCACGGCGCCAGTAGCCGACTGGCAGCCCGGCCAGAAGCGCAAACCCGGCACAGCAACTGCCGCAGCAGCCGCAACGACCGCCTCCGAGCAGACGCCTGCTCCTGCTCCAGCGCCAGTGCCAACCCCGACTCCGCCCCCCGCCGTTGTTGCCGCAGCAGTTCCGGCCCCTGCCTCTGCCCCGACTCCCGCCGCATCCGCATCGTCATCTGCCCCCGCAGGCAGGAATGACCGGAGATCCCGGTCTCAGCCCAAGGCAAAGGCCCAGACGCAGGCGGAGGCGCCTTCCCAGGAGAGCAAGCCGACAGCGCCTTCCGTAGCGGCAGCCTCCAGGCAAAAGCAAAAGCCCAGGACTGAGAAGCAGTCCACGCCAGTATTGGCAACGACGCCCGTTGCAACTGAAAAAGAGAAGCCGGCACCCCGGGGCCGAGGAAAGGAGAAAAAGCCACAGCCCAGCCCTAAAGAAGCGCAGGACACCGGGTCGGAAACCCCCGCCGCCAAGCCATCCGGCAGAAACGGCCGTTCCCGTCGCGGCGGATCAGCATCTGCACAGGTGCCGGCCCCAGCTCCTGCGGCAACACCCGTAGCAGAAGCTCCCGCAATTGTAGCTCCCGCTTCCATCCCCTCCGCACCGGAAGAGCCGCACGCGCGGAATGACAGGAGGCAGAAACCGCAGCGCCGGCAGCAGCAACCCCAGCCGCAGCCCGAGAACCAGCAAAAGGAACAGCCCGCCAGGCAGGAGAAACAGCGCCGGAACCACACGCCCCGGCGTAAAGGTGGCGACCAGGCCGCCCGGGGAACGACTCCCGCCGCCGCGATTGCCGACACAGCTCCTTCCGTTCAGCCCACACCTGTCGCAGTCACCGCACCTTTTCAACACCAGCCACAGCCAAAGCCCGAACCGGAGCAGCCGAGGGCCGCAGATACGCTTCCCGCAGCCGTATCAGCACCCGCACCCGCTTCATTTGAGGATGCTGCAACTGAAGCTGAGGCGCCCTCAATACCTTCCACATCCTCGGCTCCCTCAGCCGCGCCTGACAAAGTACCCGAGCGCGCACAAGAGCCCAGGCGTCGCCCGGCCGATGCCGCATCGCGCATTCCGCTGGATGTGCAGCTCAACCAGATCCTCACCTCCCCTCATTACCAGCCCGCGACCGCTCAGGCTCTGCTCAAGAAGGTCAAAAATCTTCCCGTTAATGAAGAGCAGCTGAAGGCCTATCTGGATCATGAAGAGCAGGCCGGCCGCGTTGTCAGCGTCAAGGGCGGACTCTACGCCATGCCGCGCAATCTGGGGCTGGCCGCAGGCAAGATCATGATGAATGAACGCGGCTTCGGGTTCGTCAAGCCCGACGAAGTGGATAAGCCCGATATCTACATCAGCGCCGAAGACACCTATACCGCGCTGCACAACGACCGCGTGTTAGTTCGCCTGAATGTTCCGCGCAAGGGACGCAACGGCCCCGGCCCGGCAAAGGTCAGCGGTGCCGTGGTTAAGGTGATTCGCCGCGCGCGGCAGACCATCGTGGGCTCGCTGCTCAAGTCCAAGCTCGTGTGGTTTGTGGAGCCCGATGACCAGCGCATGCGCGTGGATATCATTGTGCCCGCCCCCGTGCCGCCCGTACCGATAGGCCACAAGGTGGTGGTAAAGCTGAAGGAATGGACAAGCCCGAAACTCAGCCCCGAAGGCGAGATCATTGAAGTGCTTGGCGCCGCCACCGGCATAGGCGTGGATCTGATGAGCATTACGCGAAAGTACGAACTGCCCGACGCCTTCCCGCCCGCCGTGGAGGATGAAGCAGAGATGATCGCGATGGACATCCCGAAGTCGGAAATCGCGCGACGCGAAGATTACCGCAAGGATTATGTCATCACCATCGACCCCGATGACGCCAAGGATTTTGACGACGCGCTAAGCTATAAGCAGCTGCCCGGCGGCGACCTGGAAGTCTATGTGCACATCGCCGATGTCTCGCACTACGTGCAGCCCGGCACGGCGCTGGATAACGAAGCGAAAAGGCGCGGCAACAGCGTGTATCTGGTCAATCGGGTCATCCCGATGCTGCCCGAGAAGCTGAGCAACGGCCTGTGTTCGCTGAAACCGAAGGTGGATCGTCTGGTAAAGACGGCCATCATCACGCTGTCGAAGGACGGCCACATCAAGCATTTCCGCTTTGCCGAAGGCGTGATCCACAGCAAGCTGCGCCTCACCTATGTGCAGGCGTTCAAGCAGATCCAGAAGCCGCAGGGCGAAGTAGGCAAACACATCAGGGTGCTGGGCGACATGGCCCAGATTCTTCGCGCCAAACGCTTCCGCGAGGGCGCGCTTAACATGGAGTTCACCGAGGTAAAGGTGCGCCTGGATGAAAACGGCCATCCCATCCGTCTGGAGAAGATTGAGAACGATGAATCGCACCAGTTGATTGAGGAATTCATGCTGCTGGCCAACGAAGTCGTTGCCAGGCACCTGAAAGAGCGCCAGGTACCCTCGCTTTACCGCGTGCACGAGAAGCCCGACCCCGAACGCCTGGAAGATTTCCAGACGCTCACACGCAGCATGGGCGTGAAGTGCGGCGACCTGACAAAGCCCGGCGAGATTCAGAAGCTGCTCACCGCCATCCACGGAATTCCCGAGGAACCCGTCATCAAGACGAATCTGCTGCGCTCCATGATGCGCGCCGTGTACTCGGAGAAACCGCTGGGCCACTTTGGTCTTTCGAAGGTGAACTATACGCACTTTACGTCCCCCATCCGCCGCTATGCGGATCTGGTGGTGCACCGCTCGCTCTTCCTGGGCGCGGCTAAATCCAGACCGCAGGCCGCCGCAGCCAAATCGAAGCACCGCGGTCGTGGGCGCGATGCCTCCACCGCAGTTGCTTCGGTGGAAAACGAAGGAGCGGGCACTTCGGATATCCTGCCCGTGGGCGTGGGTCTGAAGGGCGGAGCGCCTTCCTCATTCGACTTCTCGATCGCCAACCTGAAACTGCTGGGCGAGTACCTCAGCACCACAGAGCGCAATGCTGCGGATGCTGAGATGGAAAGCGTGAAGCTGAAGAAGCTGGAGTTCTTTGCCCTGCAGGTTTCCTCTCAAAAGAAGCAGACCTACAAGGCGCTGATTCTGGAAGTACGCAGCGGCGGTCTCTTTGTGGAGATTCCCGACTTTGTGGTCAGCGGCTTCGTGCCGCTCTCCGAGATGCAGGGCGATGTCTACTACTTCAGCGGCACCCGCCTGGTACTGGAGGGACAGAAATCCAAGGTAACGCTACGGGCTGGTATGACTATCGGCGTACAGGTGGCCAAGGTTGATATCATGACGCGCAAAATTGACTTTTCAACGACGCGTTCAAGTGTTAAGATGTCTGCATAACAGAGCTTAAACAATTAATGAGGCGATCAATGCTTTCGCTCGTATCCCTCCAATCCCTGACGCACCAATGAATATCGAAGAAGCGCTGCGCGACCTCGACACACGGGAAAATCAGCTCAAGAACCACATCCTCGCCTCGAATGAGTACCGGGGACGGTTTGAACGCGATATCAAGCGTCAGATCCTGATGCTGTATATCGGGATCATGCTCGTGATTTTCTATCAGTCCGCCTACGCTTGGTACTCCGGCTCCGTTCTTCAGGTCCGCGAAGCCCTGATGCTGGGCACATGCATATTCCTGAGCATTCTTAATCTGATGATTATGATCCGCACGAAGGGCTACCTGAAGAACGTGAACGACATGTGGATCGATCCCCAGGAAAAGACCGCTCTGGAGATTATCCGGATTCAGCGCATGGAGCTACAGGAACGCGCCAAACGCGACGCCATGGCCAACGGCCCCATGCCGCTGCCCAAGGCGGCGTAAAGCAGAGCGTACGCAGCGAAGAAGCCTATAGCGGGCGCGGCACTACCTTACCGGTGGCCGCGCCTGTTTGTTCCAGAGCCGGGTGGGGGGATGGATTGGTGAGGTTGGAGCCGCAGCAGGTAGCGGCCTCCAGGAAGCCGCAAAGACGGTACCAACGGACGAAGAGGGAGCGTAATCGGGAAGCTTGAGGGTCCGGGTGCGTCAGTATTCTCCGGCTCCCCTACGTCGCGGTCGTCGCGCCGTTGCGACCGTAGCGTTTAAAAAGGTTAACGTATGGCCGTGCGTTGCCCTGTGGCGGTGCAGCTTTCATTTTTAACGCAACGATCGCTACGGCGGGACGACTGCGACGTGCGGAGCAGAATGAGAAAGGAAACGAAAAGGGAATGAAAGACTTCTGCGCCCTGAGCCGCTGCACGTTACGCCCAGAGTGGCGGCTATCTTAATGATCCAGAATTTCAGCGTCCCGCTCTCCAAACCGGCTCGAATTTCTATTTCGCTTTCAACTTGATTCCTGAAAAGTGGATTCTCACGTCGAATATCTCGAATAACGAGGCTCATCTTGAAAGCGAATTGGTCTAATGCTCCGCTACCGGCTGCGGGCCGTACACTTTTTCCTGCAGGGCTTTGCTGGTCATGCTCTGGCCCATTTTAATGTAGGCGCGTTCCTTCATCGTGTCGTCATCGGCGACATGCTCGAATTCGGCCATCGCTTCCGCGAACATGCCCAGGCGGGAGTATGCTTCGCCGAGATCCAGGCGGATGAACAGATTCTCCGGGTCGGCGTAAAGCTGCGTCTGTTCCAACTCTAGCTTCAGGACATTGATGTCATAATAGAGCTGGGCCAGTTCATTCGCATGGGTTTCTTCCATGTCGGGATCGTCTTCGATTTCCGCCATGCGCTCCTGCACTTTTTTATCCAGAAAGCTGATTTTTGTTTCCAGATCTTCCACTGACTGAGTGGGAACGGGAAGCCTGGAGAGGCCGTAGGGATCATGCTCATCGCCTGCCTCCTCATGCTCGCCCTCTGGGGTGCCTTCGGCCTCGGCCTCGGCTTGCTCATGCTCCTCGCCCTCGGCGTGTTCGCCTTCGGCCGCTTCTTCCTCTTCGCCTTCATCGTGGGCTGGGGGATCGGGGCGGATGGGCATGCCATTTGCGTCGATGAGTGGGTTGCCCTCATCATCATACTGAATCTCGTACACTTCGTCCTGCGAGTGCTCGGGCATGGGACCGGTAACGGGGGCAGCGATGCGTGTCATTGGCTGCGTCACCATGGTGGAGAGCGAATTATCTGCCGGGGCGGTAAACGGCGTCATGTCCGCATCGGCCGGGAAATCCTCCGCGTACTGGCGGGCGCGTTCCGCTTCCTCGGCTGCGGCGGCTTCGGCTTCCTCTTCGGCCTTGGCTTTCGCCTCCGCTTCGGCTTTCAGTTTCAGATCCAGGCGCTTCTTTACCAGGCGAAGGCGGTCGCTTGCCTCGCCATCATCCGGGTCCAGCTCCAGAATCTGCTCATACACTTCTTTGGATTCCGAGAGATTTTCGCTCTGGGCATACACGTCGGCCAGGCGGTGAAGGCTTTCTTTGTCTTCCGGCTCGTTCTGAACGTGAGTCTCGTAGGCAAAGGCGGCTACGTCGTAGTAGCGCAGTTCCAGGGCGGCTTTCGCCAGCATCTGATTGGCCTTGGCGTGGTACGGATTGACTGCCAGCGCTTCCTCGGCCGAGTCCATGATTTCCTTCGGCGTTTTGCCACTGGCTTTCGCCAGGATCATTTCCACCTGTACGTTCATCAGGGGGATGGTGAAGGACAGGGCGGTTTCAAACTGCGAAATCTCGATGGTGCGCAGGAGGTGCCGCGCTTCCAGCATCGTCGGCATGATGCGGATAACCTGCTGCAGAATGGCAATGATATCGCTGATCGATTGCGCTTCTGGCGCCATCTCCACAAGCTTTTGCAGAATGGCGAGGTCTTTGTCTTCGGGAGCAGGGCCGGTTAGACTCACAGGTAGATATCTCCGAGAAGGAAAAGGGCTTGTGTCAGTGGGTGAAAAGGGGAAGTGCGCGATAGCACCGAGAATTTTGACGTGGGCGGCAATATCCTGCCGGGTTGCTTTGATTAATCAAGTATTCATCATAATAAGCCCGATAATCCTCGTCTGCATGGCGATTATCTTCCTTAAAAAGGGGGCAGGACAACGCACCGCCATCTTTCGCGATTGAAAAAGCGTCCGGTATGCCCCATGTTGATCGGTATCTCTTTTTCATATGATGAGATAAAAAGCAACGTTACCATTACGCCAGGCTACGCATCGCATCGCCACACGCAGACCGCATGAATATCGTTTTTGTAGGAACCGGGGAACTCGGCGTCAAATCGCTGGAGGCGATCGCATCGTCTACCGCGCACACCGTCTCTGCTGTCATCACCCAGCCGGATCGCCCCGCCGGCCGCGGTATGAAACTGAAGTCCAGCGCTATTAAAGAGTTCTGCTTCAAGAAGCATCTCCGTGTCTATCAACCGGAGAAAATCAATCAGCAGTCGTCCATCGAGCAGATTAAATATCTGAACCCGGACGTGCTGGTGGTGGCTGCCTACGGCCAGATTCTTTCCCGCCGCGTTCTGAATACCGCCGTGCACGGCTGCCTGAACATCCATGCCAGCCTGTTGCCGCGCCATCGTGGCGCCGCTCCCATCCAGGCCGCAATCCGCGAGGCTGATCGCGAGACCGGCGTCACCATCATGTGGATGGACGAAGGTCTGGATACCGGCGACATCCTGCTGCAGGAATCCACGCTGATCCGCATGAAGGACAACGCGCAGGTGCTGCACGATCGCCTGGCGGAAATCGGCGCGCGCAACATCATCAAGGCGCTGGATCTTATCGCCGCCGGCAAAGCGCCGCGCATCCCGCAGGTCAATGCCGAGGCCACCTATGCCAAGAAGCTGACCAAGGAAGACGGCCGCATCAACTGGGCCGCCAGCGCCACTGATATTGATCACCACATCCGCGCGATGACGCCCTGGCCCAGCGCCTGGACTCTGCTGCCACTCGGCGAAGAGACGCGCACGCTGAAGGTGTTCGACTTCCTGCCCAGCACGCTGGTAACCGGCGTCCCGGGACAGATCATGAGCGCCGATAAACACGGCATCATGGTCGCCGCCGGTCAGGGCGGAATCCTGCTGCGCGAAGTTCAGCTGGACGGCAAAAAGCGCATGTCCGCCGCCGAACTGGCGCGCGGCTACAGCATACCGACTGGCGTTATTCTGGCGTAAGCGCATTATATTCCCTCGAGTTCTCTTCCCCTTTTTCGAGCTTTTCTCCGCTTTTCGAGCCTTTCGTGTTAATGACCATTGCTCTTTTCCAGATTCCCACGCGCCTACCCAGCGTTCAGTCTAATTACACGTAAGGCACGAAAAGCGGAGAAAAGCTCGAAAAGGGGACAGGGGAAATTGGGGCTCAAATAATTGTGGCGACATGGAACGATGTCGCCCCGTTCCCGCTCGCCATATCCAACGCTACGCCTTCGCTGATGGCTGGTGCAAATAAGTTGCATCTGGGTGGGAGAGTGCTTTATTTTGGGGTATCTCATGAACTCCAGGCCCGTACCCGTCACCGTCCTTACCGGCTTCCTTGGCAGCGGCAAGACCACACTGCTCAACCGTATCCTGACCGAGCAACACGGCAAAAAGATCGCCGTTATCGAGAATGAGTTCGGCGAAATCGGTATCGATAACGAGCTCGTTATTCGTGCCGAAGAAGAAGTCTTCGAAATGAATAACGGCTGCATCTGCTGCTCCGTTCGCGGCGATCTCCTCCGCATCTTGGGCCGCCTGATGCGCCGCAAAAAGCAGCTCGACGCCGTACTGATCGAAACCACCGGCCTCGCCGATCCCGGTCCGGTCACGCAGACCTTTTTTGCCGATGAAGAGCTGCGCAGCGCCTACCAGCTCGATTCCATCGTCACACTTGTGGACGTCAAACACGTGCTGCAGCATCTGGAGAAAGACGCCGAGTGCATCAAGCAGATCGCCTTTGCCGATATCGTGCTGCTCAATAAGATCGACCTGATTACACCGGAAGAACTCGACGCCCTGGAAGCCCGGCTTCGCGGCGTGAATGCCTACGCCAAATATTACCGCACCAAAGATGCCGCAGTGGATCTGGACAAGATTCTGGACATCGGCGCATTCGATCTGAACCGCAAGCTGGCCTACGACCCGGATTTTCTGGATGAAACCAGCCACAGCCATAACGACGAGGTCGGCTCCGTAGGTCTGCGCATCAGCAGGCCGCTGGATCACAAGAAGCTGGATATATGGCTGGGCACCCTGCTGCGCACGCGCGGCCAGGATATCTACCGCATGAAGGGTATCCTGAACATCGACGCCAACCCCAGGCGCGTAGTGGTGCAGGGCGTGCACATGCAGATGGAAGGCCGCCCCGGCAAACCCTGGGAACCCGGCGACGTCCGCGAAACCAAGATGGTCTTCATCGGCAAGAATCTGAAGCGCGAAGAACTGCGTACCGCCCTGGAAGCCTGCGTGGCGGCCTGAGGCGGGTGTCGGACCATGTCCCGGTCCGGTCTCGCAGTATATGGGCCATTAGCGCCGGGAAATGGTACTCAATCCATAATCCGAAACATAGCCTGAGCATTCGCACAGGCGACCCGCTTCAACCCCGGAGGGGTTAAGCAATTTAGCCCAGGGTGCAGGTCCGCCGAAACCCTGGGTGATAGCATGGGGAAATATGCGTCCTGTAAGGACGCCGCACATCCCGATGCGGGCAATCAATAATCATCAACGCGCAGCGTACTCCCAGGGTTGCGTCAGAACTTCACCCTGGGCTAAATTGCACAGCACCTCCGGTGCTGAAGGCAGGTCATATTCAGGCGAATTTGCTCC
>JBGGNE010000310.1:0-7798 GCA_041287705.1 Methylacidiphilales bacterium | reverse complement strand
TAGTTCAGAGTTGTGCGCAGCGTTTTGCCGGGTGTCGCCGGAGAGTCCAGCACGGCTCGCTGAGTATAGCCTTCGGGAGAGGTGGCGATGGTAACCTGACCGTCTTCGCCCTTAAGATCCGTATTGTAGACCAACTCCAGTCCGGAACCGCCGTTGAAATCTTCGTACATCACTTCGCCAGCTTTATATTCGCCCTTGGAGACGCCCTGCGTTTTGCGCAGGTAACCAATGGAATGGGAGGCCATCGTGCTCTGCGGATACACACGGCGGGGTACACCCTGGAGGAAGAAACCTTCGCCAACCAGCGGGCTGTTGGGGAATGCTTCAATCTGGTCAGGCGTCAGGTCTTCCGCGATTGTGATCGGCTGGAAGCGCTTGTAGGTAAACTGGGACTGCAGATCAGCATCTGAAATGACAACGGGTTTGCGGAGCCACGCGGCAGCCTTGGTCATCTTGGTACGTGCCCATGCTACTGCAGTGCTCTCAGACTGCGCCAAATCTACAGAGGGCCAGGGAAGTACAAGATTATGGGATTGGCGCATTGTCGCCAGCAGCTTTCCATCAGCAGTGATGATGTTGCCCCGCATGGCGGGCAATCGGTACTTCACGATACTGGGGATAAGACGCGGCGGAGTGGGGATACTGTTGTCCCGACTGTCAGGATCTTCGATGAAGTCATCGCCTTCGTCCTCTTCCGTACCTTTAATGACCAGGATGGTATTAGTACCTGACTGCAGGTTCTGCGGATTGGTGAGACTGGAATTGCGCATCCATACGGGTGTACAACCAGGTGAAGGAACAAATCCTACAACACCTTTGAGCTCACCAGTATTACGATCCAGATTCATCTGGAGCAGCTCTTTGCTGGTAGGAAGTGGGAATGTAGCACCCTTAGGCTCAGCGATTACCGCGCTCTGCATCACGCTTGCCCAAAGTGGGATGGCGGAGCTGCGTGCAATCTTGCGATTGCCAATGGGCCGTGATGAGTCAAATCCGAGCCATACCGCGCCCATAAGAGTCGGCGTAAAGCCAACATAATAAGCGTCGCGATAGCCAGTCGAATAGGCAGGCATGCCCGCTACTGGCGCGGGGAAGTTGAAATCTTTCTTGAGGCGGCGGCCCTGGCCTTCAGCAGTAGTACTGATCAGAGTCTGTTGCAGGATTTGGGTGTCTAATGGATTGGCCCATTTCTGTTCTTCAGCTTTGGGATCTTCCTGAAAGATGACGTCACCCTGTTGATTGGTGACAGACGCGATGATGTGCAGCTTCTTCGTCTGGCCGTTGTGATTGAATACCTGGTACAGGTTGCAGATTTCCCAGAGCGTTAAATTGGAAAGATCGATGCGCTTGGGCGTTTCTGCCTGTATGCCGACGTTGGAGGCGCGAATCCATTCATAGAACGGCCCCAGGCCCATATGAAGAGCCAGGCGTATCGCGGCAAACTGGTTTCCATTGACCAGCGCGTCGCGCAGCGTCATGAATTTGACGCCAATATCTTTCTGTGGATTTCCCAGTGCGGCCTGTTGCGGGCTGAGAACGTCATCCGGGTTAAAGTAACCCGCGTTAATCATGCTGGCCGGGCTGAAATTCAGGCTCTGGAAAGCCTTAAGATAAAGGAGGGGATATATCAGCGCGCCATTTTCGCGGCGGGCCTGAGTGGCACGATCGAAGGGACTGTCCACGAAATTGCGCCCCCCAATAAGAACGCGTACTGCGCCAGATAGGGAATCTGCAACTATACAGGCACCCTGCAGAGGATTCGCCTTGAAATCAACGGCTTCCTTCAACTTGGCGATATCCGCTTCTACCTGTGTGGCCTGCTCTTCCAGGGCTTGCTCGGCAGCGCGCTGCATGCGCATGTCGATCGTCGTAACGATGCGAAGACCCGGCCAGATATCGTCTTCCGAGTTAAAATGCATGACCTGCATCAACTCCTTGATCGCCAGCTGAGTATAGTAAGTCCGGATGCCGATTGGCTTTTCTTTGGCCAGATAAATCGTTGTCGTGCGCGATTCCTGCTCCTGCGCGGGCGTAATGTAGCCCAGTTCGCGGAGTTTACCCAGCACGATGTTGCGCCGGTCGCGGGCCTTTGCGGGGTCGCGTCGCGGACTGGTGGAATTCGGAGCGCGAATGATACCTGCCAGCATGGCGCATTCGCCCACAGTCAGGTCCATCGCATTTTTTCCGAAGTATCCGCGTGCGGCGGAAGCCAGACCGAAGTGACCTTTGCCGAAGTAAATACGGTTAAGGTAATAGTCCAGAATCTTCTCTTTGGACAACTTTTGCTCCAGACGGCGTGCGACGAAAAACTCGGTCAGCTTGCGATCCAGCGTACGCGAGAAATTATTCATCAGATGCTTTGCGAGCTGCTGAGAAATACTGCTGCCGCCCTGCTTTAGTTTGCCAGAGAGCAGATTGCGTGTAACAGCACGTGTGAGACCGATGTAATCGATACCGTTATGGTAATAGAAACGCTCATCCTCAATCGCCACCACCGCATTTCGCATCATTTGCGGAATCTGCTCGTGGGAGAGAATCGTGCGATCCTCGGTGAAAATGCGACCGATGATTTCGCCTGAACGATCGTAGATCAGAGTAGTGACCGGCAGGACGTCCAGCTTGGAGATATCATACTCAGGGGACCTGGCTTTGGTATCATAGATCTCGATGATACTTACCGCCATGTAGCCAAGAATACCGCAGACAATGCCAACACCCCAGGCGCTTAGCAAAAGCAGGTGACGCAAGGTCTGCCAGAAACGGGAGGGACGATTTTTATGCTGAGCAGGCCGCTCGCGGTCACGAGGCCGCGCGCTTTTCTTTCGCGGAGGCGTCGAGATCCGATCGTGCATAGGGGGAGCGGCCTGGTAAAGTGAAGGGGGAATAAGTCGAGTGCGGTAAGCGGAATCAAGGTGCGCAGGTCAGCAAGCGGCCAGGAAATGTATCAAAGTTTAGGACGCGCACAACGGGAAACCTTGGGTTTAAGCGAGTTAACCGTATTCTATGTTCTGCGTGCATGTTATAGACTGCGTCTTCCAGGCAAAAAATACAAGTGCTTAAAGATTAGTCTATACGTGGCAGACAGAGACGGCCTGCTTCATTTTCGCAATCCAAAGTCCATTTCTTACGCATTTATCCTTAGATTCTGCCCTGTCCATTCGGCGGACTATGCTTCAGCGTCTCCTGGCGACTGAGTTGCCAGGAGATATCAGAGCGTTCCAGATCTTGAAGGACTACTCGTCGGCGCCGTCCATCAGCACGGGCACAACGGTTTCCATGGGAGCGCTTTCCACCGCGGCGGCGTTCTTTGATTCCTCCATGGGTTCTGTAATGTCTTCTTCCACACGAGGGATCGGCTGAGCAGGTGCAAGCAGAATGCCGTTCTGCACTTCGCTCTTGAAGGAAGGCAAAGGCTTCTGAGATGCGGTCTGCACTGTGGTGGCCTGCTGATTGTTGGCCTGATCCGTTTCCGGCAAAGGATTGTCGATAGGGGGAATGCGGGAAGGGGATGGCGGACCGGCAGGCATGGCGGACGCCTTAGGCACATAACCCAGCTGCCAGCACATGTTACCCATCAGCGCGCAACGCCAGAACTGGCGAAGGGCTTCCAGCTTATCATCCATGCGGCGGCTGGAGCGGAGGTAAGAAGCTCGCTCGTATACCAGCTCGAGAATGTTGGTGTTGAGTCCAATCTGCTCTGCCATGGCGATACCGCGGCGTGCTGCGACGTCAGCGTACTGCGTCATGGCCTGCAGGGTTGCCTGTTGGGGAATCATCCATTCCTGACGGGCGGAATCAAAGTAACCGCCCATCTTCAGATATTTGTTATCCAGAACGGCTACTTCGCAATAATCGTTGACCCACTTCAGGCAGCGGGAAGTATCGCTTATCTTTACCGCGGCGACCTGCGTGCCAATATTGGCCGTGCGGGGCGGGTTGTATGCGCCGCTGGGTGTCCAGCCCACGTTGTGGTCGATCTTCGTGTTGGTCTGGGAAGAAATGGCGTTGCTGACGCGCGAGTCCCATTCCTTCTGGATTTCCTCCATAACACGGGCATAGGTGGAGAGACGGGGATCCAGCAGGATCATGATGCCAAGCTGGTTGGCGTTCTGCTTAAGACCCTGAGCAAAAAGTTCGGACGCACCAATCTGTGTGGGGATAAGCTGCTGAAGCCAGACTGTGGCGCGATTATACACGGCAACGTCTTCCTTGTGCACGAGTCCGTAGAGGTCACGATAAGCTTCGAAGCTCTTGGCGAGATATTCGGTCTCTTCCACCGCAGTGAACATGCGCGTGATAGCGAGATCCTTCTGGGCTTCTGTGGCGGTTGATTTTGCGTGAAAGGCTTGTTGAGCGAAGATCTGCGAGCCCTCCAGACGTGCGTTGATGGCGTAGAGCCAGTCGTGCGATTCCGCAAAGCAAACGCCACTGTGCAGTTCATTGTTGTCGACTACCGGCTTGTACATCAGATCGCGCAGGCGCGCAATGAGCTGTGTGGCGCGGGCGTCAACAGTCTTGAAATCCAGATTGGCATTGCGCCATGCCTGCAGGGCTTTCCACTTGGCATTGGCCATTTGGAGTTTGCCCCAGCTGACATAAAGCAGGCCGGCCTGATAGGCGTCCATGCCCTCATCGTAATTATCGAAAAGTTCGCGCCACAGCGTTTTCAATTCAGGTGCTGTCTTGTCAAGGCGATCCAGATTGCGTTGCCATCCGCCGGCGACCGCCTGAAGCGGGGTCATCTCTTTGGAGCATTGTGTGTTCAGATAATCCCACAACGCACCGCGATACCCCTGGCTGCTCTGGGTGCTTGGGGGAGCAGGGAGTTTGCAGCGCAGCGTCTTTTCAGTTGCTTCGACAAGGTCAGCAGCAAAAACGATCTCCAGACCCAGCGTCTTGGCGTAGTTTTCAATGCTGATCGACTCGCCCGAGGGGGATTTCTCGAAGCGCTGGAGATTGGGGATGACGACACGCTTCATCCCGGCAGCCGCTGCAGAATCCAGTCGAGAGGTCATGCCGGAAACCGGCCCGAGCGATGTGTCGGGGTTAAGGCTTCCGATAATGACGGTATCCTTGGGGAAAACCACGTCGGATGCAGTGGCGATCATGCCCACACTGAGCGCGACACCAACGCCAGGACCATCTACATCGGGCACTTCGCGTACAGTCCAGCGGGACGCACGCCAGGGTTCCTGCCACACAATGGCGCTGCTGAGAGCGGAAATCCACAACTGTGATTTCAGAACATTGAGCGAGGAGCCTTCGGTTGCATCGGGAAAACGAAACGCAAGAACGTCATCGCCCATGGAGGCGCTGGATGAGGCGCTGTCCCACCGCAGGCGCAGGGGCTGGATAGAGCCTTTGCCCTGACCGCTAAAATAGATAGGGAGCGGCACACGCTGCTCGATCGCCTTCTCTGCCTTGATAAGCAGGGGGCCTTCCTCCGCAAACGAGGTGACTGGAGCCAGCACGGTGGCAATGGCGAACGCAAAGAGAGAGAGCAGCACGGCCATGAAGCCCGCCTGCTGAAGAGGGCGGCTGGTGTGGATGTGCAAGAGATTGCTGGAGTGGATGATGGCAGGCGTCATCATTGAGAGATGGCACATAAGCGGTGGGTTGCGATGGATGCAGCTTCTGTGCGTCGTTGATTCCTTAAATAATAGCTGTGTTATGGGAAATGTCCACGATTCTCCCGCGTCACATCCGGCAATAGGCTTGATCGAAAGCATGATGAAGCGACTAATGCATTTATTATCAACGCATTAGCGGCCAGGAGACTCCGCTTTGTTTACAGCGTGAATCCGGAAGAACGCGCGTCGTTCTCGAACATTTTTACGGTGTCCAGGGAAAGCAGGGCAAGGTCAATACCATCCATCTTGAGCGCTTTCGAAAGAATGTCGTGGGGCACTGTCACAATATCGCATCCCACAGCAGCGGCGTGCCGGATATTCAGGATCTCGCGGACGCTTGCCCAGAGCAATTCGGTCTTCGGCAGATCGGCAAGCAGCGCGCGGCTGGCCAGCATGATCGGCATGGGATCAACGCCGGTGTCAGCAATACGTCCGGCAAATACAGAAACCACGGCGGGGACTTCAGGTGAGAGAACGGTCGCCACGCCGCGTACCTGGGCCAGAGTGAGCAGAGCGGTAATGTTGAGCTTCACGCCTTCTTTCGCCAGTTCTTCCACCAGCGGCAGAGAGGATTCACCACGGGTGTTGGTGATCGGGATCTTGACGTATACGTTTTCCTGCCAGTCCCGGATCTTTAACGCCTGACGACGCATTTCGGGGAAGTCATCAGAGAAGACTTCGAAGGAAATCGGCTTCGTTTTGACAATCGACAGCACTTCTTTCGCAAAAGATTCGTAATCACGTATGCCCGCTTTCTTCATAAGCGTGGGGTTGGTGGTAAGACCCTTAATGAGGGGATTGCTGTACATGGACGCGATGCCGGCGATATCGGCGCCATCGGCGAATATTTGAATCCCAAGCTCTTGAAGCGGTGTCATGAAGATAATGTGTTGACGAAACGAAATAACTTACTTGCGAGTAATCTGTGAACGAAACTTGCGTTCTGGTTTACGGGCTTTATTCATCCGTTGCAACCGCAAAGCGCGGCAGTACCATGTAGCTCGCTGCGTCGAGGAGAGAGCGCACTGTAAAGTCCGGCTGGCATCGCAGCGCTTCTGTATAGCCGTAGTCGATAAAGAACGTGCGACAACCCGCGGCGTGTCCGCAATCTACGTCACGCCAACGGTCTCCCACCATAAAGCTGGCACTGAGATCGATGCCCATTTCCGCTGCCGCACGCAGCAGCATACCGGGAGCCGGTTTGCGGTCAGGCGAGGGCGGCTGTCCGCCGGGATGGTAACACACTTCCACTCGGTCGATTTCCGGCAAAAGCGTCAGCATGTGGCGATGGATAGCCTCAACGGTTTCGAGGGGTGTCGTGCCGCGGCCCACATCGGGTTGGTTGGTGGCGACAATCAAAAGATAGCCCGCATTGTGAAGCATGCGGCACGCCTCCGGTACACCATCCAGCAATTCGAATTCCGCCGCGGTGGCCGGCGGAAATGGCATGCCATCGCGCACCACGGGGCGATTGATCACGCCGTCGCGGTCCAGAAAGACAGCGCGACGGGCCGTGGTGATAGCAACCGAAGATGCGGGCAGTGTTTCCACCATTTGGGTAGAGGGAAGAGGATGCGTGCCGTACAGGTTGGGGCGAATTACTTTGTGCTTTCCCACTTCGTCGCATTTGCCTTAAGGCGCGGATGCGAAACAAAGAGATGCCACACCACGGCCTGGAATGCCTCGGAGTGCGGGGTCACATGGTCGGGATTCACCGTGGGGACAACGACAACAGCGGTCCCGACCTTTGCTGTATAGCCGCCATCACGACCTACAATGCCGAGAATGGGGGCGCCGACTTCTTTGGCATACTGAAGCGCCGTCACCAGGTTCGGGCTTACATTCTTTTCCAGGCTGCCGCCGCCTACGGAGAATACGAGAATGGCATCCTGCGCCTTCAGCCGGCTTACCTTCAGCCATGCTTCGAAGATAGTGGGCCAGCCTTCGTCATTGGTGCGAGCGGTCAGCTCCGAGACGTTATCGGTAGGAGCATACGTTTCAATTCCTACCAGTTTACGGAAGTCGTTGACTGCGTGGGACGCATTGCCGGCGCTGCCGCCCACGCCCAGGATAAAGAGGCGGCCGCCGCGCTCTTTAAGCGCCGCCAGTTCGTCTACGACCCTGTCGATGGTTTCGACGGAAAGTGCTGCGGTAACCTGTTGTACTTC
>JBGGNE010000309.1:0-7678 GCA_041287705.1 Methylacidiphilales bacterium | reverse complement strand
CTGATCTACAAGCATCTGGAGCTCACTGACAGCGCCGTGGCTCACACGGTTCTGGGAGACTGGACGAAGTATCAGGAACTCTTCTGGAAAGTGACGCCGCACGCGACCAAGGCCGCCATCACGGTAGTGCCCCCGGCACCGGAAGCAGCCAAGGTCTGATCCGGCTTCTGCCACAGCTTAGGAGATAGCAACGCGTCTGGTGAATGTTACGCTCATTTGAACATGGCATCGCCAGACGCGCAAACCGAGGTCAAGCGTAGAGCAATTGTACTTAGGAGTCGCCGCTGAATAAACTATTGAACCTGGGTCTCGATTTTGAGATGAGAGCAAGGCGGAATGGAGGGAGTGCATGAGAATAAGGCGCTGACCGGAATTCCAACGCCGCTATCGCTAAAAAGCGAGAGACTAAATTCAATAGGTTATTCAGCGGCGACTCCTTAACTCATTTGGACAGAGTGCAGGACAAGTTTTTTGTGCACGGTGCACCACGCCGCCCTCCTCCGCCCAAACGGCACGCTCCACTTAAGGTTGTCTTCAGGAGCGCATTAGCGTCACGCAGGCCAATTGTAGTGTCCCCGGCCCTGTTTAAGAGAGAAACAATTAATCGTTGTCCCAACACACCGTTCTTCTTACCTACCCGCTAACCCATCATGTCCGCACCCGTTTCGGTCGCCACCCAGCTAGCGTTATTTCTGGCTAACAAGCCGGGAACCTTCGCGGCCGTATGCCGGGCATTATCTAGAGCGGCGATCAATATTTACGCAATCACGACGTCCGATACGATCGACCATTCAGTAGTGCGGATGATTGTCGATCAGCCCCGTGCCGCACTGCGCGTTCTGGAGCAGCATGGCTGCCTGGTCCTGGAAAGCGACGTGCTGATGATTGAAGGGAATAACAAGCCGGGCAGCCTGGCGGATATTACGCAGCGCCTGGCAGATGAAGGTATAAATATTGAGTATGCCTACTGCGCCACCGAGCCCAAGGCCTCCCGCGGTTTGCTGATTCTGCGCCCCTCCAACGTTCCCAAAGCGCTGAAGGCACTAAATACCCCCGCAACCAAAGCCAGGCCGGCGACTGCGGAAAAGAAGCCGGCAGCAGCGCCAAAGAAGCCAGCCAAAGCAAAAAGTGCGTCATCGTCCGATCCCACAAAATAAAAGGAAACATTTGGGTTAAGATTCTGGTATTTTATCCCGAATAAGCTTCTGGGGAGACATGTCGCACTTTTTGGCTGAAAGTGAGGGCTCTTCACCCCTCCTCCACCCTGTAATTTCCCTCTGTATTTCCACTTGTGAATAGCAGAAAAATGGGCTTAAATTGCTGTGCCTGGGATAAGAATACCGGCGCTCTGCGTTGCGGGACGATGGCAGTGTAAGATAAGCAAGCACTTTTCCAGGAGGATAGTGCAAGCTGTCACACACGACTTTCGCCGCAATTTGAAACGACGTTCGCAACTTTTGCCTCTGGGGATGGTTGATACATGTTACGTAGCTGTTTCAGATACGTTCGTGATCCAGCTTTTCCTCAGTTGCTGTTAAGTTGCCAATGCGCAGCCTGCGCTGATCCAAGCGAGATTCCGGGTAATCTTTTAGCCAAACCAGCCTGTGAACGATAATATCTCGGTTTCTGTTCTTATCGCAGTGGTTGGCCTCACGGCCATAGCCTCACTGGGGGTGTTCTTTTTGATCTGGTGGCTGTGGCTGAGAAAGCTGCATCAGGTTTCCGAAAGCTGGCAGGACCGCGAGTTTGACGAGTCTTCGCTCGATATCCCTACCGATCATTTTGCCAACGCCGAACTCGTCCACCAGATCCGTGTGCGCACCAATGGCCGCACCATCTCCGTTCTGGAATCTGACGGCAAACGTTTCATCCGCGTAGACGGCGAACTTAGCCGCAAGGAGCGCGCCCAGATGATGCGCTATCTGAAGGCGGAAGGCTATATGGACTGAGCGGACTCCTGGAGCTCCGTTCTTATTTATACTTTCGCCTGCCTCGCTTAATAAGCCAGACGTGCAATCCGTGCTGCAGAGTCTCCTCATTTATTAGGTTCATACTGGAGCGGATATGCGCGGATACAGCTAAAATACCATTCCTGCTGCGTCAGGCTTATTTGAACAGATTCCGCCAGATTGCGGAAGTCAGGGTGGAAGGCTATTTTGCCAGGCAATGCGGTCGCAAGAATGAGTTTCGTCCCGGGAAGAATCACCGCCTTACCGATAGATTCCGAACAGCCGGAAGAAAAGTCCTGCACCTGATGCAGCACCAGTTTTTTGGCCATCACTTTCCAGATGATGAGCTCCGACGACATGGTTCCCTGTCTCAAGCCCTGCGCCCTGCCTGTACACTGATACTTCAGAGCAAGATACCGACTGTCGGGGCTCCAGTGAAATGCCAGATCTTCACTTCCAAGGACCATTCCCATAAATAGACGAAAAGTACCCGGGATGGGGAAGCTCGCCGTATGGAACCAGCCCCGCCCTCCGGGGACGCGACAGTAAACTTCGACCATTAGCCCGGCATCCAGGTCAATTGCGAGGGGATTTGCGATAGCCATCGGCGCAAGCCGGATTACGGTCCCAAATGCAATGAAGGAGCCATCCGGGCTAATACTGCGCTCTAAACCGCTGAAACCCGAGTCATACAAGTTTCGGACAATACGTTTTTGCTGGAGATTAAACAGCTCGGACGGCATCCAGAATGACGGATTGATTTCCTCAACCCAGTTTGCAGCCGGAGATGAGAATTGAACTGAACCTGAGGTTTTGTGGCGAGACTCTGCCAAATAGAAGACGATTTCATCGCTTGTGCGCGTGTCTATCGTGTTAGGAGCAGAATGCCCGTTGAGATCCAGACACTGATTGAATCCAAAAAAGTGATTTCCAATCTTCTGCGGAGCACCCTCACCTGGGTCCCAGACCAGTATGTCGGACAGAATGCTATAGATAAGCAAACTTCCGTCGGAGCGCCACTTGCAGTTATTTACCTGAACGGTGTTGACCAAGGGATTGTTTATATCCGTCCATGTCATCAGTTCGACTCCGGTATCAAGGCGCCAGACAGTGACCCCGCCCCGGCGACTGCCGGCCAGCATTGTGCCGTCGGGACTCCTCTGCAGCGCTTCTATCAACATGCTGTGAGAGACGGGGTAATGCGGCCCCGGTGGAACCAGCCTGCGTACAGAGACGTTGCCGCGGGCATCGTAGGTCAGCAGATCGATGGAGCCGTCCGCATACGCTGCCGCCAGTTGTGAGCCATCGCGGTTCCAGGACAGGCAGGTAATATGGCTGCTACGAAAATGCAAGCCACCCATGGCGAACCATAATGCAATGGCTGCGAGAATCACGCCGCAGACTGTCACCGCCAGCAATCGGGCCAGGTATCCCTGCGTGAAGAGCCGAGCCCAGTATGGGAGGCGAAAGACCATCATCATCGAATTACCATCTCAACGGTATTTGCGTCTGGACAGCTACCGGCCATATAATCCCATCCGCCAATCGATTGAGTCATGATGCTCCGGCTGTCGGAACTTCAGGCACGAGAAGACGGCCATGGGAATAAAGCCGCGCGGTGCCGCAAATCATGACATGATGGCCTTCCAGAATGCACCACAGCGTGCCGCCGCGCGAGGAAAGCTGCCGGGCGACCAGCGTATTGCGGCCAAGGCGTCTGGACCAGTAAGGAACCAGCGCGCAGTGGGCGGAGCCGGTGACAGGATCCTCCGGTATCCCCATAGCTGGCGCAAAGAAACGGGATACAAAGTCCGGGCGAGTGGATGCGAACGCAGAGCCCCCCGATTCCTCGCCCGCACGCGTTTCGCCGGTAGGAAAGGGAGCAGATGCGCCTTCCTCAGCCCGGGGCAGTTCTCCGGGAGGAATCATCTCGCGCGTGGTGGTGGTGAATTCCGGGCTTGCACCTGTGCCGGCGGCAGTCGTGCCCTTGCCCTCGCTACGGTCAATCGAGGCCGCGTCATCTCCCGGCGCGGTTACAATCAGACTATGTGAGACGGCCAATGCCAGCGCTTTCATATCCGGGTTTAGGGAACGCACCAGCTCGGCGCTTTCCAGCACGGCCATCCATTTGCCCTTGTGCGGGTGTCGATTCACGACATCTCGTTTGTGGATGCTGGCCGTGCCCTCGGTCGTACTCACTGCTTCTGCTTCCTTCTCTCCCTCCTCCACATCAGATCCGAGGTCAATTTCCGTGCTTGTCTCCCCGCAGGTATAGGCCTCCGTCACAGGACAACCGAGCACTTCCGAGAGCCAGGACAGCTCAACGGCATCCGCAGGCCGGGTAAGTTCAATGATCGGAAAGCGCATCTTCAGGTCCGGGCCTGAGGTGGATCCCGGCACTTCCTGCACACTCAGAATGCCACTGCGCGTGTCGAACGCTACCGCCGGCAAACGTTTTCCCTCAGTCTTTGCGCGCTCAATCATGACGTAGCCCGCCGCAAGGGTCGCATGTCCGCACAGGTCGATTTCCACCGTTGGGGTAAACCAGCGCATGCGCCAGGGCGTTTTCAGAGTTACGGGGCTGAAAAGAGATGTCCCGGGAGAGATTACACTCGCTGCGGATCCCGTGGCATAAACTTCAGGCCTGACACCCTCCCCTTCCCACAGCAGGAAAGCGGTCTCCGACAGATTATTCTCGGCGGCTATCGATTGCAGAATCGAGTTCGGCAAACCCTCCGCGCCCAGTACGACGCCGGCGGGATTTCCCGTAAAAGGTTCCTTGGCAAACGCATCCACGTGGTAATACTCCAGCGTGCGGTAACCGGGCGGCGGAATAAGGAAACTGGACATGCACAAAAGCGTGCCACAATCGTGTTAACTTTCCAAACCTTTGCTCTGCCGATCCCGCAGAGAATTTCCGCATCTGTAACGACTCCCCTGCACTGGCGGAATTAGATGTCGAAGATTCTTGCCAGTGCCATCGCTTTTGCGGAAATTGTCTGCCTTCTTTCCACCATGTCTTCGCCCACTGAATCCCCCACGACAGAATCAGCTGATGCATCGCGCGAAACGTGCGTGATGATGGGCGCCGGCCCCGCCGGACTTACCTCCGCCTGGGCGCTGTCCCAGACCGGTCATCCCGTAGTTGTGTGGGAGAGCGACCCCCGGTATGTGGGCGGCATCTCGCGCACCGTGGAGCAGGAGGGCTACCGGTTCGATATCGGCGGCCACCGTTTCTTCAGCAAGTCCGATGAGGTGAACGAAGTCTGGCACCGCATCATGCCGAATGACCTGATCGAGTGCCCTCGCCTCTCCCGCATCTACTACAAGGGCAAGTTCTTCAACTACCCGCTGGAAGCCATGGACGCCTTCCTGAAGCTGGGTCCGGTGACGACCACGGGCGTTGTGCTCTCTTATCTGTACGCGCGCATGTTCCCGATCAAGCCCGAGCCCTCGCTGGAAGACTGGGTAGTCAACCGCTTTGGCCGCAAACTCTTCTCGATCTTTTTTAAGAGCTATACCGAGAAAGTATGGGGCATCGACTGCAACGAGATCAGCGCGGACTGGGCGGCGCAACGCATTAAGGGCCTGTCCCTGCGTGAGGCCATTCTGAACGCTTTCGCCGGTAAGAAGGCGGAGCCGACCGCGAAGACGCTGATTCGGCAGTTTCTGTATCCTCGTCTGGGCCCGGGCCAGATGTGGGAGACGGCGACCGATACGATTCGCAAAGACGGCGGTCAGGTACTGATGGGCCACACTGTTAAGCACGTGCACTGGCAGGGCAATCGGGTCTCCCACATCTCCGGCGTGACGGAGGACGGACGCGAAGTGGAGCAGCACGGAGATCGCTTCATCTCATCCATTCCGCTGCAGGAACTCATTCTGGCCATGACACCTGCCGCACCAGATGCTGTATTAAAGGCTGCGAAATCGCTGCGCTACCGGGATTTTCTCAGCGTCTGTCTGGTGGTAAATGAGCCTGATATTTTCCCCGATACGTGGATCTACATCCATGATCCTTCCGTCAAGGTGGGTCGCGTTCAGAATTACAAGAACTGGAGCGCGGCAATGGTGCCCGACTCGTCCAAGACTTCCCTGGGCCTGGAGTATTTCTGCTTTGAAGGCGATGAAATGTGGACGATGAGCGACGAAAAGCTGCAGGAGCTGGCCACCAAAGAAATCGGTCAAATCGGCCTGGCAAAGCCGGACAAGATCGAAAAGGCCTTTATCGTGCGCATGCCCAAGGCTTACCCGATCTATGATCAGGAATATCACAAGCACGTGGATGTGATTAAGAACTGGCTGAATACATTCAGCAATATCCAGCCGGTGGGCCGCAATGGCATGCACCACTACAATAATCAGGATCACTCCATGATGACCGCGCTGCTGGCCGCGCGCAACATCGACGGCGGTGACTACGATTGCTGGAAGGTGAATACCGACGCGGAATATCATGAAGCAGGTGAATCCGGCACCAGCCGTTCGATGTCGCCCATCGTCCCCGCCCCCAAAAGCTAGCCGGCCAGCCAGCGTGACGCTGGACCCTTTTATTGGGATCTCGTCCCTTGTTCCCATCCGCATTTGCACTGATTGATCGAAACAGCCCGACATGTTCCCACCAGTATCGCCACGAGACATCCCCGCCGCCGCACTGGCCACTGTGCGGCGTTGGAACGCAGTGGAGTTTGGGGCGATGGTGGCGTTCCTATTCTGGGTCGTGTGCGGGCTGTCGTTCGCACCATTCCGCGTACAGCCGAGCGATGCGTATCGGCTTTCGTGGCTGAGCTGGACGCCCTGGTTTATCCAGCATTTCGTCTACCTCTGCCTTCTGTGGGGCGACGTCGTGCTGATCATTCTGGCGGCGGTGAACACTCACTTTGCCGCAGTACGCCAGTGGGGTCGGGCAGAGGCGGTCAAGTGGGGCGTTATCGTCATGGTCGTCTCAGGAATCCTGGAGACAGTAGGGACTCTGACGACTTATCCCTTTGGGCCCTACGTCTATACGGACGCCTTTGGCCCGCGCATCGGCGGCATCCTGCCGATCACGATTCCCCTGGCCTGGCTGATCGTCATGACGAATTTCCTCATCCTGGTGAGGCAGTTCATTCCGTTTGCCTCCGCCCGGGTGCAGGCTGTCAGCGTGGCGGTGCTGGCCACCATGTTTGATTTCGTCCTGGAACCTTTTGCCGTCTACATCAAGCAATACTGGATCTGGCTGAGGTCTGCCAACGACCTGCCCATCCCGCTGACCAACTATTTCTCGTGGTGGGGCATCGCCTTTCTGCTGACACTGCTGGCCGCTCCCCAGGTCACTCTGCGCTGGGGCGATACTGAGCCGCGTTCTGCCCTTATTATCGTGTGCATGCTGGCCATCTTCATCGTCACACGGCTGGCGCATGGGATATAGGGCTTGAAGCTGTCTACTTAATCCACGGCACGCCGCCGTTTCTGGCGCTGGGGTCGGGCCACATTGATTCCAGCTCGGGATGAGCTTTACGAAGGCTTTCCACAGATTCGGGCGTCCATGTCAAATAAAAGAATCCTATCGGAAGCAGAATTGAATTAGTGCGCACCATATAACGCAAGTACAACCGCCCATCTTTGACCAGATAAGAACTAAAGAATATAGGCTCTCGCACAAGGCTCTTCTCGAACACATCCTTGTTTCCTCGTTCTTCCAGATAGGGCTCCCTTACATCCCGAAAATACATTTCGCTCGGAATCCA
>JBGGNE010000308.1:0-13248 GCA_041287705.1 Methylacidiphilales bacterium | reverse complement strand
GCCGGGCTGGAAACGGATGCGGTAGAGGGCGTAGCTGCCGTTGGGGTAAGGCTGAAGCTTTCCCGGCTCCACGGGCGACCAGCTGTTCATGTCGTTATCGGCCAGTGCCTGGTTGGGATCGGGAGCGGCGGTGGTGACGGGGGACATGCGCCAGTTCAGCAGAGTGAGGACAGCGGCGGCTTTCTCCACAAAGGGCGGTGTGGGAGCGGCAACGATCTGCAGGGTGACTTCTGCCGGCGCGAGTCCCTCCGCTTTGGCGCGAAGCGTTACGGTCCCGGCAGCGCCGGGCTGTGTCCGCACGATAACCTGGGCGAGACCGTTGTAGAGGCTGCGCTTGTTGCCCTTTTCGGGTTCGTGGCTATTGGGATCGCCGTTGCCGAGGCCAATGATAGCGGCGCCCTTCCCTGCCAGCTCAAACTCCACCATCAGATTAGCCGTGGGGACTGCGCGGCCCCGGGCGTCGAGCGCCTGCACGGTAATGGGCTGGGCATCGAGTCCGTCGCCCGCAAGGCCGAGCCGGTCCGGGATGAGCTGCAGGCTGGCCGGCTCGCCGGTGGTTTCAACCGTGCAGCGCGCAACTTCCTTGCCGCCTTTCTTACCGATGGCTTCGAGCTTTCCGGGCTGATAAGGGACGTCCCAGCTTATCATGTCGAACCGCGCAACGGGCTTTTCTTCCCCTACCGGGTTGCCGTTGAGCGTAAGGCTGATGGTATCGACATTCGTGAGCGCCATGACTTTGATGGGCTTGCCTTCGCTTCCGGGCCAGTTCCAGTGAGGGATAAGTTGCAGGATGGGGCGATCCTCTATCCACATGGCCTGGTTGAGATAATAGGCGGCTTTGGGGAAACCGCACAGGTCCATGCATCCAAAGAAGGATCCCGCCGAGGGCCACGTGAAGGGTGTCGGTTCGCCTCGATAATCGAAGCCGGTCCAGACAAAGCCGCCTGCAACAAAGGGGCGGGTGGCAATGGCCTTCCATGCGTCGCGATGTGTGGCGCCCCACCCTGCGCGCTGCGTGTCGTAGCTGTCCTTGATGTTGCGCTTGTTGTCGGTGACGTATTCGCCGCGCGTCATAAATGCGGAGGTGTCTTCGGAGCTCGTCAGAGGCACCGTCGGGTTTTCCTTATGAAAGCGGTCGTACGAGTCCTGCTGGTAATTGAATCCAACGACGTCCACAGCTTTGGAGACATTGGCCGGACTGAACATGCCGCCATTCATCGCTGCGGTTACGGGCCGCGTCGTGTCCAGGCGATTGACCACGGCCTTCATGCGCCGCACCATTTCATAGCCGTTTTCAGTGCCCTGCATCGGTTCTTCGTTAAACACCGACCAGAGGATGACGCTGGGGTGATTACGATCGCGACGCACCATCCACTCCAGCTGGCGCAGGTACTCCGGCGTAGAGTTGAAGTTGCGGTTCTCGTCCATCACCAGCATGCCCATGCGGTCGCAGAGGTGGAGGAATTCACTGGAAGGGGGATTATGGGCGCAGCGGTATGCGTTCACGCCCATCTCCTTCAGGCGGCGCAGGCGGAATTCCCACAGCGCTTCAGGCATGGCCACGCCGACACCGGCGTGATCCTGGTGATCGCACACGCCCTTCAGCTTCACGGGCTTGTCGTTAAGGAAGAAGCCCTTGTCGGCGTCAAAGCGTATCGTCCGGAAACCGCACGTCGTGGTCACGGAATCCACCTGCCGTCCATCCTGACGAATCACCGTGCGGACCTGGTACATGGCGGGATCCTCCAGCGTCCACAGGCGGGGCGACGTCAACGACATGGAAGCCGTGACGATCGTGTCGGTCAGCGGCGGAACAGATGCGGCGGCAGTAGCGCGCGCGGCTTCGTTGCCCTGGGCATCCAGCAGCGTGGATTCCACCACCACAGGGGCGGCGTCCTTGCTGATGTTGTTCAGGGTAACCTCCACGGGGATGGACCAGGAGATGGAAGTGCGCCCACCCGTGGCGTCCTCCTGCACAGGCTGGGCAAAGACGCCGTCGGTAACCACGTACACCGGGCTCCGTTTCACCAGCCATGTGTGGCGATAGATTCCCGCACCTTCGTACCACCAGCCTTCCATCGCGTTGGCGTCCACGCGCACAACTACAGTGTTGGGGGTGTCGCCGTAGCGGGCGAAGGGGGTTATATCGATGTAGAAAGAGGTGTAGCCGCACCAGTTGCGGTGGGCCAGCATGCCGTTGACCCAGACGGTGCAGTGGGTGGCCACGCCATCGAACTGCAGCTCCAGCTGGCGCCCCTTATCAGCGGCGGGAATCTTGAAGTGGCGCCGGTACCAGGCGATTCCACGGGGGCGATATCCCTGGGAAAGGTTGGCCTTCTCATCAAACGGCCCTTCCACTGCCCAGTCGTGCGGCAGATCCAGCTCGCGCCAGGTCGAGTCGTCATAGTCCGGCGCGGCGGCTCCCCAGGCTTTGCCTGCCTTGGCGTTGCTGTAGCTGTTCTGATGGCCCTGAATAGCGGGGAAAGGGATATCCCCCAGATGAAAGAGCCAGCCGCGATCCAGCGAAAGACGCTCACGAGACAAAGGCTCCGCGGCCACGCCCATTTCAAGGGGCGCGCGCAGTGCCAGCAGCCCCAGAAGGGCAAAAAGGAGAAGTCGGGGCATCATATAGAAGGAGCTTAGGAGCCTCCGGAAAATAAACTGTGCAACTTAAGTCGTCGATTTTTGAGATGAGAGCAAGGCGGAATGGAGGGAGTGCATTAGACTACTAATGCTCGACCGGAATTCCAACGCTGCTCTCGCTCAAAAGCGGCGGCTTAAGTTGCGCAGGTTATTTTCTGGAGGCTCCTTACCATCGAATTGGTCTTACCAACGCCCCACGGCGTCGATCCGACAATCAGCTAACAGCAAGCGCACAGGGTATACTGAATGCACCCCAACTGCCAAGAAGTTCAATAAAGCCTTTGACCCGACCGGGGTTGGGAATCATGGGATGATTACCACAGGCTATCTCGCTGCGTTCGGGCAATCCCAGACTATGGGCACGAAATGACTCTGTCGCAGCGGAGCCATTTTGGCGGGACAAAACTCATGTGCACGGACACCGGGATCAGATCAGGACTATTGCCTCTGGAAGGCGCCGGCAACAGATACAGCAACATACCGGCTTACTAACTGGGCAGGATATCTTCGTCCGCCGGTGAATGCAGGCGGGTGCGGACTTGCTGGATAGCGTCGACGGGGGCCACGTTGTCATCCACGACAGCGGCAAGAACCTTTTCGCACCAGACCATCATCAGCAGGAAATGTGCAATGAGATGGCCCGCGGCCTGTTCGTCCAGAAAGCCGCCGGGCAGGTGGGTGACCAGAACGCACTGAAGTTCATTGGTATCCAGATCCATATCCAGACGGCCAAGTTCCAGCAGCGTGTTCATGCGCAGAACGGCCTCCATCACGTGAGCGGCCTGATACTCCGGAACTTCAATTTCCAGAGGCGCGTAGATGGAAAGGCGATCGCCTTCCACCGCGATGAGGCACATGCCTGACGGTTCGCCAAAATCGAGAACGACAGCCTGCCTGTCTTCTTCGACTTTGTGGTTAAAGTCGAACTTCGCGATAGTGTGGCAAAGGACGTTAAAGGCGGAGTTCATGCAGTCGGTAAAGCGTGTAGATCTAAGGCCATGTATATGAGCCTAACCCGACGCGAATTGCCAAGCTAATTAGTTCAAAACTTTTTTGATCTATCCTGATGGATACAAACGACTAAGCTCGGCAAGGCTCCCTGTTGGCCCTTTGTATCAGAAAAACGTTCCGACCCGTAATGTAACAACAAAACCTGTAGAAAATAGCCTTAGCCGCTAAAAATGAATCCCTTGATGGCGCTATTACACCTTATACGCACTTTTAGTAAAAACACATACAAGCGTGTTAATGTCGTCCGCAAACTGGCTCCATTTCAGGATCTGAAAGTATAAGCAGAAGCTAAGGCGCTGATTTCGGGATCTAATACAGCGGGTAAACGCGCGCATAACGGCCTAACTGAGAATCGATCTCAGGCATGCATAAGTACCTGAGGCTTAGCCGGCTGCATGGCCATTGCAAAGGCTCTTCAGGGTCGCTTTTACGGTGCTGTCACCACCGTCTGATTGCAGGCGTTTTAATGGCTTGTGAAAAATTTCACATTCTCGGGCCCAAACCACAAAATTCTCCTTTCTTTGATTTTCACCGCATGTAGGATCATGCCAATCCGATCTAGTTCACGCCTTATGGATGACGCCTCCGAATCTTCACACGCGGAAATTACTCCCGCAACCTCACACTCCACCCCCGGTACCGCAAAGCACGCGGATCATGCTCATGGACATCATGACGCGCACGCGCATCATGAGCCTGGCTTCTGGGGCAAATACGTCTTCTCCACGGACCATAAGACGATCGGTCTGCAGTACCTGATTACGTCGCTTCTGTTCCTGCTCTTCGGCTTCTTTATGGTGCTGATGATGCGCTGGAGCATCGCCTATCCCGGTCAGCCGCTCACCGTGGCCAATGTATTTCATAAGGTAACGGAAGCGCCCTCCAAGTTTGTTCATCGTATTGGCGAGAACGTGAAAGCGACCTTCGGTTATGCGCACGACTTCAAGGAAAAAGAAGGCGCGCCGCCAAAGCCTGAAGAAGGCACGCTGGCCGAGTTCCTCTTCAGCAAGAAGAACATGCCCGGCGGCGTCATGCAGCCCAGCTTCTATAATCAGCTCGGCGCTATGCACGGCACTATCATGGTGTTCCTAGCGATCGTGCCTCTCGGCTTCGCCGCATTTGGTAACTTTGCGGTGCCGCTGCAGATAGGCGCGGGCGATATGTGTTTCCCCCGCCTGAACATGGCCAGCTATCACCTCTTCCTGTGGGGCGGTCTGCTCATGCTCTTCAGCTTCTGGATTCCCGGCAACGGCGGGTTCGGGCCGGATGGTGTAACTCCTGCGGCCATCGCGGTGGAAGGCGGTGCCGCTCAGTCGGGCTGGACGTCCTATCCTCCGCTCTCGGTTCTTTCCAATCCTCCGCTGAATCCCGACAGCATCCTAAGCTGCCTGATGACCGGTCAGTCGATCTGGCTTGTCGCAATGGTGCTCCTGATCACCTCTTCGCTGCTCGGTTCCGTTAACTTTATCGCCACGATTGTTCAGCTGCGCGCTCCCGGTATGACGTGGATGCGCATGCCCTTCTTTGTGTGGGCACAGCTTGTCACCGCGTTCCTGCTGCTGCTGGCGTTCCCTCCTCTGGAAGCCGCCGGTATTATGCAGCTGATGGATCGCGTGGCGCACACCAGCTTCTTTATGCCCGACGGCCTGGTATGGGAAAATGTGCCGATCACCGCAACCTACAGCGGCGGCGGCTCCCCTCTCCTCTATCAGCATCTGTTCTGGTTTCTCGGTCACCCTGAAGTGTACGTGCTCATCCTGCCCACCATTGGTGCGGTAACGGAAATCATCGCGTGCAACAGCCGCAAGCCCATCTGGGGTCAGAACACCATGGTTGTTGGTGTGTGGGTGCTCGGCTTCCTGTCGTTCATTGTATGGGCTCACCACATGTACCTGACGGGCATGGGCACAAAAGTAGCCGCGTTCTTCCAGACGACCACGATTATCATCTCGATTCCATCGGTGCTCATCCTTACCGCAATGCTGATCACGCTGTGGGGCGCCTCGATCCGGTTCACGGTTCCGATGCTCTTCGCAACGGCGTTCATCCCGCTGTTCGGTATAGGTGGTCTTACGGGTATCCCTCTCGCATTCAGCGCCCCGGTTCTTTATCTGCACGATACTTACTACGTCATCGGTCACTTCCACTACGTGGTTGCGCCGGGCGTTATCACGGGAGCGTTTGGTGCCATCTACCACTGGTATCCAAAGGCGACGGGAAGGAAAATGAGCGACTTCCTGGGTCATGTGCACTTCTGGCCGACCATCCTGCTGATGAATTGCGTGTTCATGCCGATGTTCCTCCAGGGTATGTCCGGCATGCATCGCCGCGGCTTTGACGGTGGCGCCTCTTACAGCGATCTGCTCGGCGGCATCCTCTACTGGCACCAGTTCATCACGGTCTCCGCGTTCCTGCTGCTGCTGGCGCAGATTCCCTTCATCTTCAACTTCTTCTACAGCATCTGGTTTGGCGAAAAGGTAAGCACCAACCCCTGGCATGCCACGACGGTCGAATGGGACACTCCTTCACCCCCACCCCACGGCAACTTCACGAAGCCCATCCAGGTATACCGCGGTGCGTATGAGTACAGCGTCCCCGGTCACCCGACGGACTACTTCCCTCAGACGGAACCCGGCTATGATCCCGCCGATAAATTCAAAGGTAAACACTAAGAGTCAGGCTGACATTCGCCTCACACCCCTATTTATCTGATCTCATGGCACATTCTCCGTCATCCCACGACCATGCGCACGACGCTGGTCACGATCACGAGCAGCACGAGCTGATTCCGTATATCGTCAAGCCCCGCCCCGACAGCGGCCTGTACAATGGCAAACTCGGTATCTGGCTCTTCCTGGCTTCCGAAGTCATGCTCTTCGGCGGTCTGTTCTCCTCCTACATCTTCCTGCGTCTGGGTGCGGAGCACTGGCCCTACCAGGAGATCCTGGATATCCCGCTCGGTCTGTTCAACACGGCTGTGCTGATCTGCTCGTCCATCACCATGGTGATGGCCTGGGCAGCGGTAAAGCGCCGCCGTTTCGGCAGCTTCCTGACGCCTGGCACCTACCAGTTCTACATGGCGCTCACCATCGGCTGCGCTGCCATCTTCCTTGGGGTGAAGAGCAAGGAATATAACGACAAGTTTGTTCACTACGGCGTCTTCATCAAGAAGGCGGCCTTCGCTAAATACGAAGGCGCGCTTCATGAAGCGAATGCCGGCACGAAGGAATATACCACCATCGAAGCGTATGAGATCACCGGCCACCTTCACGGTACCGTTGATCGCAAGAAGATAACGGAACAGAAGTTCCTGGAAATCATTCCCGACGCCAAAAAGGGCGGCCACGGCCACGGCGGAGACGCACCGAAGGAAGTCACGGTGAAACCTCACGGTGGCGGTGGTTCTTCCGATCACGGCACGCCGATCAAGATCGATACCGAGGACATTGTGCGCTGGGGTAACTTCATTCCCAAGTACAGCACCTTCTTCGCGATCTACTTCACAATGACTGGCCTGCACGCACTGCACATCATTGGCGGTATGCTGGTGCTGACCTACCTGGCAACATTCGGCGCAAACCTGTACAAGGAAAACCCCGAATGGCTCGCCAACCGCGTTGAAGTCACCGGCCTGTTCTGGCACTTCGTCGATCTGGTCTGGATTTTCCTCTTTCCGGTGCTTTATTTACTCTAGGAAGCATCACATCATCTTGCCCAACCGCACTTAACTTCTCATCACCATCATGGCTTCTCATTCGTCCGACACAAAGCATGCTGCTGCTGCTGCCTCCAACGATCCGCACGCGCCGGATCCGCATGAGCTGGAGCATCTGGAACACCACATCAAAACGTACATTGGTGTGTTCGTCGCGCTGCTTGTGCTTACGGCTATCACCGTCGGCGTGGCATATCTCCCGTTCAGCGCCACCGGGCATATTGTGGTGGCACTGCTCATCGCGACGATCAAGGCAGGGCTGGTAGCGCTCTACTTCATGCACTTGGTCAGCGAGAAGAAGACAGTTATCCAGATCATTATCGCATCGATGGTGTGCGCATTCTTCCTTTTCGGGCTCACCTGGCTGGCATGGTACAACCCCATCACCTGGGGCAAGGATCCATATAAGTCCGCAGGTTTCGAGCATCCTATCCATCATTAAGCAACTCTCAGAGGTTTCGTTATGGGTCTCAAACATTTCCATATTGTCTTCATCACGGCCGCGGTCATCTTGTGCCTGGGGACGGCATACTGGTTTCTGTTTTCCGAGAAATCAGAAGGCGGACCTCTCTCGTTGTTCTTCGCTGTTGTTTCGCTGATCATTGGCGCCGGCCTTGTGGGCTACGAAGTCTACTTCATCCAGAAGTCCAAAAACCTGCCTGACTAATCTGGTTGCGACCTATGTCTAAATCTTCTCTCTTTGCATTACTGCTCGCAGCAGTACTCCTTACCCTGGCGCTTCCTGGAACGGCTTCGGCCTGCCCTGTCTGCTATGGAGCTCCCGGCACACAGGTAACCGAGGCGATTGATACAGCAGTGCTGTTTATGCTTGGTGTCGTGATGGTCATGCTGGGTAGCGCAGGTGCGTTTATCTGGTATCTGCGCGGCAAGGCCATTGAAGTAGCAGCCGCCGAACAACACGCCGCCCAACTGAAGGCAGCGACGGCACAGGCCTGATCCGATCTCATCGATAACCGGCTGGTTTACCACATCATTTTCCGTCTCCCACACATCATATCTTCTCCTCGATTCCATGCTTAATTCACTTCTTGGCATGCCGGCCAGCGCCTCGCAACACGGCTTTCAGATCGATCAGATGATCGAGTTTTGCCACTGGTTCATGCTGATCCTGTTCGTGGGCTGGTTCTCGTTCTTTCTCTACCTGCTGTGGCGTTTCCGCGCTTCCAGAAATCCTCAGGCCAGTTACTATGGCGCCGAGGGCACCGTATTCAAGCATCTGGAATTCACCGTCGTACTGATCGAAGCGGTTCTGCTGCTCGGTTTTGCACTTCCTCTCTGGTGGCAGCGCACGGCCGGTTTCCCTGATGAGAAAACCGCCCTGCAGGTTAATCTGGTCGCCCAGGCCTTCAGCTGGAACTATCACTATCCCGGCGCAGACGGCAAATTTGGACGCACAAGCATGAATCTGGTGAGCTCCACCAACCCCGTTGGCATCGACCCGACGGACCCCGCCGGCAAAGATGATATCATGACGGTGGGTGAAATGGGCGTTCCCGTTGGCCAGCCCGTTGTTCTGCGCATCACCTCCAAAGACGTTATCCACAACTTTGCCGTGCCGGAATTCCGCACCGCCAAAGACGCCATCCCCGGCACCCGTATCCCGATCTGGTTCACGGTTACCCGCCCGGGCGAATACACCGTCATCTGCGGACAGCTCTGCGGCAAGTCGCACGCTGGTATGAAGGGCCTGGTCAAAGCCATGCCCGCCGACGAATTCAGGGCGTGGCTCGGCGAACAAAAGACCGCCGGCGAAAGTCTCTACCCCAAAGCGATCGCCCAGCACTAAACGCCTGCGCCCGTCCGATCCGATCCGCAATCCCAAAGCGAGCCCTGGAAACAGGCTCGCTTTTTTGCGTTTACAGGAAATACCCCCGCACGAATAATCTCAATGTCGATTGACATTAGGGAGATTTCGCTTTAATCTGGCGAAAGATGAATACTATGGTTTCTTTTCCAAAGATGCGGCGACTCGGCATTGCGCTGCTCGCCTTTGCGTTTGCGATTTTGCCCGCCCGCGCGGCGGATGAACCGAAAGACATCCTGAACGCGTCGTTTGACGTGGCTCGCGAGCTTTATACCGATATCGGCGCTGCGTTCATGAAGAGTTATAAGGAAAAGAACGGCGTTGAAATCATCGTCAACAAGTCGTTCGGCGGATCCAGCAAGCAGGCCAAATCCATAGTGGACGGCGTTGCGGCGGATATTGCGACCATGAATCAGGAAACCGACATCACCTTCCTGGTCGACAACGGTCTGGTGAACAAAGACTGGCGCACTCGTCTGCCCGACAATGCCGCGCCGTTTTCCTCCACCATTGTATTCCTGGTGCGCAAGGGCAATCCGAAGGGCATCAAAGACTGGGCCGATCTGATTAAACCCAAGGTCGAACTGATTGTTCCCAATCCCAAGACTTCCGGCAACGGCCGCTACACTTACCTGGCCGCCTATGCCTACGCGCTGAAAGCCAACAAGGATGTCGATCCCAAAGAAACCGACGCGAAAGCCAAAGAGTTTGTCTCCGCGCTCTTCAAGAACGTGGTGGTCATGGATACAGGCGGCCGCGCAGCCACGACGACCTTCACCAACCGCACCGTCGGTGATGTACTGCTTTCCTTCGAGAACGAGCTTCTCTTTATCACCAAGACGCAGTCGCCGGGTGAGTATGAAGTCGTCTATCCCTCCATCAGCATTCAGGCCGAGCTTCCCGTGGCAGTTGTGGATAAGATTGTAGACGGACGCGGAAGCCGCAAGCTGGCCACCGCCTATGCCGATTACCTGTGGAGCGAGGACGCCCAGCGCATTGGTGTGAAGTATTTCTATCGCCCCCGCAACGCCAAGGTTATTGAGGAAAGTAAGGATCTGTTTGGCAATATTCCTCTCGCCAAGATCGACGACGTGTTCGGCGGCTGGACCAAGGCGTTCAAAACGCACTTTGACAAGGGCGGTTACTTTGACCAGATCTTTATAGAGAAGAAGTAAGACCAATCGCAGGCGTTGTTATTTGGTCTAAGGAGTGGGTGTGATCTGAAGTGGTGCGTTTTAAGATCAACCCACAACACGAACCTGGGAAAATCCGCGTCCGAAACTTGGTGCCTTGGAGTCCTGGTGGTTTAAATTCCCTTGGCACGCTTTCGGATGGGGACTTTTTCACCCAGATGCGAAGACACCAAGTTTCGGATGGGAATTCCCCATATCGTTAAGGGCGGGTGTTCTAATCTCACTCCGCTCTCTGGCCGCACTATTAGCTCGGCGTGTTGAAGATCCAACGTGCCGAGCTTTTTGCTTGCCTAAACAGACTTGATCGATAGATTTTTGAAGCTTTCGAAAATGCACGCAGCGACTCCTAAATTCCATCGTTTCGGAAGGCGAACCATTCTGCCCGGTTTCCGCCTCACGCTGGGCTTTACCCTCCTCTACATCAGTTTACTGGTGTTGATTCCCATGGCGGCCCTTGTTGGCAAGGTGTTTACTGCGCCGTGGGCGGATACCTGGAGCGTTATCAGCAGCGACCGCTCGATTGCATCGTATCAGCTCAGTTTCGGCGCTTCGGCCATTGCAGCTCTGGTTAACGGATTCTTTGGTTTCATCATCGCGTGGATACTGGTGCGGTATGATTTCCCTGGTCGGCGCTTTGCGGATGCCGTTGTGGATCTGCCATTTGCCCTGCCTACCGCCGTCGCGGGTCTTTCCCTTACGCTCCTCTACAGCAAGAAAGGTCTCTTTGGCTATTACATCTACCAGATGATCGGGCCGGAGCGCTGGAACGCGGGATGGGCCACGGCGAACTCCAATATAGGAGTTACCATCGCGTTGACTTTTATCGGGTTGCCTTTTGTTGTCCGTACGTTGCAGCCGGTGCTCCAGGATCTTTCCATGGATGTGGAGGAGGCCGCGGCGTGCCTGGGAGCAAATCGCTGGCAAACATTCTGGCGTATTATTTTTCCCGCCGTCCTGCCCGCATGGCTTACCGGAATGACCCTGGCCTTCGGTCGCGCGGTGGGCGAGTACGGCTCGGTCGTCTTTATTGCAAGTAATCGCCAGGGGAAAGGTGAAATCACACCATTAGTGATCTATACTACCCTTGAGGAGAACCGGTATGCGGAGGCGGCGGCACTGGGCGTCGTGCTGTTGCTTTTCTCATTCTGCATTCTGGCTCTCGTTAATCTACTACAGGCATGGAACAATAAAGTTACGGGTGCGTCCGGCATCTAGCGCTGTGTGCGTTTTCTTCATTCTTTTACCATTACGCATTTATGGCGCACGCTGTTCTACCATCTCTGGGCACCGCAACTCCCCGCCGCCGTTCTCCTTTAAAGGCAACGACAGAGCCGCTGTGGTTTCGTGCCCTTCTCATTGTGACGGGGCTTACGTTCATTGCACTGTTTCTGCTGGTTCCTCTGTTTGTTGTGTTTTATGAGGCACTGGCAAAAGGCGTGGAAGTCTACTGGAAATCATTCCAGGATCCCGATACAGCGCATGCCATTCGTTTAACGCTTACCGTGGCCGCCATCGTCGTGCCGCTCAATACGATCTTTGGTCTTACGGCTGCGTGGGCTATATCCAAGTTCGAGTTTCCGGGCAAAAGAGCGCTCGTTACGTTTATAGATTTACCTCTGTGGGTATCGCCCATTGTGGCCGGCCTGATGTTTGTCATTCTGTTCGGCCGCGAAGGTCTGCTTAAGGCTTATCTCTGGAATGGTACTCAGCCCGTTATCCCTATTCTGTTCAATACGCCCGGTATTGTTATTGCTACACTCTTTGTCACGTTTCCTTTTGTAGCACGTATTCTTATTCCGCTAATGCAATCCCAGGGAAGTGCGGAAGAAGAAGCGGCGCTGACGCTGGGTGCGCGAGGGTGGCAGGTCTTTCTGTATGTGACCCTGCCAAAGATCCGCTGGGGTCTTTTCTACGGCGTGATTCTGTGCAATGCCCGCGCCATGGGCGAGTTCGGTGCGGTATCCGCCGTATCAGGGCATATTCAGGGCAAGACCAATACAATGCCGTTGCATATTCAGGTTCTGGCGGAAGGTTACAGTGGAATGGAAGCGGCCTTCGCCCTTTCATCAGTGCTTTCCATGCTGGCGCTCTTTACTTTAATTGTGAAAACCACCGTGGAGTGGTCATCAGAACGTCAGGCAAAGAATGCTCTGGAGAGCTCCGGAGAATAGCTATTGCACCCACCTTACACCGGGTAATTGTATGAGCGTAGAGATTGAATCTATCACGAAGACGTTTGGACGTTTCAAGGCCCTCAAAGGGATCGATCTGAACGTCGAAACCGGCGAAATGGTGGCGCTGCTGGGGCCAAGCGGCTCCGGCAAGACGACGCTGCTGCGCATCATTGCCGGTCTGGAATTCCCTGATGACGGCCCCGGCGCGATCAACTTTCACGGCGCGGATGTGACCGAGAAAGACGCGTACCAGCGCCGCGCCGGGTTTGTCTTCCAGTCCTATGCCCTTTTTCAGCACATGACGGTGTTTGAGAACATTGCCTTCGGTCTGCGGGTTCGCCCGCGCAGCACGCGCCCGACGAATCGGGAGATTGAAATCCGCGTGAACGATCTGCTGGATCGCGTTCAGCTGAAGGGTTTTGGCAAACGCTTTCCCGCCACACTTTCCGGCGGACAACGGCAGCGTGTCGCCCTGGCCCGCGCGCTGGCGATTGAGCCCAAGGTGCTGCTGCTGGACGAACCTTTCGGCGCGCTGGATGCAAAGGTGCGCAAGGAACTGCGCCGCTGGCTGCGCATGTTTCATGAGCATACGCGCCTCACCACCCTTTTCGGCACGCACGATCAGGAGGAAGCCTTTGAGGTGTGCGACCGAGTGGTGATTCTGGGTGAGGGCAAAGTTCAGCAGAT
>JBGGNE010000307.1:0-16025 GCA_041287705.1 Methylacidiphilales bacterium | reverse complement strand
GGTGTGTACAGGAGTATAAAGATGTATTAAAAGGTAGAGATGAAACCGTTATCGATGGATTTGCGGGAGAGGATCGTGGCCAGTGTGGATGCGGGGGAGAGTCAGGCGGGGACGGCGAAGCGGTTTTGCGTGTCGCGGGGGTCGAGGACGGGGAGCATCGCGCCGGTGGTGCCGCGTCCGCGTCCGGCGTACAAGATCGTGGCGGTGCATCGTCGCAAGATGGCGACTCTTGTCCGGCAGCAGCCCGACATCACTCTGGAGGAGTTGCGTGTGGCGCTGCATCTGACGTGCACGCCGCAGGCCATTCATTATGCACTCAAAAGCATGGGGCTTACTTTCACTTCCACTCGCAACGGCAGGGGCTCACCTAAGTGCTTCGCCTTGTCCGAATTGCGCGCCACGCGATAATATCAACATTGGGCTTCTATTTTAAGTGGGGGATGATATCGGGAAGCCCACATTGTAGGAGATCAGTTGCATCCTATGCCGATTTGTATCCCGGACACGTCATGCGCCTGTCTGTGGGAAAGAGCGCCTGCATCGTCCTTGCCGTTTGGGCAAGCGCGCCCAGCAGGCGGCACAGAGACTTCGGGCAGTGGGCCTGACTGACCTCGAAGTTTGGATGGCGGCGTCATGTCATGGGAAACCGCCGGGCTCCCCCGCGTCAATGGCGCAAAGATAATTGCGCTCGAGGCCCTCGGCTCTTTTGTAAACCCAGCCTGGATCTCGCGCTCCGCCTATATCCTCCTCTATTCATTTGCGAAGCTGAAAGCCCAGAAACTCGGCTTTATCCTTATCTGTGCCGGCCGGCGAGGGGAAATCCAGAAGCTGCCATTGCACTTTCCATTCGATACACTCGCCTTTTCTCAAAAACCACGTGGGGCTCAGCGTTTCTATTTCGTAGATGGCATATTGGGGACTCAGGTAAGTCTGGAGGTTGCTGGCGTCAAGATAGAGAGCGTCCGCGTGGTAAGCTGTCGTTTGCAGAAACGCGGAGGTGTTGTTTACCGCGGCAATCCATCTGCCGTAGGTGCCGGTTTTGAGGGATTTGGCGGGCAGAGGGACCTGGAGAACGCGGGTGGTTTCCATCAGGGATGCACGCGGAATTTCAGTGGATGGAGCTGAATCTCTCCACCATTTGAAGGGCTTTTTGTCAGGGTGCGGAATTGCAGGATCGGACTCTATCCAGATGTGGTTTCCCGGGCGAATCCCGGTAACGGTCCAGACGTGGACGGGGAAAGGGCTGTCCGCTATTCGCTCCAAGTGGAACGTATGGATCACCTTCGTGGAGTCGGGCACCAGCTTGATGCGGCGCGTGATATGCAGGCCGAGCTGTGGGCTAATCTGGCTGCGCATCTCCAGGCTGGCGGGCGTCTGGGAGAGGAGATCCCAGGGTTGTCCGTCAATGACCGGGTCGCAGCCTTCGCTCTTATAAATCTGCTGGTTGAGTGACTGGACGGTGGGCCACACCCGATCGCCGCCCCAGGGATTCCAGGGGAATCCGGGGATGGGCGGTTTGTCGGTGACGGCCAGCCAGTTCTGCTCCCCGGTGCGCTGGTAAGATACGATCCGGCCTGTTTTGGGCGAGACTTGAAGGGTGACCTTGCCGTTGTCCAGCGTTATCAACGGGCCGAAATATCCCGCAGTTTGCGCCAGGCCGGCTGCCGGCGCCAGCAGCAGAAGCAGTATGCCCAGGTACTTTATCATCGGATCAATTTTCATTCTCCTCCTGTGGAACGCTTGCACCAATGTAGCAGACCTGAGGAAAGGCCATTGCCTGCCCGCCACTACCTCCACGGATGGCGAAGCGGATCAGCGGGCTCAGGTTCTGGTTGATGACCGCGCAGAACAGCTACAGAGTAAGTAAGGGATAGTTCATGGGTTAACGCACCTTGGGAGCCTCAATCGCAATGGGTTTGCTCAACCTGGACTTGTAGCCCTTGTTATCCGTTATCCCCGGCCAGGTATCCGTGCGAAAGGGCGAGGCGGGAAGCAGCTCGGCGTTGGCCAGGTTGCACTCGGGGTTGTTGTGCCAGCCGTAACGGACGGCCACCGGCTGCTTCACCTGTTCCGAGAAAACGACCACGGTATCACCCTGTATCTCCGCCGTCGCCCAGACAAACTTCCTGTCCTCGCCCGCAACGGCGAAGGACCGCAACGGGCCCTCCCTGGCGAGGAGGCCGCCGCCCACGGAATCGAAGGAGATGCGGATCTTGTCGCCCTCGACTTTGAAGTCCTTGAAGACAGGGCCGGAGAAGATGATGTCCTCGCCATAGACCCTGGCGCGGGCTGCCAGTGCCAGGCGCGCTCCCACGTCCTGCTTGTTGGGGGCGTGCATGTTGGCGGGGTCGCCGATATCGATGGTGACGGCCATGGCCGTATTCTTCATCTTCAACGCAAGTGCCTGGGCCTCGCGCAGTTCCGCCCAGGTGTTGTCCACGGGCGAAGCGGGGGGAGTGCCGCCCCAGCCGGCCAGTTGCACAAAGAGGAAGGGGATATCACCTTGCCCCCACTGGTTGCGCCAGTCCTGAATCAGCGCGGGAAACATCTTGCGATATTCCTGCGCCACAGACGTGTTGGCCTCGCCCTGATACCAGATGACGCCACGGATGGCATAGGGAAGCAGCGGATAGACTCGCGCGTTAAACATCGCCGTGGCGTGCTCGTTGCGTTTTAGCGGATGCCGGTAGCCGCCTTCGCGCCAGATGTGCTTGCCTGTTTTGCGGGCTGCGGCTTCGCGCTCGTCAAAGGTAGCGTAGACCTTTTGCAGTTGCTCTTTACCTTCGGGCGTTTCCGCATGCGCATCCAGTTTGCCCCAGTACTCCAGCACCAGCTTCAGCTCGGGGTCGGACGAAAGGATGTCGCGGCTCATCCATGTCTCGATGGGCGTTGCGCCTACCGAGTTGGAGATAAGGCCGATCGGCACCTTAAGGTCCTGATGCAACGACCTGGCAAAGTAGTATGCCACGGCGGAAAAGGTCTTTGT
Organism: Methylacidiphilales bacterium; assembly: GCA_041287705.1. Taxonomy (GTDB): domain Bacteria; phylum Verrucomicrobiota; class Verrucomicrobiia; order Methylacidiphilales; family UBA1321; genus LW23. The sequence goes on along the minus strand of JBGGNE010000307.1, from coordinate 13,039 downwards.
TGACTCCGGCGTGCACGGTTTCCACATGCAGTAAATCTCCGCGCCGTTACCCGTGGCGGAGTACTCCTTCGGATCCATCTTTTCCATCAGCTGCGTAGGGGAAGGGCCGTTGCCTGCCTGAAAGAAGCGGATCTGGGGATTGTTGGCGTCCGCAGATTCCTTTGCGCCATCTTTGGAGTTGCCGACAGTCCATTCCATGTTGGACTGGCCGCCACACACCCATACTTCGCCCAGGAGTATGTCGTTTACCTCCAGGGAGTTGCTTTTGCCGGAAACCTTCATGCTGCGCGGCTCGCCCACCTTCATGGGATCCAGGCGCACCATCCATTTGCCAGCTTCATTCGCCTTTGCCGTCTTGCTCTGCCCGTCTATGGCGACTGTGATCTCTTCGCCCGGGTCCGCCCAGCCCCATACGGGCACGGGGATGTCGCGCTGCATCACCATGTGATCGGAAAAGAGCTGGGCAAGCTTCAGCTCCGCGTGGGCATTGCCCGCGCAGCAGAAGAGCGCGGCGAGCAGGGAAAGCACAGCGTTTCGAAGTCTCCAATGTGAGCGGTGGAAATACATGCATGTCATTTGTGCTTATCGTAATGATCGGCCTGCAAGGGGCGAACAGTTTTGCCAGCGCGGCTAATGTTCTCAGTTAATCTTTTAAAACAATCCGCGCGCTCTCGGCAGCCGCATTTTTTTAAAACATGGCATGAGATTCTGGCACGGCCGCCTGTTATAAGTCGCGTCACTTAGTCTTTAAATCATAGTAATGGCATCCTGCTTTACGCTTTAGCCCGGATATTTCATGAGGGAAGGCCCAATCTGCTAGTTCTTCGAGCGAAATCCATCGTTGCTCCTCGGTCACGTATTGATTCAATACGCGCCCTCGTCGTGCCTTGGCTTTCACTCGAAGCCCTGCGCAGCTTAGGCCTTCCCTCATGAAATATCCGGGTTAGGAAATCCTTCTTTACCGGTCAGCTCTATGATTAAGACTTCCACTTCCTTTTCTAAACGACGCCTTTCACTTATTCAGAAAGCTTCCTGTCTGTGCGCGATAGGGAGCGCGCTTCTTGCGTTTGCCCATTTGCCTTTGCATGCCGCGGATCTGACTCCGGCTCCGGTGCCGGCAGCTACGCCTGCGCCTTCTCCTACTCCCACGCAATGGGAAGCATGCGGGTGGGGCGGCGGCGGATGCTTCTGGGCGGTCGCGTTTCATCCCACCAAAGCGGGCGTTATCTACATGGGCGGTGACGTTAACGGCGCATATAAAACGGAGGACTTTGGCAGGCAATGGCGGATGATCAACAACGGCCTGCAGGGGAACTCCATCTATACGATGGCAGTAGATCCAAAGAGTCCCGAGACTGTCTATGCCGCTACAACGCAGGGGCTTGCCAAGAGCTCGGACGGCGGCGAGAACTGGCGGGCCATTCCGCAGACGGGACCGAAACAGCTCCGCATCACCGGCGAGCGCGGCAAAAGCATCCACTCCATTGCGGTGGATCCCTCCAACAGCAGCATCGTGTACGCCGGCACTCCCACGGGCAATATCTACAAAAGCACCGACGGCGCGGAAACCTGGAAGCTCGTGTACCAGCCCCTGGCGGCCTCAGAGGACGCCGTGAAGCTCCAGTTTGGCAAGGTTAACAACGGGGCAGTGGGCGGCATGTGGATCAATAATCCGGTCCCGGTGGCCATCAAGTCCGAGGACTGCGCCGGCATTGGCTTCACCTTCAAAAGCGAGGGCGCCCCCCTGCAGCAGTTCCATTTTGTCATGAAGACTGCGGATGGCGGCACCTATCGAAGCCGGGATCTCGCCGAATCTTTTAAAACTACCGACTGGCAGGATGTGGTGTTGAAGAAAGAAGACTTCACGCTGGATGCTGATGTCGCTGCGAAGAAATCCGGCTTGCCCGCCAGCCCGGATTTCTCGACCGTCAAACAGGCAAGTTTCCTTGCGATCGGCCTCACGGAGAACGCGATGACGGTGGTGCACCTGAAACGGATTCTCCTGGCAGTTACCCGCACGCCTGATGGTAAGACTGGAACGGTGGAAGCGCCCATCCTCTTTACTGGCAGGGACTTCGGCAAGGGCAAGAAGGTGGACGGATCTCACGGCAACGCCCGGGTGGAGGAACCCGGAGCCAGCATTGTCTACACAGTGGCCGTCTCTTCCAAAACTCCCGGTACGGTGCTGGGATGCACCAGCAATAACGGCCTTATCCTCAGCGATAACGCCGGCGAGACCTGGACGAAACTGCCAACGCCCGCCCGTGCCACCAGCGTCACCATTTCCCCTCAGGACGACAATATCCTGTACGCCGCCTTTTCGACGGACGGACTGATGAAGTCCACAGACAAAGGCAAAACGTGGGTTGCGTGCACGCCTCCTGGCGCTGAGAAGCACAGAATTGTGGATGTTGCTGTAAGCGCTGCGGACTCGAATGAAGTCTACTGCATCGCCACGCTGGATTACAAAGGCAAGCTCTTTGCCAGCCAGGACGGCGGACAGACCTGGATGGAGAACTCGCGTCTCAAGGCGAATTTCAGGGAGAACCCCACACTCCCAGACGTCCACGAAACGGGCGGCATGGTGGGGCTCCACCGGGCGCAGAATCTGGCCATCAGCCCGCTCAACTCGAAGCATCTTTACATCGCTGCTGACTGGCGCACCGCCTTTAGCGAGGATGGCGGCAAAACTCTGGAAGAGCGTGATCGCGGCGCCGACATCTCCTGCGTCTCCGACATAGAGTTCCATAAGGGCCGCGCCTACGCCGCCGTTATGGATGAGGGACTGCTGATGAGCGAGAACGACGGAAAGAGCTGGAAGCAGCTATGGCCGCGCGCCTACGACCAGAACGTATCCGGACACGGCTGGCAGGTCGCCGTGATCGAAGCCGGCGGCGTGGATCGGATCCTCTCCACTTTTACGCCCTGGAACAAGAAGGTCAAAAATAACGTGATGGTGCTGAGTGAAGATGGCGGCAAAACCTACAAGGTTATCGAGGCGGGCCTGCCCAACTACACCCCCAAAGCCAACACGATGTGGGGCCAGGGCTACATGCGCGCGCTGGCTGCGGATCCTCGCAACCCGAAGATCCTTTACGCAGGCATTGATGGCGATCCGGAGCCGGGCAAAAGCGGCGGCGGCATCTTTAAGTCGGAGGACGGCGGCTATACGTGGAAGCAGCTGCCAAATCAGCCTGGCAGCCGCCGGATGTTTTACGGACTGGCTGTGGATCCCACCGATTCCAAACGCCTCTACTGGGGCGCAGTAGGGCCGGGAGGAGGTCTGTATCGCAGTGAGGACGCGGGTAATTCATGGAAGTTGATCTGCAAGCAGGAGGCGGCCGTCTTCAACGTAGTAGTGGCGCAGGACGGCAGCGTCTATTGCCCAGGCAAAAACCTCTGGCGCAGCACCGATCACGGCAATACCTGGAAGAAGATATCCGACTTTACTGTGGGTAAAACTGTTGTCGGCCTGGCCGTGCATCCCGGCGATTCCAACACCATCTGGGCCTCTTCCATCGTCTGGGGCGAAGGGACTGAGGGCGGCATCTACAAGACGACTGATGGAGGCGAAAGGTGGCAGGACATCACCGGCGACATTCCGCGCCGCAATCCCCTCATCCTCCGCTTCAATCCCGCCACCAGCGAACTATGGGCCGCAGGAGTGGGGATTTACAAGACGAAGCAATAGTACCCAGATCAAAGCCCGCGAATGTTTTAAAACATTTGATTAAAAAACGCGCGGCGCGCTCTTATTGGATGTAATAGCGGGTCTTTACTTTGTACGTTTTACATCAATCGAAGCACTGGTGTCTCCGGCGAAAAGCTTCGAATCCAATCCGTAACGAAAGCCGCAGCCACAGCAGCAGTTGTCGCAAGCCAATAGGATGCAAATCAAGCCTATGAAATTTCAAAACAAAAACAGCCCCAAGGGATTCACGCTAATCGAGCTCCTCTCCGTGATCACGATTATCGCCGCGATTACGGCCATGAGTGTGCCCAGGCTTTTCTCCTCCAGCAATAAGGTGAACCAGACGGCTATGGAGCTCGCGGGATTGCTGGAGCAGGCGAGGCAATGTGCGGTGGCGCAGAATACCAACGTCTGGGTTGCCTTTAACACGCAGACCGTCAACAACGTTGATAGGCTTACTGTCGCCGTAGTCACTTCCCGCGACGGAACCGATCCTGACACCTACGGCACCGTTCCCAGCAGTGCCTTTAGCCTCGCGTGCAAGGTTCGGGTCTTCGAACAATTTCAGCTCAAGGACGCCGGTGCATTCACCGCAGCCCAGGTCACCAGCCTGCCGCTGACTCCCACTACCGGCCCCGCTAATGCGCTCAGCAGCAACACGGTATTTGATATTTACATCCCCGGAAGCTCGACGCCTGTTGCTTTCACTAAATCCATCCGTTTCTCTCCTTCGGGCAAAGCGCAGAACTCCTCCAGCCCGATTGACGTCGTGGAGTTCTCCCTGCAGCCTGCTCGCAGCAGCACGAGCGCGGATGCCGACAATGTCGTTGTGATGCGTGTAAACGGATTAACCGGCCTCTCCCATGTCTACCGCCGCTAAGCAGCGCCAGCGTGACGCTGGACCCTGTATGGGGGATGGGGTCCGTCGCTACACGATCAGGCGTCTGGCGGGGGGGCGCACGCGCAAGATCTGTGGCCACGCCCGCGCATTCAGTCTCGTGGAGGTGGTGCTGGCACTGGGAATCTTTGCTTTTGTACTGGTGGCGCTGGCGGGATTGCTCGGGATAGGCCTGCAGACGAGCCGTGATTCCGAGGATCAGATCCAGGCCGCCAATCTTGCGTCACTTCTCATTTCCACCCGGACAGCTTCGCCCACACACAGTATTACGAACTTCGCCATTCCCGCCGCCGCCATGACAAACCTGTATGGCGACGTCTACCTCGGCGCTGCCTCCTACGTTGGCTTCGATGGAAAGCTGACGAACGCCCCGAATGCCGCCTACCAGATCACCTGCCGGGCGGGCACCAACACAGCAACCGGCAGCAGGATGACCCAGGTTTACCTGATGTTAAGCTGGCCGGCGCAGTTGAACCCCGCCGATGGCAACGCAAAACGTTATGAGCTGCTTACTTACATTCCGCTCCGCTAAGCTGCTGATCCTGGTCACACGACTGCATCCCGGCCTCCCTGCCCGATGCGGAGAGCGGCGCGGCACCCATGCTGGATTTACGCTGGCGGAGATGCTGGTGGCGATGGCAGTGCTTGCGGTCATCATGGTGATGCTGGGGCAGATATCGCAAACCGTCAGCCAGGCGTGGCTGGACGGCCAGCGCAAGGTGAACAACTTTACTAAAGCCCGCGCCATGCTGGACATGTTTGCGCGAGATGTGCAGGGCGCCGTGTTCAGGCCCGACCTGGCCGTCTTTCCCGGTTCGGACACCATCTTTTATACGCGGCGTCCCGGGGTGCCTTCCACCAGCGGAGGAGTAGTTCGCAACGTCTCTCTGGTACGTTATTCCTACAATACTGATCAGAGTACGACGACCACAATAAGCACTTTGCAGCGAGGCGATATGGCGATTCCCTGGAACGCGACGGCCTCCACCATCCCTTTTGGCAATACCACCGACTTCGGCACCAACACGCCCACATCCAGGGACACTGCCCCCGGAGTCATCAACTACAAAGTCCTCTTCATCTATGCGGACGGCACCAACTCCCTCACCTATACGGCCAGCACCACAAATCCGGTGCGAGCCATCGGGCTGACTCTGGCCGTGGTGGATGATCAGTCGCTCAAGTTCCTGAGCCTGGCCCAGGTGCTGGCTCTGCGCACCGCTCTGGATGCGAACTGCAGCGGCACCACCAGCGTTAAAGCGGACTGGGAGAAATACCTGGCTTCCGGCCTGCCGTGGAATTCCTATCCCAAACGCCTTGGAGTCGGATTCAAAATCTTCGAACGTTATGTCATTCTTTCCAACTAACCTTGTCCAAAGGCATTGCCCACGTCCCTCGCGCCATCTCGGCGGCAGCAGCAGGCAGGGCATCGCCTTAGTCGCCACGCTGGCCATGGTCGCCATCGTTTCCCTCCTGCTGGTGGCATTTGTCACCATGATGCAGTTGGACCGTTCCGCCACGCAAAGTTACAGCCAGTCCGTAAAAGCGGAGCATGTGGCCCAGGGCAGTGTGCAGCTCATTCTCAACGAACTGCAAAAAGAGATGGCCAAAGACGCGCCGCCGGATCTGTCCTACCCGGACTTCCCCCTCTACACCAACGTAACTTCGGCCAATCTCTTGCCTCAACGGACTGGCGCCAACGTGTCGATGCCGAATCTGGTCAAGGTGAGCACAAAGGCGGCCCCGATCTTTTCCGGCACGCTGATGTCAGGCACGTGCAAGGCTTCCGAAGTCAGCTCTGTTACACCTTCCCAGAACGGGCGCTTCGTCAGCACGACCCGGTGGCAGAAGATATCCCTTGGGGCGTTTCCAGACGATGCCAGTGCGCCGGACTGGGTGCTCCTGACTCGCGGAGGAGCAACGGATGGCGCTGCCTCTACATTCGGTGCCTCCGGCAACACGATCAACAACCCGGCCCCTGGTAATCTGGAGTATGCCATCGGACGCTTTGCTTATGCTATCTACGACGAAGGCGGGCTGCTCAATATCAATGTCGCGGGCTATCCCGCAAGTGCAGCCGCCGCGTCGCGGTACAAGGGCTCCGTGGTCTGGGCGGATCTGGCGCAGATTCCAGGTGTGCTGGATGCGAACGCGCTAGTGCAGTGGCGCAACCCCGCAAGCAGCGCGACATCGACAACATATCTGAACTATGCCACGAACTCCGGTCCAGCCAGTGGCTTCGCGCAAGTCGTGCCGGGCAATACCACCTTCCTCAGCCGTGGAGAGCTGATCCAGTATGCCAGGGAAAATCCCACCGTGCTTACTGCTGCGGCGCTGCCCTGTCTCACCACATTTTCGCGCGATCTCAATGCCCCGGCGTGGGGTCCGAACATCAATGGCACAGGCGCAAGTTTTCAGTACAAGACCGACGCCAACACTCCTACCGGCGTCAATCGCCTCTTCCCCGGCGTGCGCGTTTCAACTCCCTTTACGCGTACGGACGGGACATCAGCTAAGGCTGGGGATCAGTTGGTAACCCGGCGCTTTCCGCTCAGCCGCCTCGCTTCCGTCAGCTATGGGGCTACAGCGAACCCAGGCTCCGATATCTTTAAGTACTTTGGGCTGAAACGCAGTGCCGTTACGGATCCCTGGGTTTACTGCAATGCAGATGGCACTCCCGCTACTGCAATCAAAACCCTTAGGCAGGTAGCGGATGAAGGACGCGAGCCTAACTTCTTTGAACTCCTGTATGCCTGCATCCTGAACGGATCACTCGGTAAGAAAATTTCCGGCTATTCGTTTGCGGCAACTGATGCTGCGGATTCCAATCCCTACTTCCAGGCATTGCGCATCGGTGCCAACATTATCGACCAGTATGATGCGGATAACTATCCTACCACTCTGTCGTTCGCAGTGGCCAATCCCTCGGATCCGGCGACCCCGGATATGTACGCTTTCTATGGGATCGAAGACCTCCCGTATCCCAACAAGCTCATGACGAAATGGGCTACGGATCGCCCGGTAACGAAGACGTCGCCCACCATTAACTGGTGGACCAAATTTAAGGTGGAGATGTTCTTTGAGATGTGGAATCCACACCAGGAGATGCCGTCCTCCGGAAGCGCTGCCGGGCCCACTCAGTTCCGTATCATCGCGGACCCAGCGGGGATGTACGAGATCGGCAGCCGCACGCTTTCCAGCGTACCGACCGGGTTTAAGCACGCAACGCCATCTGTAGGGGCCATACCTGCGGATACGATCGTGAAGTTTAACGCCACGCCGGGGAGCTACCGGGAACCGTATGTTGTCCGCCAGGATTCCGCCACCCTGGCCGGCGATGCGTCGATTCTGTCCTTCCCCACTTCGCCGGCGGGCTCGTCCCGTGCGCTCGGGTTCAAGCTTAACGGTCCTGCCATGCCGTATCCCACGCCTCCCGCCACGCATAACACACTGGCGGAGCTGAACTCTACTGGCTGGGGTTACTACATCACTCTTACCGACATGCTGTTTTCCTTTCAGTATCTGGACACCTCCGGCCAGTGGAAAACGTATGCCACCTTTGCCGGCATGGCGGATCTTCCGGCATCCGGCGTACAGCAGACCGGCGCTGTTTTCCCCAATGTCAATAACAGCTATCCGCTCCCCAGTTACACCCGTGCAGGCACGATGGGATCGCTCTCTTACATGAAGAGCGATCCACGCACATGGCGATTCTCCATCTCCCAGGGCAATCCCGATACCAATACAACGCCCTACCAGGCCGACAACCCGCTGATTGCTTCCACGGATAAAGTCTTTAAAGCCCTCTATGGCTCCCCCTTCGGTAATCTACGACTGGATCTGCTGGCGCACAATCAGACTCCGCCCTCCGCTATCGCCGGGTACAACGGGTATGTCGATGCCGATGGCATCAAGCGGCCCGGCGACAGCTTTCTGGAGAACCCCGTGGGCTGGGAAACAAGCGCAACCGCAAAGCCCCCCATGAAAGGAGGCGTATCCGAAACGCGCCCGATCATCCTGAACCGCCCCTTCCGCAGCGTGGGTGAGCTTGGCTATGTCTTTCGCGATATGCCCTGGAAGTCGCTCGATCTCTTCTCCGCCGACAGCGCAGATACCGGCCTGCTGGACGCCTTCTGCATCGAGGATTCTCCGGCCTTCACCAGCGGCAGGGTAAACCTGAACACGCGCAACGCCTCGGTGCTGAAAGCGGTGCTGAGCGGCGTTACTACGCAGGAACCCTCCACCACACTGCCCGCAGGTGCCACCATGGATGCAGCTACGGCGGACTCCGTTGCCCAGGCGATCGTAACAGCAAGCACAGCCACTCCGCTTGTCGACCTGGGAGATCTGGCTTCGCGCCTCGCAACGGACACCACCTCCCTTCCTTCCACCAACAAACTGGTGCGCGAAGCAGTGATGCGCTCTCTGGCAGACTCCGCCTCCACCCGCACCTGGAATCTCGTCGTCGATGTCGTGGCGCAGGTGGGACGGTATTCCGCGAATGCTACCGCTCTGGATCAGTTCGTCGTCGAAGGCGAGCGACGGTACTGGGTGCACGTGGCTATCGATCGCTATACAGGAAAAATCATAGACCAATATGTGGAGACCGCTGATGAATAAACTAACCATGATCGTGTCGCTGGCCTCGCTGGCCCTCTGGTGTACAACGCTGGTGACAGGCCTGTCTTTAACCAGCAAGGGTGCAGAACCTGATGCAACGGCACCAGCTTCCGCATCCGCGGACTCAGCGCTCAAACCGTTTCCCCCATACGTGGCGCCCGTAGGGGAAAATGCGGACTGGGTGATGCGAATTCTCCCTGCAAAAGAGGCCGCGACCACGCCCGAGATCCCAGCCCCAGCCCCGGCTGCTGCTGAAAACGGTGATTCCACAACGTCCGATGATGTCACGGAAATCCATATGACCAAAGTGGGCGATCTCCAACGCGCAGTGGTGCTGAGGAAAGACGGCACCTCCACCGAATACTACCATCTGAAAAACTTTAACCTGACCCCCGCCAGCGACAGATCAGGCAAAGTTATGGTGGTACAGCAAAATGCCGCTCTTCCACCCTATCCCTGCTTCGCAAAAGGATTCTTTGGTGTCGCTTGGATCAGGCCGGAAAACTTCGCGGGCGTAGCCACCTATAAAGAGAAAAAGTGCTTTTACTACAAGGGGCAGCAGGCCAATCCCCTCGTAAAGGAGAAAGATCTCCCGGCCGACGCGGCAGGCAAAGCCGCTGCAGCCCAGCCTGCGGAAGCGTGGGTGGATTGCAAAACACAGCTGCCCGTTGCGGTAAAGATCGACAACGAGCTGGTCGAGTTCGTCCACAACCCGGCAGCGAAGCAGCTGGAGCTGCCCCCGCCTTATCTTGCCGCATGGAAGTTCCATGAGAACCAGCAGCGACGTCTTAACTCAATGGGCGTGGTAAGGTGAGCACTTCCCTCTGCTTAGTGCTCGGTATACCCGTGAGAGTGATTGCACTGCCTCCCGTCATAAGATAACGTATGCTCCGGATGAGTCAGGGATCATTGGTAGAAGAAGCCACGCTGCTCCTGCGCAAGTGGTTGATTGCCACATTTAAGCCTGGGGCAACCATCCCCGTCGAGCGGGTGCTGGCCAGGGAACTGCAACTTAAACCCTACGCAACCAACCGCGCCATCGGCTGCCTGATTGCCGAAGGCATGGTTCGGCGAGACGGCTACAAGCTTTCGCTTGCCGCTCCGGACAGTCAGCAGCAAATGCCGTTCTGCTGCGACCTTGTCCTGGCTCAGCGCTCCGTCTTCCTCAAGACGTACCGTAAGATAGCCAAAGAACTTGGCATCACCCTCAAAATACACTTCTGGACCTGCCTGGAGGAGGCTATAGAATTCCTGCGCCAGCTGGATGCCCCGACCACCCAGGGCGTGCTCTTCGATCCCCCCTTTGCATCGCCTCCCTACCTGTGGGAGCCTGCCGCGACAAAGCTGATGGAGCACGGCATCCCGGTCATCAGCATCGAGCAATACACCAGGAAGATCCCGTGTATCTTGCCGGACTACACCCGCGCGCTGGAGCTCGGCTTCTCCCACATGCTCAGCCTGGGCCACAAGCAATTGGCGCTCGCCATGCCGTCGCCTTCCGTCCCCAGTTCTGTCGAGATCCTCACCACGTGGAAATCGCTTAACCAGCTGACCAACCTCCCTGCCTCCGGCGCCCGGATCTTCTTTCAGAACAATCCCCAGGTCCTGCCGGAGGACGCCCAGGCGCTGGCTAAAAAGCTGACCAGCGACTGGAGCGACGTTACCGCGGTCATTGTCTACGGCATCTTCGAATCTGCCGTACAGCATCTGATGGATGAACTGGAGCGACGCAACAAGTCGGTACCAGGGGATGTTTCCCTGTTATTCCTTGCAGACTTGACCCAGCGGCACGTCTTCACCCCACCCGTCACATGCGTGGCCGCCGACCCGCATCTGATGCGCGAGACCGCCTTCCTCATCGTCCAACGTATGGCGCAAAAGAAGCACAACGCTAAAGCGCAGCCGTCCCCATGGCGCATCCGTGTAGAACCTTCCCTCAGCCTCAAATCCTCCACCGCTCCCACTTCCTCCTACATACCGCCGGCAAAAGTTGCGGACAGCGCGGCGGATATGCTGTTTCCCGGGCCCGGCCTGGAAACAAGGCGCGGCAAGCTAAAGGAGGAACTGGAGCGCGTGCTACGGCAGGCGTACGAGCGTACAGCTAAAGTTGCAGCCTCCCGCTTCCGCTCCATCGACCTCAAACCCTACGTCAATCGCCCGCTGAACTATCGCCGCGGATGGCTGGGAGATTTGCCGCTCAAACACTTCTCCCCAGGCGCTCACGTTATCCATGGCGTCAACTTCGAGGTGTTGGGCGGCGCCCAGCGTACAGATTGCGGTGCGGTCGTGTTTCGCTCTGCCCTCAACGCGCGCGGTAACAAGCGCGAGTTGCCCACGCGGCTGACGATACCGATCAACTCACGGGCTACCGCCGTCTACTTCCTGCACGGCTGCGGCTACTCCCTGGTACTGCACCCGTTTGCCTCGTATAGCTTTTACTCTGGCACCCGTAAGCTGGGGACCGTGCCGCTAGTCGCACTCGGCCAGCCTCCGCCCGACTGCGATCCCAGGATCTTCTCCCGGCAATCCCCCCAGGCCAACATCCAGGACTGGTGGGCCGACTTCCCCCACCTCGATTTCGACCACGCCCGTCGCGTCCCCATCATCGAGCAGGAGGGCGATGAGCCGTTGCATCGCCACGTCTATCTCTACACACTGGAGTGGATCAACCCCCATCCGAACGTGGAGATCAGCCATCTTGAGGTTGAAGTGGATTTTGAACAATCCACCACCCTCGGACTGCTGGCCGTTTCACTACTCTTGTAGACCACTTACAATACCCGCCTCGCCCGCTCCCCAAAATCGGCGCAGAATAAAGGCTAAATAACGTCTACGATTGGTCTAAGACCAATCGTAGACGTAATCGGTATTTACCGATTGAAGGAAGCGTTTGCTGAAGCGATCATTTCGCCGTTACCAGGGAGTTGGAGGACACTTTGCGGATTCTTAAAGGGCTCCAGTTCGCGAACGAAGGCGTCGTAGAGAGCGTCGAGTGTGGGGAAGATGGCGTTGCAGACACCGTCTTTGATGATGTCCCAGAGTTTTTGGAAGGGTTGAGCTCCGGGCTGGAGGCACACCAGGTGGACGTGCAGGGGATTTCGTGGAGGCCGGGCCGGGGGTGGAAGACGGTCGGGGCCTGCGGGTTCTTCTTGATGTGCACCGGGCGCGGCACCCGCAGCTTCGCGCCGAAGGATTTTAGCCAGAAGTAGACCGCCTCTACGGACAGGATGATGCCGAAGATCTCCTGCAGCCAAATCTGCACGCTGGCCCGGCTGCACCCCATCACTTCCGCAATCTTTCTTGTGTCCACATAGTCCACGACGACGGCGATGGTATGCGCCATAGCGTGGAGAGGAGGGCAGGTGCCGAAGTATCCAATGCCACCGGTGCCTGCCCATAAGCGGACATAACCGCGCCTACCATAATCGCCAGTATCAGCGACACGAGGAGGGACAGCGCCGTTACCCGTGGGAGGAAGCTCATCACGTAATCCTACACGTACTGAGTTGGTAATAAATAAAATAGTAGTGAAACCCAGAGATATTACAATACTTCGCTACGCTGTGCCATGAATTGTTCTGGTCTCGCTGCCTCAAGCACGCCTGCGATAAAGAACTCTACAAAAAGTGCAACAAGGTCAAGCGCTTCTCCCACAATCTCAAAAAGTTCCGACGCGTCGCCACTCGATACGAACAACTTAAAATACCTGCCGCTGCTCTTCAAAAGAGATCGTATGCTCTGCGAGGCGGAGAACCTGGGACTGGGCATTATCAGCGCCGCTTAGGCGGGATAACTTAGCTCAGTTCATCTGTAATTTAGCGCGGCCCCAG
>JBGGNE010000306.1:0-21053 GCA_041287705.1 Methylacidiphilales bacterium | reverse complement strand
GATCTCACCGGTGGGGTTACCGAAGAGCTGGTAGCTGGAGAGGTGGAGTCGACCGCTGGCGGAGTTGGCGTTACCGTTGGTGGAATAGGAGATCTGGCCGGTGCCGGGCTTCTTTTTGTGGAGTAGAAGGATGAGGTTGCGAGGGTTATCGGGGTCTTCGTTGTTGCGGCCTCGGGTGGAGGAGAAGATCTCCAGGCCTACATCCTGGCCGCCGATTCCCCGCAGTTCCAGATCACCGCCACCCCCGGTCTCCTTACCGCCAGGGATCTCACCTTCTTCAACCCCGAGGATGGTGAAGGTGCCGGCGTCCCAGGTAAGGATGTAGTTGTTGCCGGCGGTGAGGGTGCCTTGCGTAATGGCATAGGTGCCGGCGCTTTGGCCGGCCTGGCGCGTGCTGGTGCCTGTGAGGGTGTCGCCGAAGACGAGGTTGCCGAACGTTATATGATGCCGCAACGTGGCGGGGTCGGCGTCGCCGTAGGTCTTATGCTGGTTGGGCACCGAGCTGACGGTGATGGGACGGGGGGTGATGGAGAAGGCGTTGGCACCGCCGCCGATGACGCTAAGAGTGTAACGGGAGGCGCCGTAGGTGTTGAGCGCCAGGCCGGTCGTGTAGACGTCGTACAGACCCACATTCTCCCCAGTCTCGCGGGTAAGGGAGCCCAACAGCAGGCGGGAGATGCCGAGAGAGGTGTCGGTGCCAAGCAGCTCGGAGGGGTAGCTAAGCGTGTAAGTGAGCGTCGGATCGGGAGAAGTGCCGTAGACTTTGCCATTGTTGTCCACAGTGAGGGTCAGTGCTATGGGCAGATTGCGCATGGAGAAGCTTGCAGCAGCAGGATCCTCGAGCACGGAGACGGTGTAATCGCCGAGGGCCACCGCGGCGGTTAAATGGAACGTGGCCGAAGTGATGCCGGGTGTGCCGGTGTCCTGAAGCATCTGGGTCAGTACGCCGCTGGCCGTGGCATTGCCTGCCGTTCCAGGGGCGGAACCGAGTACTGTGGGAGGAACGGCCAGTGTCACAACGCCCTTGTTGGTAAGGGTGGGGTAGGCGGCGGCCAGCTCGGTATCCAGAGTTGTCACCGTGACGGTGAAGGGCGTAAACTCCTGCCCAAGCACCGCCGTCTGAAGGGAGAGGGGGCTGAGCACATAGGTAAAGCCCCGCGACTCGTACGCGCCGATATCGTTGCGGATGGTGCCCGGCTCGCTCCTGCCGCGCTGGTCGGTGCCCAGATAGTTAGATACGCCGAGCAGCGCAAGGCTGCCGGGCAGCAGGGCCATCGTGCGGGTTGTGCCGCCGTAGTTGGCCAGTGAGGCAAGCTGGGGATCGATTGGCGCGCCGGCCGTACCCAGACGCCTGGCGCTGCTTACTGTCCAGCCGGTGGAGCCGTCGGTGATGCCGATGAGGTTGTTGCCACCGTCGCTGTACACGCCGGCACCTCCGTAAATATCCGGTCCGTTGGAGGGCGCCCCGGTCGTCAGGTGATTTAGCGCGATGATCGACTTCCTGATGATGACAGCGCCGCTAACGGAGCCGGATAAAGGATTGCCCCGATAGATGCCGCCGCCCTGGAGGCCGGCTGTGTTGTCGGCGACAGTGAGGCTGTCCAGCGTCACAAGGTTGCCTCCATTTCCCGTAAGAGCAATACCGCCGCCATACTGGGCCGAATTACCTGTAATGGTAAGGTTACGCAGGGTGGTGGCGGTGGCTATCGTGCCGATATCGAGTGCTCCACCAGTGGCATAGGCGTTCGTTGTTTTGCTCGCGGCGGTCGAAGTATCGCTCAATATCGTTGCGGCATGATTGTCATCATACAGGGAATTGCTAAGCCGCAGGACGTTCGGATTTAAGAGGGAGATCGCCCCGCCTGAGGCCCGAGCTTGTGTGAGGGAAGTAGTACCTGCGCCGCTTACTGTAGAACTGTTGGTGAGGGTGGCCGTGGCGTTGTTGCCGGTGATCTCGGTGTTCTGTGCGGTCAGATTTCCCGCATTGATAAAGATCGCGCCACCGAAAGCGTTGCTGTAGGCAAAGGCCTGGGCTCCGTCGAGTCCGGTGACCGTCTGGGCTGTGGTTTCTGAACGGGCGCTGTTAGCGGATATTCCTGTAACTGTCGCGAATCCTCCAACCAGATACAGTCCTCCTCCATACGCATTGCTGGTAGTGCTGGGATTGCCAGAAAGGCTGGAAATGTTGCGAGTGGTGGCCACAGCGTTGTTGTTCCTCAGACCTGTTATCGTCCAGGTGCCATTTCCATAGATTGCACCTCCATCGGCATCGGCGTTGGTGTTGACCACAGTACCTCCCGCGCCGCTCGAAATGCTGTTATTCACACTAATGGCGGAGGCGGCGTTATTGTTAGCGTTTGTCACCGTCCATGCTCCCGTACCCGTGCTGTAAATTCCGCCCCCCTGTGCGACGGAAATGGTGGTCGTGTTGGCTGTAGTGTCTGGGCCCGTGGTGGCGGCGGCAGAATTGTTCGTGCCGCTGGCCGTGGCCGTGTTTCCGCTCACACTGGTCAGGGTCCAGGTTCCTTTCGTGGTATAGACACCACCTCCCTTTGCAGTGGAGTTGCCCGTTGCGGAAACATCGACGGTCGTTGAACTGGGGCTGGAATTATTGGCGCTGGTGGCTGTGGCGTCATTGTTCGTAATGCTTGTACCTGTAACGTTAAGGTTGGATCCATCCGCGTAAATGCCTCCTCCTAAAGCCTCGGCCTGCGCATGGGAAGAGGTGAACAGCGTTCCGCCATCGCGAACAAGCACTGTCGCCTCGGCCGTATTGTTATCAAAGGTAGCGCTGAAGAGCGTGAGATCGCCGCCACTCTGGTAAAGGCCGCCGCCATAGGCGAATACCGTGCCGTCAGCATCCTCAACGCTTCTGTAAGCCCTTGCCACATTATCGCGGATGATGCCGCCGCTGATCTTGAACAAGCTCAAGCCTTCCACAAATATACCGCCGCCTCGCGCCGACCCGCCTGAAGGTCCGGCAGGCACCACCCGCACGTCCTCAGCACTGTTTGCGCTGATAATCGAGTTGACTATAGTAAGCGTGCCGTCGTTGGCGCTGGCGGATATGCCCCCTCCATAGGTTCCACTGCCTGTCGCCCTGTTTCCGGTAATGATGGAATTGCTGATGTCCAGCGTGCTGGCATCGCCTGTAAAATAAATTCCGCCGCCACCGGTTGAGCTATCCGTGTATCCACCCGTAATGGTGAGCGCGTTAAGCCTGGTGATGCTGTCGGTCCCGCTGATCGTAAAGACCCGGGCGTAGTCGGAAGCGGAGGTGGAGCCGCCTTTGACTACAATGACCGGACTGCCGCCGGGAGTATAGCCGGGCTGCGTGCTGCCATCGATAGTGAGACTGTGGACGATGTTGAAGCCGTTCCCGCCGCTGCCTGGCGTGGCCTGGATGGTCCACACGCCTGCGGAGTAGCCGGGATCGAGGACGGGGATGTTGAAGGTGATGTAGGTCTTCTCCGCCAACTCGGTGCCGAGGCGCAGGCTGTTGGCGATAGGAGCGCTGCCGGGGATATAGTCTTTCGTGTTGGTCACCACATAGTCGAAGGCGACCGAACTCCGGGCCTCGTACGAGCCCATGTCGTTGCGCGTGCCGGCGTCGTTAAAGCCGCGCTGGTCGGTCGATGCGTCGCTGCTGCTTGAGTTCAGCGCCGGACTGCCATCCAGCAGCGCATGCGTCTGGGTCTTGCCACCGTAATCCCCCAGAGGTGCCAGCCCGGGATTGTCGGAATCAATAAGACTGTAACTTTGTGTATAGAAGGTATCCCGACCAATGGCATAGACATTGGGATCCGTGCCGGCGGTGTTGAGCGACACAATACTGTCGTTTATGGATGTGAAGCTGCGGCCGGTCATATAGACGCCCCCCGCCGCAGAATCGGCCTTGTTATAGGCTATCGTGGCGTGTTTCAACGTTGTGCCGACCTCGCCGATGATCATTATACCGCCTCCCCAGCCCACGCCGGAGTTTCCCAGAAGACTCAGCGCCTGATTTCCGCTGATCGTCACATTGACCATGGAAAGATTACCAGTATTGAACACTCCGCCGCCATCACTTATATTGACTCCCTGAGTTGTATTGCCATTGATAGTGGAGTTCGTGATAGTGGAGTAAGGTCCGTGTATGTAGCTCGCAGTAGTTATGCCGCCGCCAGACGCATTATTACCATAAACCGAATTGAAACTGAAGGTGCTGTCCGTTGCGGTCCAGATATTTTTTGCATAGATGCCGCCGCCGGATGCGGTATCATATTGCCCGGTGCTCGCCTGAATGATGTTGCCGGAGACCAGTACTTCTGTAAGGGAAAGCGAGCCGCTGCCCGTGCTGTAAATTCCTGCACCGTAGCGGCCTGTGCCTGGGCTAACGGGATCGTTGATATGGTTGTCGGTGACGGAAGTACGGGTGTAGGATATCGTGCTCCCCTCAGCATTAGAATTGCCCACCCCACCGCCCTGGATACGGGCCTCGTTGCCGTAGATACGGGTATCCACTATGGCTATCACGCCTGAGGTGGAATCATTCCACATGCCTCCTCCGGAGCCCGCACGGTTGCCGTAAATCTGCGAATTGGTTATGCTTATTTCGCCACCATTAGGAACGTTGTTGTAAAGCCCGCCGCCCGCTCCGAGATCGGCAATGTTATCGTGGATACGCGAATTGTTGATAGTTATCTTGCCCGCAGCACCCTGCACTACGTTAAACATGCCGCCGCCTGAGCTGGCGCGATTGTTATAGACCTCCACGTTATCAAAGGTGACCTGGCTCTGGGCCCGAGTGTTTGTAAACACGCCGCCGCCCAAAATAGTGGTGGCGTCGCCATTCCCATAGATTTTCACATTTTGAACCGAGACGATGCCAGTACTAAACCCTTCGATCCACAAACCGGCGCCCGAAATATCTGAGGGATAAAAGGCGGAGGTATATCCAGAAACCCCACGGGTAATACTGATATTCTGAAGCGTTACGACTACGTCGCGATTTGCAGCAATACGGACGCCCGGACGGACTAGCTCCCCATCAATGATGGTGCCCGTGCCCACGGTATCGCCGGAAAGAGTCAGCGATTTGGAGATGGAAACAGTCTCCCCGAAGGTGCCTGGACCGACGTTGACGGTACCGCCACCCGCAACGAGACCGATGCCTTGCTGAATACTGGCACCCGCGTAGACATTGACCGTGCTGGGCGCGCTGATCACCTGGGACGATGAGAGAGGCACGTACAGATTCAGCGTGGGCGTGTTGAGCTGGAGGATCGACCCGGCGCTGGTAAGGGAGACGGCCGCATTGACTGTGATGAAACCGCTGGTGGTAAGGGTGAGATCGAAGCCGCCCGTGGTGACGACGATGGGTGCGTCGACGGTAATGGAATCATCCGCCAGAAGCGTAACGTTTGTCGTCGACAGCAGCCCCGTGAGCGTATCGACATTCAGGATGGAACTGCTGCCTGCGGTATGGCCGTACGTGCGCGGTGCCAGCCCGTCGTCGGTAAGGTTAGACGACGCGGCGTTGGAGATGCTGATGCTGCCCGGATCCAGCAACAGCGTCCCGCCATTCGTTGCTACACTGCCGTTAAAATCCAGGTAGCCCTTGCTGCTGATTTCCACAAAGCCGCCCTTGCCGTCAGGTCCCTTCGCGGAAATCGAGCCCGCATAGAAGGTCGCGTCCTGGCTCCACAGAATGGAGGTGCCGCCCTGCGCGCCGCCGTCCGCGTTGATCTCCGATCCCGCCTCCACCGTCGTCGTCTTCGCGTTGGCAATCGCCGCGTCTTTTCCCTGATAGCCGCCGCCGATATTGACCGTGCCGCCTTTGCCCCCTGCGTCTGGACTGCTCACATCGATGCGAGAAGTGGAGGTAAGGCGCACATGCTCGCCCGTCACCACCACACCGCCGCCGCTCTTGCCCGGGGACTGCGCACGCGCCACCAGCCGGCCCGAGTTCTCCACGGTACCCGACGCCTTGCCGCCCCGCTCTCCGCGCAGCACAATGCGGCCGCCCGACTTATCCACGGCCGTGGCGCGAATGACCCCGCTGTTGCGGATGGCCAGCGCATACTCGTTGCCGCCCGCCGCCCGCAGCTCAGCCGCCGCCGCGCGGATTCCGCCCGTATTCACCACGCTGCCATCTCCGCTGTTCGCCTTAATGTAGACGCGCTGCCCGTCGCCGCCACCCGCGCTGCCGCTGCCTGGCTTGATGAGCACCTCCGTTCCGCCCGCCAGATTCACGCTCCCCTTCTTTGCGGAGATCTTGCCGTGGTTCTCCACCTGGCGCGCAATAAGGGTCACATCGCCGTCTGTCGCGCGGATCTTGCCGTGATTCACCACCGCAGCGCGGGAGGACCCGCTAAAATTGAGGTCGCCCCCTTTCATGAACTCCGCATTGGCAACATCATGCGTGCTGGCCGTAAAGCCCGCCGCGTTAATGCGCCCCGATTTCCCAATAACCACACCATTGGGGTTGACCAGATAGACCTGCCCGCTGGCGTTGAGATTTCCATCCAGCTGCGACCGGTTGCCACCCGTCACCCGGTTAAGAATGGCCGACTTGGACGAAGGCTGCACAAAGGTGGTGGTCTCCCCGCTGCGGCTGGAGAAGCTCTGCCAGTTGACGATGGCGCGATTGCTCGATTGCTTCACCACCACCTGCCCCGCCCCGGGCGATGAAATGCTGGCCGATCCCCCCACCACAGTGCCGCCCTGCGGATTAGCCCAGCACCCTATGGGCAACTGTACCGGCAACGTCACCCACGCGATGCACCACGCAGTCAAAGCCCGCATATGCCAACGCCGCGGGCCAAGCATGGTCTGGATGATCATAAGTCTCACAAGGATAAGGAATAAGGGAAAGAGAGGGAGAGAGCGAACATGCCGGCAGAGTCCCGCTCCGGGTGCCTGAACGTTGGGCACAAACTTAGCGTTCACAATTGCTTCGCAGAAATTTGCGATGTGCTATGCTGACATTGCCGTACTGAAAGCAATCTGTAAATACACATTAACACCCTATTCACAACCATCGTAACACATCAAAACATGCAGTGATCTATTCATTAATCACGCCTTACAATCTACCGCACCGTCGGCCAATATGAACACACGAATCACCCCTGTAAGACCATTTCCCAGCGTTAATTACCCATAGCATGGAGCTGATTTTGGGTGCAGGCAAGACGCGATTGACGCTAGTGAGACTCCCGGCAGGATGAAAGTGCCGGGAGTCTCTTGTCATAAGATCTTAAGCGCTTGCGCCAGCCGGGGACTTCTTTAGCAGCGTTCGAGCTGATTGCCGTTCGGGCCGGAAGCGGAGGCCGGTGCGGCAGTCACGCGCTGACACGTTTGGTGATATTGCACGCCGGCTTGAGTTGGAACCTGGGTGCCGGGAGGGGAGTCTCGAGGCAAAAGGGATCCGGGCTTAGAAGTTGGGCAGGCCGGACCAGTCGGGCATCTTCACTTTCGCTTTCGATTTCTCGGCGTGGTTGGCGGAGCGGGTGACAGGAGGCGCCTTGCTCACCTTGTGTTTGCTGTCGCTGTTGCCGTCCAGCTTTACGACGGTTTCCTGTCCGCCTTTCACAAGAACGGCAACCATTACGCGGCCATTATTATCTGAGTCAGCCGAGACCATGTACCGGCCCTCGGGAAGGGTAATGCTTGCGGGCTCCTCGTCCCGGCCGGATTCGCTGTTGCGCACGTTCTTCACCACTTTGCCATCGGTGGAGTAGATGGTGTAATCGGAGTGCGGGTAGAAATAGATGTCGCTGTCATCGTATTCATTAGTGGCGGAGTAGACCTTGAGAAAACCACTGTATAAGGCGTGGCTCTGATTGGCCGAGACGGGGGCCGCCAGGTTGTGGGGCAGAGGTTTTGCAATGGAAGCAGTAGTGGCAAGGGCGGACAGGCCAAGGATAACTGCACTTGTCAAAACGGTGGATTTCAGTTTCATCTTCATTGGAGGGAGTGGTTGAGTTTTCAGTTGTTAACGCGTTCGTGCGTTACGTAATCATTGAGCGCACATAGAGGACCACCTTTTCCAAGAATGTATAAGATACTTACTTTGAATATGTTATGTCTATATAGGCATTCAGTTAGCTCGGACGGAAAATCGTACGTTCGAAAAAGTGACTTCGCGTACGTGCGAAGTCTCGACTGACGAAGTTCATACACACTTCGCTCTAAACCTCCTCCGCCACTCTACCTACCAATCCAGTCTGCGCCCGTGAGGAGTACGCCGTAATACAGATGCCAGTTCCTCTTTCCCCATGCAGTCCCTCCTTGAAGCGAGGGAGCAGTTCAACGCCACCCAGGAGGATATAAATTAAGGTACGAACGCGAGGAACAGGAATGCAGCGAAGAGGACCAGGTGGACAGCGCCTTGCATCATGTTGGTGCGGCCGGTGCCGAGAGTTACCGTGCACACCAGGAGGGTCAGCATCAGCATTGCCATTTCCTTGGGGGGCAGGCCCATAAAGAGGGGCAAGTTGAAGAACAGAGAAGCGATTACCACCACCGGAACGGTGAGCCCAATACTTGCCAGGGCCGAGCCGATCGCCAGATTCATGCTGCTTTGAAGACGGTTGACTCTGGCGGCACGCACCGCCGCCCAGGCTTCCGGCAGCAAGACGAGAGCCGCAATGGCGATTCCCACCACAGCCCGAGGCGCACTTGCAGCTTCAACCCCGTGCTCAATGCTGGGCGATAGCATCTTGGCCAGTCCCACAACGGTTACGAGTGAGACGATAAGCAGGCCAAAACTTGCCCAGGCGTCCATGATCGCAGGAGGCTTGGCATGTACGTCCGGACTATCCGATTCGGTCTCCGGGATAAAATAATCGCGATGGCGTATCGTCTGAACAAAAATGAAGACAGCCCACAGCACAGCGGACGATACCGCCACGAATATCAATTGCACGTTATTGTAGGAGCCCACTGGAGTGCTGGTCGTAAAGGACGGCAGCACGAGTGTCAGCGCGGCCATCACGATCAGCGCCGCCAGGCCAGACCCGGCGCCCTCGACCCGAAAAGTCTGCTCGCGATGTACAAGACCGCCCACGAGTATGCAGATGCCGACAACACCGTTGCAGATAATCATCACGGCTCCGAAAACCGAATCCCTCATGAGAACCGCCATGTCTGCGCCGCCAGCCAACATCATGGAGATGATCAGTGCAGTTTCAATAATGGTTACGGCCAACGCCAGGACCAGCGTGCCAAAGGGCTCGCCCACACGGTGCGCAATGACTTCGGCGTGATGGACCGCGGCGATGACAGTTCCCATGAGAAACACGCCACAAATCACTGCGAGAAAGGGCCCTACACCCCATGTTGCCGCCGCAATGAGCGATGCGACCGACATTGCCGGAATAAGCCATGTCCAGAGTGGCATCTTCACATCCTTTTTATTCTAATACGCTTTCAAGCTGAGCCGAATATGCTTGTCCTTTTTGTCAATAACCGCGTTGCTCGTCGGTCACCTATTATTCTATAATAGGCTCCCTCCTCGCGCCTCGCTATTGACAAAAAAACTGCGCATCTTCACCTCATCTTGAAAGCGAATTAGAATTAGTTGGTTTTTGCGGAACGGGAGCCAGCCTTCGCCTTCACGCGTTCGTGCTTCCACTCGGAAATGCCGGGCGGCTCACCGGGACCGAAAAGTCCGGCTGGCTTGGTGGGGGCTTTGCCCAGTTTGCCGGCGAGGCGGTCGGTAAGAATACGGCGCACTTCATCTACGGTCGACTCATGCACGGTGCATCCTTCGTGCCGGGCGTGGATGATTTTCTCGGAGACGCACTGGTTCAGATGGGCGCTCCAGTAAGGCACAATGGTGTCGCTGCTTCTCAACAGCCTGGGGTGCGGGTAGACCAGATCGGTTACATCGCCATCGTGATCGCCAATGATGGTGTAGAAGGGAACCTTGATGACGCGGCTATTGAGCGCAATGTAGGCAGGGTCTCTGGGCGACAGGCTGACAATGCTGGTGTCCAGACTCGCCAATTCCTTGCCTGTCAGCTTCATACCATCGGTGTTGAGCGTCGCGACGTTAAGCACCGTGGAGGCCAGGCTGGCCGGCAGCTTCACTAGTTTCTTGACGAAATTGACGATAAACCAGTCCGCCACGCCACTGCCGCGATGAGGCGCCGCGACAAAGATGGCGGCGGAAACCATAGGCACTTTTTTGAAATAGAGGCTGGCCATCATCGTGTCGCGGGCTTGCGCGCTGGGCCATTTTACTTGTGAAGGAGGCTCACTGAAAATCTGGTCCCAGAAGTCGTTGCCGGAATCAATGCACGCCATGCGGGCCATAAGGCCGCCCATACTATGGCCGACAAGAATCGTGCGGTGAAGATTTTCCCTGCCGCCTCGCGAGGCGAAGTAGGCGTTGGCGCTGTTGAGTTGATCGCGAAAATGTGGCGCGGAAACTGTCCATGACGTGCCCGTGGGATAGGAGTAGTACCAGAACTGATACTTCTTCGCCAACGCGGGATAGGATTTGAAATTGTTAATCGCCTTCGCCCATGTCAGGGGCGAGGAATCAAGCCCGTGGACCAGAACGACGGGGATTTTATCGGCGCGGTAAGGTTCGGTAAGATAGAGGCCGCTTACCGCCATGTACTTATCGATGCGGAAGACGCCGCCGAACTCGATATCGCGAAACTCTTTGGTGTTGAGCCCCACTTCTACGGGCGCCGCGTAATCCGCAGCCAGTGGCATACCGCCAGCCGTTGCTATTTCGCGGCGATCATAGAAACGAAGCACAGCCTGTACGGGACCGGTATTGGCGGACTTAAACTCGATCACCGCGGTTCCCGGACAATTATAGCCGGTCTTATAGACAAACGGTTCGCCTTTCGCACCGCTTCTTTGCAGGACAAGTGGTGCGCCGATACCCGCGATGCGAGTTGGCTCGGCAATCGACTTTATTTTGACCTGTGAGGCGATGCGGAATGTGTCGAAGTGGGTAATATTCCACTGGGTATACCCAGCCGGTGGCGCAGGGATACTGAGGCTGTAAGACCGGCCTCCAGCGGAAAGAAGGGTAGTTCCCTTCCACTCCGAAAGCGGTTTCACGGCCAAAAGACTGACGAGAAACAGCTCCACCTCCCTGTTGTACGCAAGCTCGGCCCGGCGAATGGACTCCGGGGATCCAGCCCGTGCCGGAGCCAGCACCTTCCAGGCAACCTCTACGCGGGCAAGAACTTCTGCAGAATTTTGTTCCTTTGCCCTGGCGATGCGCTCGTTTTCTGCTCCGTGCGACGTGGTGGCCACACTCAGGGTGATCGACGCCAGGAGCAGGCAGCTTAAGATAGAATGGAAATAGCTTGTCATAGAAGAAGCGCGTTTGAGAAGAACGAAAAGAGGAACGACGCCTGAACCTGACGCCGCTCTAAAGATGAGGTCTGACTGATGGCTGTGGGTCAAAGGGATTACTTATTTTCCAGCAGGATACGCTCTACTTCCGCAAAAGTTTCCGGGCTTCTCAGTACGGCGGAATGCCAGTAGGGCACCATCTTCTCCGATTGCGCTCCGGCGAGGTGAGAGCTCCAGTAGGGCACCACGTCGTCCGTGCTTTGCTCCCTGGGGCCGGAACGCCCGGCGTTGCCGATGATGGAGTAGTACTTAACGCTCGGATTGAGAGGCAGCTTGTTCATCTCTTTAATGACAAGAGCGTCAGGACGGAAAGTATCGATGCTGTTAGGGAAGCGCTTCAGGACGTGGATGCCATGCATCTTGCTCGCGGCCATTACCAGCTCCGGTCCGGCCTTCACCATATTCAGCGGCAGGCGTACGAGCGAGGATCCGATGCGACCAATGGGATCCGAAGCCATATTCGCTCCGCGATGCGGCGCCGCTTCAAAGATCACTTTGGAGACATAGGGGCTCGCATTGAATTGAAGTGCTTCGCCGATAAGGGCGTCCTCCGGAGGTAAGTTCAGTTCCGCCACGGTCTTGCCGAGGAGATTTTTGCAGAACTGTGTGCCGGCATCGCATATCAGCATGTGCGCAATGAGTCCGCCCATGCTGTGGCCAATGACGAATGCTTTAGGAGTCTGCGGATACTTCTGGTAAACGGCGGCCAGCTGGCGGCGCATGATGGCGGCCGGGATGGGATAGGGCGAGGCGCTCCCATACTGGAAGTACCATATCTGATATCGCTTGCGTATCTCGGGATTGCTGTTCAGCGCATTAATCTGTTTTACCCAGGTTAGCGGTGAATCCATGAGCCCATGCACAAGAATCAGAGGCTGAACGCCAGGACGGTACGGCTCCATCATTACCAGGCGCGCATTTTTGGCGTACTTACTGGCATTCAGCAGCGCCAGCAGCCCGTACATTTGAGGATGGGTCTGGACGATGTTGACGGCAATGGATGCCGACAGATCCGCCGCGACGACCTGCG
The DNA here is from genome assembly GCA_041287705.1 of Methylacidiphilales bacterium. Classification (GTDB taxonomy): domain Bacteria; phylum Verrucomicrobiota; class Verrucomicrobiia; order Methylacidiphilales; family UBA1321; genus LW23. The sequence continues at coordinate 8,656 of JBGGNE010000306.1, read as the reverse complement.
TTTTGCCGTTAATGGGTACGCTTGTCGTCAGGTAGGGATTGACGATGCGAATGGTGGCTTGATTACCGGTGAACGTGGCCACCGCTGTGCCAGGGACGTAGTGCTTAAGCGGTACCCATGCAGGAGATTTTCGGCTTGGGCCGGTGATGACAAGCGGCGCGCCAATACCTTTAATGCGGGCAGGTTCCTCGAAATAGGTTCCGCCAATGGTCATGCCATCCGTTGTCTGGAGCTTATCCGTCGCAGGATTCCAGGTTGCGATGGAATCGCTCGTCATACTCAGGAGGAAGGGGCCGTCAGGACCACTGAGCACCATCGGCTTTTCCCACGGTTTCAGTTTGGATGCGTTGATAGCATCCACCATCCGGGCAACGGCGAAATTGTAGATCGCTATCGCTTCGGAGGCTTGCTGGCCCTTCAGGCTTTTTGTCGCGGACAGGCTGAGCCGGGCAGCGATAATGCTCTCGGCCAGGGACCGTCCGGGATTGGAACTTACCAGTTTCTGCGCGGCAAGTGCATGACTGCGAGCAGTTTGAAGTACGGGAGAAGCTTGCTTTTCTCCAGCGGTGGCGGCAAGCGTGGGCGTCGTCTTTTTCACCGACGCAAGTGGTGCACACGCAAAAAGTCCCGCTGATGCAAGTGCCAGCAATCCAATACGGCTATAGATAAAGCATGCTCGGGTGATGGAGGAACTCATGAAGATATAAGGAATTTCCGGAAAGGAGTTGAAGAGCTAAAATGGAAATTAAACAAGAAGCAAATTCAAACTATAAGCGCCTAATTTTTACAGGAATGACCAGACTATATTTAGTTACCGGCAGGCGCTTGATATACGGATTGGGTATCCACAGGTCCAAAGAATATCTTCTTTACTTTTTCTTTACCGATAACCCGTATGAGTTCATGCATCGTGCAGTACATCAGAATCAGGAGAAACAGTATTATTTGGATGGCAATGAAATGTTGCCAGATGATCTCCTCCAGCAGCTTCCGGTTCCCTTCCACAATTCCGCCCGCGTGGCGCGAGAACTCAAAAAGCCTCTCCAGATAATGTAGCAGTGTGGCTAAAAGCTGATAGATCAGTGTTTTCCATCCAACGTTGTAAATCAGAGGTTTATCGGGAAATCGATTGATAACTGGCAAGGCATCGGCAAGCAGAACAGCTTTACCCAGAATAAGGGCTGCCATCAAAATCGAGAAGGAAGATTCAGGAGATATTCCTGATCCCTTGAGCATAAGTACATGAACAAGCGCTACTGCATGTAGCGAAACAAAGAAAAACAGGGCAGGCGGCAGAAACTTCCTAAATTCTTCCTTAAACAAATGCAATAGTTTGTTCATGCAGTTATACAGGCTAATTTCCAGAGACGAAAGGTCAATATTAGCAGCAGGCAGGGATTCTGACACCGATGAAGAACGAACAGTCTCACTAACTATGTACCGTAAGCGACTCGTCCATGGAATCGTGGCATGGAGATGAATAACTGCCAAGTGGTTTCTTTAGTTGTGTCTATTAATTGCGTATTTCATCTCGTGCGATACGTAACACCGCCGATCATAAACAAGGGGAAAGCACTCAGCCGGCAAACAACTTGTTGCGGCGTTTCCAATGCATATACAGTAAAAACCGATGCAGTCTTATGTGTATATTCTATTGCCATCAAAACAGCAGATGGCCTTAAGTCATATGAACCGACTCAAGATGATTCCATGCAAATCGTGTAACCCCCTATCCCCGAATGCTTTGAAACAGAAAGATTACGCTTTTTGCGTTGACAATATATGTCCTAATATCGCAAACGGGATTTAACGGAAGTTGCTTAAGAGATACTATATAGTACTTTCGACCTGTTGGAGGAGGACAGCTTATGCAACGTACGCCCGCATACTCTCGCTACCCCAGCAACCGCAGCGCATCCCTCAGCACCACTTCTACCGTGGCGTCAGGGCTCTTCTTCTGAACTTCCGCTACGGCCTTGCTGGCTTCGGCCTGCTTGAAGCCGAGGGCCAGCAGACCCAGCAGTGCGTCATTGGCCATTTGCTCGGCCTTGGAGATCGGCTTCTGGGTGGCGGCGGCGTGCCAGGCCTGGAAGACGCCGACTTTGTCGCGCAGCTCGATGATGATGCGCTCGGCGGTTTTCTTACCCACACCCTTGATACGGCTGAGGCGCACCGCGTCTTCGGCCACCACGGCCTGGCGGAAATCCGCCGCGGTAATGCCGCTGAGGATACCAAGCGCCATCTTGGGTCCGACTCCCGTCACGTTATGCACCAGCAGGCGGAAAAGATTGCGCTCTTCCTCCGTGGCAAAGCCGAAGAGCGTGTGTGCGTCTTCGCGGATCACGAGCTGGGTCAGCAGCTTCACCTCCGCCTCCGCCATGGCGCTGGCATTCAGGCGATCGTAAGTGGAAAGCGGGATTGCCACCTCATAGCCGACACCATTCACGTCAATGATGGCCAGCATGGGAAGCAGTTCGGCCAGTGTGCCGCGAAGAAAGGTGATCATGGGAAGAAAAAGACGACTGCCACACTATGTAGTATATAGTGTGCAACACAGTATTGAGGCCGCCAAAGAAAGCACGAAAGTGCGGCTAAGTAACGAAACACCAGTCTGCCGCATGTGCAGACTGCGAAAGCCAGGCTCTGCACTACACCAGGCTATGCTAGTTGGGCTTTTCGACATAACCCGCAGGCTTGTCGAAAAGCGCTTCGGGCTGAGGGCCAACCGCCACGTTGGTCCATAGCTGAGTGCTTTCGCTGGCGGGCGTCTGGATGATGACCTTGAGCGGCAGCTTTGTGGCCGGGTTCAGGAAGAGGGTGTGCGTGGTACCGGGCGCGGCTGCTTCGCCGGGTTTGGTGGGCGGGGAAGGACGCGTCAGCTTATAGACATCGCACTCCACGCCATCTACCGCGGAGGGGGGCATGCTCTCCCAGGTTACCTTGGGATCATTCCACGCGCTGCGGAAGTCCATCGCTTTCTCGTTGGCTGGGGTAAGATCGCGCAGCACATAAACGCCCTTTTCCGGAGAAGTTTTATCCGGTACCACCAGGATCACTTTCTTTTCCTTGAACACCGCAATCATGATCACGGAGATGTCACGCACTTTGCTTTCCAGACGAATCTTGCCATCGGTGGCAAAGAAACGCGAATTGGTAATAGTGGAACCCTGGGTGGTCTGAACATCCGCGCTGAAACTGCCGGGCAGCTCAAAAGGAGGATGATTCAGCTTGGAACCCGGAGCGGGAGGCGCTGCCGTGGCGGCCGGCGGCACAGGCGGCTCCGTCTGAGCGATCAGCGCGACTGTGCCCGCAAACATCGCGGCACACCATACCGGCACGACAAGGAGAAATCGTAAGCGAAAAGCGAGAGAAAAGAAGGACATGGACGGGATCTACGATACAGAAGCGCCCGGCAAACTCAAGAGAGCAGATTGCAGGATGAGAAGTGCCGCGCAATAGAGAGCATTCCAGCTCCGATCAGCTTAACCCAGACCGCGCCGTATAAGATCCCCTTCGTCCAGGCCCAGGTAATGGCCGAGCTCGTGGTAGAGCGTCAGGCGCACTTCGTCGCGGAAGCGTTCTTCGTTGTAGCCCGCCTGCCACCACAGATTCTCGACGAAGAGGCAGATCTGCGGCGGTATAACGCTGTGCCCGGCCCGTGCATCCTCGCGCTTCAGGCCCAGAAAAACGCCCAGCAGGTTCGGCCGGAAACCGCGGCCCGATTCCGGGCGTACTTCTATCTGGATGCCCACTTCATCGGATACCACGCGCAGATCCTCCGGCAGTTCCGCCAGAAACTCCTCGCTGACTTCGCGCGCCATGGATTCCAGGCGCTTCCAGTGGTCTCCGGATTCCGACGGATCCGGCAGCGTAAAGCCATCCCAGCTTTGGGAATATGAGCCCGCGCCCGCATTTGCGTCGCCATTGCCACTGGAGCCGGCGTTGCCACCGGCGTTGGCATCCGCATGTGCGTCGGAATTCGCATCCGACTCCGAATGAGACTGCATTACGCCTCCGCGTCCCCGTCGGTTTTGTCGATCTTGATCACCACGCCGCTGGCGCCCAGGCGCTCGCGCAATGTGGTTTCCAGATCGGACGCGTTCTGGCTGAGAGTCTGCGCGGATTCCTCGGAGGGCGTCACAAACTCCACGTGCACTTCGTCGCCGTCGCGGTACACGCGCACTTCGGTATCCTTCAGCACGGAGTCGCGAATCTTCAGGCGTACTTCCTGGCGCGACTGATGCGCGGGATCGGTCACCAGCAGCCGCTCCACGACTTCCGAGCCCAGCTTTTCGATCAGCTCCGCCGCCTGAGCGCTGCCCGCCCCGGCTGTCTCGTTGATGCCGTCGAGGCCCGCGGTTCCCGGGCGCTGCATCGCATTGAGAAGTGAGCTTTGCAAACTCGCCACATTCAGCGCCGCCGCTTCCTGAGCCGCGCGATCCAGGCCGTCGCCACCGCCACCGCCGCTCTGGCCGCCCCCGCCGGAGCTGTCGCCCGAGCCTCCCCTGCCCTGCGCGCCGCCCAGTTGCTGACTGCCGTCCATTCCAAAGAGAGAGGCGGAGCCCGAAGCGCCCGGGCTGTCGCGATCGCCGCCCTTACCGCTGATCTCGTCATCCGATCCGGTGCCGGTACCTTCCGAGGATGAGGCCCCCTCGGTTCCGTCGGTTTCTCTGTCCGTTCCGGCAGACTCCGCAAAATGTGCGCCATGGTTGCTCTGGGCATAACGTGCGGGCTCCAGCTCCTGCCTGCCCGTATTGCCCCAGCTCATAAAGGGGTTTGAGAAAGGTGAAGCCTCCGTGCTTTCGTCTGGTTGAGCTGTATCGTCGCCCGCGAGCTTCGCGGCGTCCGCTTCGCCTTCACCCGTACTCTGGCGGACGGAAACTTCCTCACCAAAGGTTTTCTGCTCGCTGCTCTGCAGTCCCTGGTTGCCTTCCGCGGACTCCTGCCCGGATTGCCGCAGCAGTTGCGCAAAGATATCGCCCGCCGCCTCCGCGTCTTCCTGGTTGCCGCGCACATCAAACGGGCTGCCGGCGGGCTTTTCGCTCGGGTCCGTTCCTTCGCTTTCGCCGGTCAGAAACGAAGCGAACGTGTCCGCGTCCTGCTCCACCTCCTGCTGCAGTTGCGTGGAAGCCTTGCTCTGGTTGTCGGCCTGCCGCTTGCGCAGATCCATAGCGCGCCGCCGAATATCACTTTCATCCGCGCGCCGCGCATCGTTCTGACGCGCCGCATAGTCCTGAGCCTGGGAAGAAAGCGGTATAAAATCAGGCATAAACGAGGCAAATGAAAGGTAGTGAATACAAAGACGCCGCTACGGCGACGCTTTTGCACACCATACTCCACTTTCACCAAAAGCCCAGCCGAACTTGGCCGCGGCAAGGTTCCAGGGTTGGTTTGAGCGCACGGCGTTGCGGTTTCGGTCATGCCTTATTTTCATCCACTTCCTCCAGCCCGCCTTGCCTGCTCTCAGAATGCCCCCGGGCAGCCTTATACCAGCTGCCGTTTGGCCATTTGGGCGAAGAGGCCTTCCTGAGCCATGAGTTCGTCGTAGTTGCCGGTTTGGACGATGCGGCCCTGGTCCAGAACGATGATGCGGTCGGCGGCGCGGACGGTGTTGAGGCGGTGGGCGATCACGAGGCGGGTGGCGTCGATGCTGGCGATTTTGGCCATGACGGCTTTCTGCATGGCGTTATCCACGGCGCTGGTGGCGTCGTCCAGAAGCAGAATGCGGGGTTTGGTGACGAGCGCCCGTGCCAGCAGAAGGCGCTGGCGCTGGCCGCCCGAGATCACTGCGCCGCCTTCGGTCACAAAGGTCTGCAGACCCATGGGGAAGCTGCGCACCTGCTCCTCCATACCGGCCGTGTTCAACGCTTCCCAGGCCTCGACCGGCGTCACGGGCATGGCGCACGCAATGTTCGACATGATGGTGCCAGTGAAGACGTTAGAGGTCTCCAGCACGCTGCCGATCTGCTGGCGTACAGCCGAGGCGTCTACGGTCTTGAGGTTCTGACCGTCATAATAGACCGCGCCGGTTTCCGGGTTCAGGAAGCCGAGCAGCAGGTTGAACAGTGTGGATTTGCCGCTGCCGGACGCGCCGACAAACGCAACGAACTCGCCCGGCTGTACACGGAAACTGACGCGATCGAGAATCAGCGGACCGTTATCGTAATAGCGAAAGGCGACCTGATTGAATTCGATATCGCCTGTCAGAATGCCCGGGTGGGGATTGTTAGTCGTCGTTTCGGGACGCTGCTCCAGGAAGGGGGAGAGCCGCTCCAGGTGCGGGGCGGCCTGGGTAAAGCGCAGCATCAGCAGATTGAAGGAATGCAGGGCATCGTGCACCGCGGAGGCGCAGAGGCATATGGCGACAAAGTGCCCGATGGGGACGCTGCGGAAATCCAGCTGGTACAGGGTGTCGTAGGTAAAGAACAGGATGAACAGCGACAGCGAAGGCAGCACCGCCTCGTAAATGGCGATGTGCGAGAGCGTCTGGCCGTCGCGATACTCCGCCAGCTTTGCCATGCGGCATTTTTCAGCCCAGATGGAAAAAGCACGAAACTCGGCCGCGCCGCACCGGAACTTGGGCAGTGCGGAAAGCAGCTGAAAGAGAAATGCCTGAACCTCGCGCTGGGTCTCCGCCATCTTGCGGCGAACGCGCAGGGAAGCATAGAGACTGCCCAGCAGAACAACCTCGCACACCAGAATGGAGCACACCACCCATTTTGCCAGGTGAAACTCCAGCCACAGCATCAGGGCAAAGCAGGACAGGATGGCGGAAATATGCAGGGACGCCGCAGCCAGGGCCGAGTGCAGGAGGCTGGTGTACTGACGCAGCGTCTGGGCGCGATTCACAAGATCGTGCACCGGAAAGCGCTTCAGCACCGACATGGGCATGTTGAGCAACCGATCCATCAGCCCGGTCTGGAAGTGGTTGATGGTGCGCGTAGAGAAGCGGACCATGGCATGGGCGCGGGCAATCTGGATGGCGCCGATGGCCAGGGCGATCATCAGCACCATGGTGCCGAAGGTGACCAGCGCAGGCAGCGCGGCCATCTCCACCAGGTTGTTGGTGAATTTATCGGAAAACGCCGGGGTAAAGATGGCCAGCGACCCGACAACCACGCCCAGCCCCATGGCCCGCGCCAGATCCCACCATGACCGCCGGAAGCAGAAGGTGATGAGACGGCGCACCGTCAGATCGTTCTCGGGGAAGGGCCGGTTAAAGAAATAGGCGTGTGGCTCCAGCATCTCCGCCAGTTCCCGGGTCAGCGGCTCAGGGGCCATCCCGTCCGGGTGATGAACTTCGTAGCCTTCGAATGCAGGGATGGCGGAGACGACGCGGCCGGAGTTGCGAAAGAACAGCAGCATGGAGCCGCACTCTTTCTCCCACCAGCCCGGGGGAAGCTCAATGCGTCGGAAGCGCACGCGGCTGGCGTGACAGATGGAGGCGAGCTTATCGATCTGGCTCAGCTCTTCATTCCATGTAATGGGCGGCAGGAAGTTGATCCCCTCGTATCGCCCGATCGTCGTCAGCGCGGTAAAGATGGGGAAGCGCGTCGCGTAGGCCGTGGGCATATTGCCGGTATGCACAGAGGCCAGGCGCCCCAGGATGAGCGTGAAAGCGAACTTATCCAGCGAGAGACTGCGGTCGCGCTGCTTCTGCTGGATGATCTGCTCCTGATCCAGAAAGTGATCGATAAGGGCGAAGTAGCGGCGGTGAAACTCCGACAGGCCTTTCCACTCCGGATCTGTCTCCATGTACTCCGGGGTGGCCAGCACGCTGACGTGGCAGCGCGAAGTGGTCTCCACCCACATATCCTGGCACAGAGGAATCGTCTCGTTCTGCGACAGGGCGATAGAGGGCACGCCTGCCAGACACGCCCGGCCCTGATGAATGCGTGCCCATACCACGTGCTGATGCGCCGTAAAGTTCTGCCGCGGCAGCATGGTAGCCGAGTCGCCGGCGCGCAGCTGCTTGTGGAACTTCACCTTGCGCCAGGGCGACAGAGCACCGCACAGCTGGGCAATATGCGAATCAATCAGCCAGGCCGCGGCTTCCAGATAGACCGGGTTATCCTTGGCGTTCTCGCGCATCGCGGCCAGCTCGCGTTTCTTCAGCTCCGTGCCTTCCGTGCCCACGGCCAGAAGGCCCAGATCGTGCCCCGCCGAGAGCTGGTTGACGCCCATCAGCGTATCGCCCACCTCAGCACGGTACAGGTGACGCCGCGCGCCAGAGGCCTTCCCGCGTTTCACCTGAACGACAAACACGTCGACTTTACCCTGCGTCACAATCCACGCCGCATCTGGATCATCCAGAAGAAGCGGAGCGTGCGCCCCGGAGAGCTGGCGCTGAGAGTCAGAAGGCGGCGGCATGGTGCCCCATGAGTAGAATGGGAATCGCGCCGAAAAGAAAGGGAAAATGCGTGAGTGACGAAAGACCGTCGTAGTCGTTGCGCCTTGGCGGCCGTTGGGTATCGATTCGGCTGTAGCTGCAAAGAAATGTGGCTGAAGGTGCAATTATAAGATGCGAGCTACCTCATAATGGTCAGCATTCCGTATTCAGTTTTACTGGAAAAAGGAGAAAAATAGAAAATCGGAGAACAGGGATAAATGTCTCCTGAATTAGACCATTCGCAGACGTTAATTGGTACAAAGACTG
>JBGGNE010000305.1:0-3981 GCA_041287705.1 Methylacidiphilales bacterium | reverse complement strand
GGCGGCGGCGTCCAGCACTTTAGGCTGCCAGTCTTTCTTCCAGGGATAGATGTGGCTGGAGTAGATGATGCCGTTGCCACTGGGATCGTTCAGCGGCGCATTGACGACACCCGTCAGGTCGTAGCCCCAGTCCACGCCGCCGGCAATGATGATGTTTTTGGCACCGGTTTCGCGTACAGCGTTGATCAACGTCTGCATGCCGATAGCGATATCCCTGTCCAGCTTCAGTGAGTTCTCGGAAGGGTTGACGTCGGTGCTGACGTTTTCCGGACTTTTAACATTGCCGCCGTCGCGCCAGATCTTCCACGAGATGCCATGCGGCTCGTTAAAAAGCTCGAAAATGACCGCGGGATTATTCTTATAGCGAGCTGCGGCGTCTTTCCAGAAGGCCAGATCGCCCTCCGTCGGCGCGCCAAAGCCGTGCAGATCCAGCACCAGCCAGCCGCCTTTGGTGGAGACAAGTTTAACGGCTTCGTCCACCTTCTTCCTGTACTCTTCTTCGCTGCCCGGCTTTTGGTACGGGGCTTTTCCAAACCAGAATTTGCGGCTGACCGGCAGACGGATGGCGTTGGATTTCCATTCATCAATGGCGACGTGCAGAGACCACTGAACACGCTCGCCGTAGGACCACTCCATGCTATCCACGCACAGACCCTGAAGCCACACCGGCTTACCGTCGGGGCCTAGCACCTTGTTGCCGGAAACTTTCAGCTCCACCGACTTGGAGGGAAGTGTCATTTCCTTCGCAATGATGGCCTCCCGCTTCTCCTGAAGGGCTTTCTCGTCGTCCTTCGCCTTGAGCATCGCCGCCACTTCCGTGTCGGTCATCGGCTTTACGCGAATCTCCGCAATGTCCAGCGTGCCGGACTTCACATTCCACAACCCAGGCATCATCTCCAGTGCGGTGGCGCCCGCGGGCACAAGGAAACGTTTCGTCACTTCTGTCCATTCCTTCTTGTTGGGAGAGAAGGTGATCGCCGGCGGTGCGGGCTCAATCTTCTTACCGCCCGCCTGCTGATAATGCATGATGGCCCGCGCATCCCCCGGCGGCTTGTCGCCCTTGACCACACTGGCAGTGCGATAACGGAACGTCACTTCCATACCCTTGAGCCCCGCTGGAAGCGGCACCACCCGGTACAGCATCTGGGCCTTGCCGGGATCCTGCGAAACCAGGCGCATAAAGTGCTCACCTGCTTCCTCCTGCCAGGACAGACCCTTCTCCGGATCTCCCTTGCCCCATGCTACAGGAGCGCCGCTGGGGTCCTTCTCCTCAAATCCGCCATTGGGCACAAGATTTTCCGCAGGCGCTGTAGTCTGCCCCAGAAGCGACGGCTGTAGAGTTAAACCCAGCACAACTGCGATAAGCCCCGCAAACGCTTTTCCCCGAAGAGATGAGCAGAATTTGCGTGATCTTGAAATATAGCAATAAGTAAGCGGTAACGCCATCATACAGCATTTGCTATATGATGGTTGGTGCTTCTTGTCAATAAAATCGCATACATTGCATTAACACCGAGCTTTTTTCAGAAGCCTCTGAGGGATTTCGCCAGAACAATAAATCTTCGTCTTCGGCAGACGCCAGAAGCACCTGCCCGCAAGAGATCGAAGTTATTGGATGAGTGAAACGCGATCCACATCCATGGAAATGATCGCGACGATACGCTCTCAGCGCCCATCTTTTCTGGAGAAGGATGTACTGCCGGTCTAATACCGCGAAGCTTGCTTCGTCTGCACCTGCTACGTTGTCAAATCGGCACTTCGAGCGGCCCCCACTCTCAATGTCCCGGAGTCCAGGGAACGAATAATTCTTCTCTGGACCGCTGCAATTCCGGCCCGCGATTGACCTTGCCCTTACAATAGACGCAATACCACTGGCATTCCTGACGGAGAAAGGTTATAAACACTCCGGCTTCACCATCTCTTCTATAGAGAGATGAAAGACAGGAATCAGCCAATGCAGCCTTCTCAGCTTATGACTCAGAACATCTTTTCCCTGCCCGTCGGATTCTTTAACAGAATGCTCCCGCGACTGCCGTGGATGGCTATGATGCTGTGCGCTTCCTCCGGCTGGACTGCGGAAACCTTCGATATCGTTGTATATGGAGGCAACAGCGGCGGGGTGATGGCGGCTGTGCAGGCAAGGCGTATGGGCAAAACGGTGGCCCTTATCGAGCCCGGTAAACATTTGGGCGGGATGACAAGCGGCGGCCTCGGCTGGGTGGATGTCGGCAATCCTGCGACCATCGGCGGGCTGGGACGCGAATATTTTCATCAGGTCTGGGAGCACTATCAGGATGAGGCCAACTGGAAGTGGGAGAAGAAACGCAAGCTGCCCGGACAGCATCCCCCACTTGCAGATGACGATCACACCCTGTGGATTGTCGAGCCTTCCGTGGCGGAGAAGCTTTTCGATCGCATGACCGCCGATGCCAAGGTAACCGTCGTTCGCGGTGAGCGGCTGGATCGCAAAAACGGCGTGAAAAAGTCAGGACAGCAGATTGTGAGCATCACGATGGAATCAGGCCGAACTTTCGAGGCCAGGATGTTTATCGACGCCACTTACGAGGGCGACCTGATGGCCGCCGCCGGTGTCACCTATGTGGTGGGACGCGACGGCAACGCGCGGTACAAAGAGACGATTAACGGAATCCGCCCCAAACCGGCACCCGGCCGCTTTCCGGAGAACATTGACCCATACGTCGTAAAGGGCGATCCCAGGAGCGGGCTGCTGCCGCGCGTTTACCCCGACTGGGGCGGCAAGGTGGGCGACGCCGATCGTGGCGTGCAGGCCTACAATTACCGGCTCTGCATGACGAAGGAGCCCAAAAACCTCGTGCCATTTGAAAAGCCGGCGGGTTATGACGAGAAGAACTACGAGTTTCTCTTCCGCTTTATCGAAGCGGGCGGAGGAACAAAGGAGAAGCTCTTCCGGCCGGACACCCTCCCTAATCTCAAGACGGATACCAACAATAACGGCTACATCTCCACCGACTACGTGGGGATGAACTGGGACTACCCCGAGGCCGATTACGCCACCCGCGAGCGCATTGCCAAGGAGCACGAGCTGTGGATCCGCGGGTTTATCTGGACGATGCAGAATCACCCACGCATTCCCGAAGCCATACGCAAGGCGCATAGTGGCTGGGGCCTGGCCGCAGATGAGTTTACCGATAACGGGCACTGGCCGTTTCAGCTCTACATTCGCGAAGCACGCCGCATGACGAGCGACTATGTGATTACGGAAAACACCGCAATGGGCAAGGAGAAATCCGAGGATTCCGTTGGACTGGGATCCTATCACATGGACTCCCACGCAATTAAGCTTTTCGTCTCGCCCGAAGGCTACGTCTGCAGCGAGGGCGGCATGTTTGTGCATATTCCCGGACCCTTTGGAATCAGCTACCGCTCCATCGTCCCCAAACGCGGTGAGTGCGAAAATCTGCTCGTCCCCGTCTGCTCCTCCGCCACACATGCGGCCTATGGAACCATAAGGATGGAGCCCGTCTTCATGGTCCTTGGCCAGTCCTCGGCTACAGCAGCCTGTCTCGCTATCGACAAAAAGGTCGCGATCCAGGAACTTCCCTACCCGCTGTTGCGGGAACGGCTTCTGGCCGACGGGCAGGTGCTGGAGTGGAAAGCAAAGGAGAAGGCGGAAGAGAAATAGGGTCAGACCTGTGATTTGCCTGTGATCGCGGACCATTTTGCAGAGTTAATGGGGAGGAAAGGTGGCGTTGCTTTTGATGTCCAGGCAAGGCGCGGCAGAGGAAGTTCATGAGAATAATGCATGACCGAATTCGCAACGCGGCCAGCGCCCAAAAGCGACCCAGCATTTATACCAAATTAGACCAATCATAGTCGTTATTTAGCCTTTATACTGGCCGCTTTTGGGTTCGTGCAGCGTTGGGCTTTCGGTCGATTATTATTCTAATAAACTCCCTCAATCCCGCCTCGCCCGCTTCCCAAAATCGGCGCAGTATAAAG
>JBGGNE010000304.1:0-4273 GCA_041287705.1 Methylacidiphilales bacterium | reverse complement strand
CTCGGGCGGTTACTTTGGGTCGGCGGTGGATCAATTGCTGCCGGTTTCCATGGAACTGCGCGAAGATCACATGAAGCTGAGCGCGGCGGTGGCCATTGTTATCGACAAATCGGGCTCAATGGGCGCAAGCGTCCCCGGCATGGCGGGCATGATGAAGATCAATCTGGCGGCGGAAGGCGCGGCCAAATCCATCGAGCTGCTGGGGCCGAACGACTGGTGCACGGTTATCGCGGTGGACAGCATGCCGGAGTGGATCTTTAACCTGAAGAAGGTGGGACCGGAGCGCGCGGACCTGGCCAGCAAGGTGCGGCGTCTGGCCGTCGGCGGCGGCGGTATCTACTGCTACACGGGGCTGAAGGCGGCGTATGATACGCTCGACAAAGCGACCTCCGGCACGCGCCACGTCATTCTCTTTGCCGACGCGGCGGATGCCGAGGAACCGGGCGACTACATTAACATGCTGGCGGAGATGCGCAAGAAAGGCATCACAGTCAGCGTCATCGGCATGGGCACCCCGGCGGACAGCGACGCGCTGTTTCTGGAGGATGTGGCCAAGCGCGGCGGCGGACGTATGTTCTACAGCAAGGATTCGGCCGATCTGCCCGCGATCTTTTCTCAGGAGGTGGTGGCCGTGGCGCGATCTGCCTTCATCGAAGATAAGACGAAGGTGCAGCCGAACCAGGGCTGGCTCACCATTGCCTCCGGCACCACCGAGTGGCTGCCCCAGGTGGATGGCTATAACCTCAGTTATCTGCGGCCCAAGGCCACGGGCGGCGTAGCTTCTGTCGATGAATACAAGGCTCCGCTGGTAAGCTTCTGGCCGCGTGGCGCGGGTCGTACGGCCGCTGTGCTGTTCCCCATTTCCGGCGAGTTCTCCACACTGGTGCGCGACTGGAAGGGCTACGGAGACTTCCTGCAGACCATCACACGCTGGACCGTCGGCCAGGAGATGCCGCCCGGCACCCAGCTGAAAACGCGCGTGGACGGCACCGAGATGACCATTGAGTTCTACTACGGCCAGACCTGGGAATCTAAAATAGCGCTGCACCCGCCGAAGCTGCTCTTGTCCGAAGGCACGGGCAAGCAGGGCCAGGAGCACGTGTGGCAGCGTATCGCCCCCGGCCGCTACGAGGCCAAGGTGAACCTGACGCCCAGCTCGGTAGTCCGCGGCTCTGTTCTCATTGAGAAGGAAGCCATCCCCTTCGGCCCGATCGTCTCCGGCAGCAACCCGGAGTGGGCCGTGGACCGCGCCCGCATTGTGGAGCTGCAGAACACCGCAACGCTCAGCGGCGGCCAGCAGCGCCTGGAGCTCTCGGAGATCTGGAGCTCACCCCGCGACCCCGGTTCCGTGGATATCCGCCCGCTGCTGCTCTGGTTCGCCCTTGCCACGCTGGTCATGGATATCCTGTGGACCCGCATCGGCTGGAGCACCCGCTGGCCCTGGCAGAGCGGTACCCGCAAACCGCCCAACGCCACTACTCCGCCAACGCCTGCCGCAGTAGCGTAGGCCTTTTGGCACTGGCTCGGTCGGTCACATACAATATTACTTCGTGTCTTCGTGGGGAAGAATCTCTACATTCAGATTTTTTAACCACCAAGACACGAAGACACAAAGAGGGGACAAAGGAAGAGACGTAACTACGCAATCGCAGGTTGGCGATTTAAAGCTGCCAGGCAGTAGCGCTCGGCTATTGGGCGGCGGCGCAGGGTTGGCTCTGAGATGGACGGAGGTGTGTAGGCGGAGGCTTCGAGAAGGGCTATGTCGGTGCCTGGCGGGACGATTTTGTCGATCTGATCCAGAAGATCATCGCTCATGGTGGCGTTTGCGGCGGCAAGCAGATCGTCGAGCTGCTCCCGGGTGCGGGGACCGATGATGGCGGAGGTAATGGCGGGGTGAGCAATCACGAAGGCGAGCGACATGTGGAGGAGGGACAGGCCGGCGCTCTGCGCAAGGGGAATGAGCTGCTCGATGACATCCAGAGTGCGCTCGTCGGACATCGCTTTGGGGAAGTATTTCGTGCGTAAGGAGTCAGGCTGCTTCTGCCCTTTGCGGTACTTGCCGGTAAGCAGGCCCTTCGCCAGCGGACTCCATGCGGAAACTCCCATGCCGTAGCGAGCGCAGGTGGGGAGAACCTCGCGCTCAATGCCTCGGTTCAGGATGGAGTAGGGTTGCTGCTCGATACGGAACCGGGAAAGGCAGCGCTTTTCGGCAACCCACTGGGCTTCTACGATGTCGCTGGCCGGAAAAGTAGACGTGCCGATGGCGCGGACTTTACCCGCCCGCATCAGGTCGGTAAGTGTCGAAAGAGCTTCCTCAATATCGGTTTCCGGCGTGGGGCGATGAATCTGGTACAGGTCGATGTAGTCGGTCTGCAGGCGTCGAAGCGAGCCTTCCACCGCGGTCATGAGCCAGCGGCGCGAACTGCCCTGTTCATTGGGATCGTCGCTCATCGGATGCTTCACCTTGGTGCTGATGACGATGCGATCCCGTTTCCCTTTCAGCGCTTTGCCTACAATCTCCTCGGATTCCCCCCGGCTGTAGGCATCGGCTGTATCGATAAAGTTGATCCCAAAGTCGAGCGACTGATGAATCATACGGATGCATTCTTCATGGTCGGCGTTGGCCAGTTTTCCAAACATCATGGCGCCCAGGCAAAATGGACTGACTTTGATTCCGGTTCGGCCTAAAGTACGGTAGTGCATGTTGATCTCCTTAATGTTCCGGTCAAAATCGCCCCATGGGAGGCTCCTTTGGGTTTGTTAAAAATACGGAACACGGTTCCGAATATGCGGAACATAGTTCCACTTGTCAAGGTGAGCACATGAAAGGCAAAGCGAAAAAGGTGGCCGAGCCGCAGCCGCAGGATATTCCACGCCCTTCGAATCGGCTGGTGCGCATTGATGCCCAGCGAAACCTGGATTCTCTTCTGCGCGCCGCGCTGATTGTCTTTGAGGAATCCGGAGTAGATGCGCCCGTGCGCGAGATCGCGGAAAAGGCCGGCGTGGGAATCGGAACGATGTACCGTCATTTCCCCGAGCGCTCGGACCTGATCAAGGCGGTTGTTCGCCAGGAGATAGATGATTGCATGCAGGCCGGGCAGATGCTCGCGGACAAGCACAGGGATGCGCCGGGCGAGGCCCTTGCTTTGTGGATGCAGCGTCTGGTGGATCTGGTGAAGACAAAGCGCGGGCTGGGACCGGCGCTGCACTCGGGCAATCCCGCGTATCAGTCGCTGCCGGATTATTTTCTGAGCAGTCTGGCGCCGGTCATGCAAAATCTGTTGGATGCCGCCAAGTCTGCCGGCGTCATTCGCCCGGATGTTGAGGCTAAGGAACTGCTGCTTGCGGGAACCAGGCTGGCCGCACCCGCAAGCGAGGGGGACGTTGCCCAGGCAAGGCGCATGGTTGCTCTGCTTGTGGATGGCTTGCGCTTTGGCACAGTTGCGGGCAATACTGCCCCCGCTTCGGTGTCAACGTCTGCAGCATCAGTCTAATCTCAATCGATCAGTCGATCGTTTCCTATTATGAGTGAATTCAGCGAGAGCTACCACCTGCGGTCCTCATCGGCTCAGGATGCAGTTGATCTGCTTAAGCGGGCGAAGTTGCACGGTTACGTGCTGGCGCCTTCCAATGGCTGGGTGACGTTCTGCCCCAAGGAAGTGACTTTTCAACCCAGTCCGGAGGTGACCTACGCCAACACCGGTTTGCTTGTCCATTACTCGATGGCCAGCGATCATGGCTGGAACTTTCTCTATTATGGACGGCCCGAAGATTGCCTGCACCTACACCTGTAGCTGGAATGACGACTTCGAGGCCGATGCCAGCCAGCTTTCGAAGGAATACTTCCGCGCATTCGTGAAGAAGGTGACCAGCGGCAAAGGCAATCCCGAGCCTCTTCTTGCGCAGCTTTTCGCCCCAACCGGCTCCGGCTTTGACGACGACGCGACGGAAAGCGCCCAGCTTTTCACCGAGCTGCTGCAATTGCCGCACTATGACTGGCTCTCCGGCGAAACTCTGGCCTCGGATATCGGGGAAGACAATGATCCCGAGGCTATCGAGCAGTGCGGTTTTCCCGTCGTGGCGACAGTGTAGAGACGGCTGAGAGGCGGCGGGAAGCCTGAGGATGTAGGCGCCACATGGTTTGCCCTCTCCCGTGCGTTAATTTTGGTAGGAAAGCAGGAAAGCAGGAAAGCAGGAAAGCAGGAAAGCAGGAAAGCAGGAAAGCAGGAAAGCAGGAAAGCAGGAAAGCAGGAAAGCAGGAAAGCAGGAAAGC
>JBGGNE010000303.1:0-2872 GCA_041287705.1 Methylacidiphilales bacterium | reverse complement strand
CAACTGGCGCGCCCAGATCGATTTCCTGAACGTCACCGATCAGCGCAACTGGCAGAGCGACATCCGCGAAGCCGCCGCGTTCCTTCTGCAAAGCGAGCCCTTCGCGGTACAGGGCAAGGTGAGCTTCACGTTCTGATGCGGACACCTCTTAAGATAACTTTTGTTACATAACGGCTATCTAACTTTGACTTAACTTTATGGAACTTCACTGGTACCTCGTTCCGTCCGACGGACGCTTTCCCTGGCGTCCCGAATGGCGCCGCGCCGCGCATCCCAGCTATCTGCGCCAGCTCGCCACCACCATCGAGCACGTTGGGCTGGATGGCACCCTGGTGGCAGGCGGCGCTGGTGGCCACGATCTCTGGACGTTCTCCAGCTTCATGGCCGCTGCCACAGAGCGCATCAAGTTCATTATCGCCCAGCATCCCGGCGAAACTTCCCCGCTTCTCCTGGCGCAGCAGGCAGCGACCTTCGACCAGTTCTCGAAGGGAAGGCTCATCATCAACGTTGTGAACGGCAGCGAGTTTCAGAGCCGCGGACACGGCATCTTCCTCAGCAATGAAGAGCGCTATGCCTATGCCGACGAATACTGGGGCGTGTGGAAACGGCTTATCACGGGCGAAACGGTCGATTTTGATGGCAAATACGTCAAGTTGAAGGGCGCCCGCCTGGCCCTCAAACCTTATCAGCAGCCCCGTCCGGAACTCTATTTTGGTGGATCTTCCCCCGCCGCGCTGGCCGTTGCTGCAAAGCATGTCGATACCTACCTGACCTGGGGTGAGCCACCTCCACAGGCGGGCGAAAAGATCCGGGAAGTGCAGGCTCTGGCCGCTGCTCAGGGTCGCAAACTGCGCTTCGGTCTTCGCATCTACGTCATCGTGCGCGAAACGAACGAAGAAGCATGGGCCGCCGCGCAATACCTGTACGATCGCATCGACAAGGACACGGTGGACAACACACGCCGCATTGCGGAGCTCAGCAAATCCACCGGTCAGGAGCGCATGTCGGCCCTCTCCTTCCGCAACGGAGAACTCCCCAAAGATGCCCGCGCCCTGGAAGTTTACCCGGACATCTGGGCGGGCATCGGCCTAACCCGCATTGGACCCGGCACCGCCATCGTGGGTGATCCGGAAACTGTCGCCGCCCGTATTCGCGAGTATGAGTCCTACGGCTTCGATGTATTTATCCTCTCAGGCTACCCGCTGCTGGAAGAAGCCTACCGCTTCTCGGAGCTTGTTCTGCCGCTGTTACGTAAAGGCAACAACCCTGAAGCTTCCCAAACGAACCAGTGGGTGGAGCGTAAACAACTTATTGACCCAGGCGCACGGACTCACCTGCTTGGGGCAAACGGCAAAGGCCTGTTGGCATAAATTGTCTCTCTGACGCTCTCCTCCGTAACTGTTTTTGAGTAACAGAATTATGCAAAACAACATGACTTTGCCTCAGTTTCGTTCATTCATTTCATCGTGTCCATTTCCTGCCCTTTCTCTTCTTTGACTTCCTTCACCCACAAACTCCCTAACACACTCTCTTCTATATGATTTCAGATATTCTTGCTTCCGCTGCAGCCACATCCGGCAACAACATTGTTGTTGATACATTTATCAAGGGCGGCCCCATCATGTGGCCCATCCTTATCACCTCCCTTGTCGCCGTTGGCGTCGTGGTAGAGCGTGTTGTCTGGTGGTCCGGCCAGTCACTCAGCCGCGATCACAAGAAACTTGATGCCGTCTATGAGGCCATTGAGCAAGGGGATGTACCCGCCGCATCCAGCCTGGCCGGATCCTCTCGTGATCCCGTTCTGCGCAGCATTTACCATGGACTGAACCATCACCACGCATCGCTGGAAGGTGCCTTCCAGGTGGCAGCCGGAACGGAAATTGAGCGCGCCGGCAAGGGCTTGGCCATATTGGATACTATAGTAACTCTGGCGCCTTTACTGGGTTTGCTAGGCACGGTTACCGGTATCATGCATTCCTTCCATTTCGTTGGGGATGAACAGCTTGCCGCAACCAAGGTAAGCGGCGGTATTGCCGAAGCGCTCATCGCCACGGCTGCGGGTCTTACCATCGCGATTCTCTGCTTGCTGCCGTACAATTACTTTACGGCCCGAGTCGCCAAGCTGCAATTTGAGCTCCAGACAGCCGGAACCAACCTGGAACTGCTCTTCAAGGCCGCTGAATCCCGCCTGCTGAAGAATGCGGAAACCCTTCGCTCGAAGAATAACTCCGGAAGCAGCGCATCCAAGTCCGCCAGCCACAACAATAAGGAGCACGCTAATGAAACTGCATTCGCCGCTGCCGCATAAGAAGACCCGCATCGAAATCATCCCGCTGATCGACATCATGTTCTTTCTGCTCGCCTGCTTTATGCTGGTGAGCCTGAACATGATTCAGCTGCACGGCCTGAATGTGAACCTGCCGATTGCGTCGTCCACATCCAGCACGCCGGACGACACCAAAAAGCCGGTCACCATCACCGTGGATAAGCTGGGCACGCTGCTGGTGGACAAGGACACGATTCCCCGCGAAGCACTTGCGGGCAAACTGGAGCAACTGAAAAAGGATAAAGGCGATGAACTACGTATCTACATCGCCGGGGACAAGGAAGCCAGCCACGGCGACGTGGTGAGCATCCTGGACCAGGTCCGCAATGCGGGCATCAGTAAGGTGGCGATTCAGATCAAGGCAGGATCTCCGGGCTCTACTTCGACGTCGCATATTCCTGCGGCGGCGAGTAGCTCCAGGGCAACACCTGCCGGGAATGCCCCTGCACCTGCTCAGCCTTCAGCACAGCCATCCGCTCCGGCTGGTGAGCCATCCGCTGCCTCATCACCGGCACCTGCAGCAGCACCATCGCCCGCACCGGCAGC
>JBGGNE010000302.1:0-3824 GCA_041287705.1 Methylacidiphilales bacterium | reverse complement strand
CATCCTTCACCACCTGGCGAATCATCTCGACGGCGGCCTCCCTCTGTTGCGGCAGCGTGTACCGCTTCACGGTAAAGCCGCCACTGGCATCCTGCCTGAGGGCTTTGCCGCGTAACGCCTTGGCCAGTTCTGACTCTATTCGGGCACCCGGTCCGTTTTCGCGGTCCAGCAGGGCAATGATTACCGATTTATTGCGGTCCAGCGGCCCAGGCACACTTGGCTTTACCTTAGCCGCAATCAGCGAATCTCCTCGCTCCGGATTCAGCTGAAAAGGGGCCATGTCCGAGGGAGCGCCGGGAATCAGCGGCACCACCAGATCCTTCGCATCCAGCGGCACGACTTTCTCTTCCTCCGGCACGGCTGCAGTCTGCTGCGGCTTACCGCCGGAGGCAAAATAGATCCCTGCATAAATAGCACCCGATATCAGCAGCAGCACCATCAGGGAGCCCACGACACCAATGACAATGCGCTGCGTAAGAGATAAAGGAGGCATGTGATAATAGGCAGGCTAACATCTGGACATACAGTGGTGCCGGCTGTCCGTACGTGTATATCTGTTACTTGCCGCGCAATGCCACAGCAACCTCACCCGCAAAGTAGGTAAGAATCATATCCGCCCCGGCGCGCTTTATGGCCAGCAGCGATTCATCACGTGCCCGCTCCAGATCCAGCCATCCGCAACGCGCCGCGGCATGAATCTGCGCGTATTCACCGGAGATCTGATAGGCCGCCAGCGGCAGCAGTGTGCTCTGGCGCACCCGCTGAATGATATCCAGATAGAGCCCGGCAGGTTTCACCATAAGGATATCAGCGCCTTCCTGTTCATCCAGGAGGGTTTCGAGCAATGCCTCGCGGGCGTTGGCGGGGTTCAGCTGATAGGTCCGCTTGTCCAGATAGGGAGTTCCCGCGGCGGTCGCGCTTCCCACCGCATCGCGGAAAGGCCCGTAGTAGCTGCTGGCAAATTTCGCCGCGTAGGCCATGATTCCCGTGTGTGTCAGCGCCTTGCGATCCAGCTCTTCGCGGATCGCCTGAATGCGTCCGTCCATCATGTCGCTGGGCGCCACAATCTGCGCGCCAGCCTGCGCCTGAAGCACCGCCAGCCTGGCCAGCGCCAGCACCGTACGGTCGTTCTCCACACCGCCCGAAGCATCCAGAATTCCGTCATGCCCATGGCTTGTGTAGGGATCCAGAGCGACATCCGCGATGACAATAAGATCCGGCACCTCGCGGCGCAAAGCGGCAATCACCTCGAGAGGCCATGCGTCTTCACGCTCGGCATAGCTTCCCTCAGGATCCTTAAGCGCCGCATCCACCTGGGGAAAAAGCGCGATTCCCCTGACCCCGGCGGCGCAAAGCTTTTCCGCTTCGCGCAACAGCCCGTCCCTTGTCCAGCGATACTGTCCAGGCATGCTCCCAATCTCCACGGCATCGCCCGTGCCCGCCTTCACAAAGAGCGGCTGAATCAGATCTGAAGCACGCAGCCATGTCTCCTGAACCATTTCGCGCAGGGCGGGAAATAAACGGTTGCGGCGCGGGCGCCGAAGCATGGAAAGGGAGGGTGATTGAGACATGGCGAATGATGGAGATGTAAACCTTAGCGCTCAATGCCACGGCAGGCAATCCCCGCGTGATTACGGTTCATGTTCCGGTTGAATCCATTACAACAAAAAATTCGTTGACATCTCATTTCTGGAGTAGAGTAACAGGAGAAACGTAGCTATGGCCATACCCCACACCCTGCGGCTTCTGGCTCCTCTCAGCGGTCAAGTCTATACGCTGGAGCAAATCCCAGATCCGGTCTTCGCCAAGAAAATGGTTGGTGACGGCCTCTCGATAGATCCCACAAATGCCTGCCTGGTAGCGCCCTGCGACGGAAAAATCGCCACGCTGCACCCTGCCGGCCATGCCGTAACCGTCCTGAGCCCGGAGGGCATCGAAGTGCTCATGCATATCGGCCTGGACACAGTGAAACTTCGTGGCCAGGGCTTCACACCCAAAGTAAAACGAGGCGCCTCCGTCAGCGCCGGCGACCCTCTTATTGAGTTCGACCTCGACTTCCTGGCCACGCATGCCAAGAGCCTGCTGACCCAGATCGTCATCACCAACAGCGAGCGTATCGCCGTATGGAATCGCTCCAGCGGCATGGTTATCGCAGGTGAGTCAGACTTCCTCACGCTGGAACTGGCCGGATCCGCTGATCAGAACCTGAAGGCTGGAGCTGGAGCCGGGGTCTCCGCGATGTCGTCCACCTCGTCGTCAAGCGGAGTCACCTCGGATCCGATTGTGATTCCCAACCCAACAGGTCTGCATGCACGCCCATCGGCCGTCATTGCCAATCTGGCGAAGAATTTCAAGAGCTCAATCAAACTGCAGATAGGTGACCGCCAGGCTAATGCCAAAAGCCTGACATCGATCATGTCTCTGGAGGCAGCGCGCGGTGACAGACTTCAGATCATCGCTGAAGGCTCCGACGCCCGCGAGGCCATTGCCAGGCTGAGCGAAGTCATCTCAGCGGGCTGTGGCGACGAAGGCTGCGCACCGGCGCCCGCACCTGCCACTACCGAAGTTTCCGCCCAGTCGGCTCCGGCGCCGCGCCGTAAGTCCGCGGATCCCAATGTCATCACAGGTGTCTCAGCTTCGCCGGGTCTTGCCGTGGGTCAGGTCTTCCAGATCCGCCATCAGGAGATCGACGTTGTTGAAGTGGGCGAAAGCGTGGAAAAAGAACGCCGCCGGCTTCAGGACGCTCTGGACGATGCGGCCGGTCAGCTGGAAGCGCTGCGGGCTCAGCTGCATGCAAAGGCTGATTCAGCCAAAGCCGCGATCTTCGCCGCACACCAGGAGCTTTTGGAAGATCCCGATCTGCTGGAGATGGTTGAATCTGGTATCGCGAAAGGTAAAAGCGCGGCATACGCCTGGAAACAGGCTATCCGTTCGCACTCGCAGCGACTTGCTTCTCTCCGTAATGAGCTTCTGGCTCAGCGCGCCAATGATCTGCGCGACGTAGGCCAGCGCGTGCTGCAACTGCTCACCGGCATTTTTCCTCAGTCGCCCCAATATCCTGCCGATGCCGTACTCATCGCCGAAGACCTCGCCCCTTCCGATACTGCCGCTATGGATCGCACCCGCGTCATGGGCTTCTGCACCATTCGCGGCGGCGCCACGTCGCACGTTGCTATTTTGGCAAGATCGCTGGGCATCCCCGCTCTGGCCGGTACCGAGCCGGGTGCGCTGGATATCCCCAATGGCACCTCCGTTATCCTGGACGGCGGTAAAGGCACGCTCCGCCTCAATCCCTCAGCAGATGAAGTGCGCCGCATACGCCGCGCCCAGGAACTGACAGAAGTGCGCCGGAAGGAGAACCTTGCGAAAGCCCGGGAGCCGGCCATTACCCTGGACGGTACACGTATCGAGGTTGTGGCCAACATTGGCGGACTGAAGGACGCGATGGAAATCGCAGGGCTGGGCGGCGAAGGCGTTGGGCTTCTGCGCAGCGAGTTTCTGTTCATGGAGCGCTCTTCCGCTCCTACTGAGGATGAGCAGTTTGAGTCGTATCGCGCTATTGCCCAGGCAGTTGGCCCTGAGCATCCGCTCATCATCCGCACGCTGGATGTGGGCGGGGACAAGCCGCTGGCCTACATGCCCATTCCTCGCGAGGACAATCCGTTCCTTGGCGAGCGCGGTGTGCGCATCGGCCTGGATCGCCCCGAGATTCTGCGCACCCAGTTGCGGGCCATCCTGCGAGCATCCACCTACGGTAAGATCCGCGTCATGTTCCCCATGATCTCCTTGCTGACAGAAGTGCACGACGTCAAGGCGATGCTGCG
>JBGGNE010000301.1:0-27626 GCA_041287705.1 Methylacidiphilales bacterium | reverse complement strand
TGTATATTAGGTTTGTCGGGACGCAGGGTGCGATTGATAGTGGTGCAGATGGTCAACTTTCCAAACGCACAAGCTAATGGATTCCCATCCGAAACTTGGTGTCTTCGTGTCTTGGTGGTGAAAAAATCCTCATCCCAAGCGCGTAAAAGGGAATTCGCTATTTCCCTTTTGTCCTTTCCCCCGTCGCGACCTTAAATACGGAACTCGTAGAGCAACCCGTTGAGGTGTGGAGATATGAGGAACTTTTTTAACGCAACGTTCGCTACGGCGCGACGACCGCGACGCGGGAGGGGAATAGACAGAAAGCGGGAAACGGAGGAAGAAGATCAGGCTTGCTTAACCACAAAGACTCCAGGACACCAGGTTTCTAACACGATTTTTCCAACTTCCTGTTATAGGTTGATCTTTAAACGCTCCACTTTGAATCGCACCCCGGGACGCATGCCGAATATGATAAAGTGAACGCGGAGACGATCTAGTATGACGCCCAAACTGATCAAAACCGAAGCTGAGTACAGAGAAGCTCTTGCTCGTCTGGGGGATATTTTTCTTTCTGAAGCTGGTACTCCAGAAGGCGATGAAGCTGAATTGCTCGCCATCCTTGTTGAGCATTATGAGGAGAAGGTACACCCCATACCGCAGGCTACTCCCCTGGCAATGATTCGCTTTCGGATGGATCAGCAAAGTCTATCACCTGCTGATCTTGTTCCTTTTATTGGCTCTTTATCTCGAGTAAACAGTGTATTGGAAGGCAAGCTGGCTCTTACATTGCCCATGGTTAAAAGGCTGGCCCCCGCTTTAAAGCTACCTGTGCACTTGCTGCTTTCTCCATCGGAAGGAACGGGAAAGTCGATACAAGCCTTGCCGGTTAAACGCAACGAGACGAAGCCAGAGTCGAAAGCCAAAGCTCCATCTCCTGCCGTTTAAATATCTAATACTCCGGCGGCAACGCGTTGTCCCGGAGGACGCTGACGTTGGGGATGACGAGATCGATGTAGGGTGCTTTTTGCAGGATCTGGCTGACACGCGCGGTGTAGTGGTCGTTGGTTTCCCCCTTTTCCATGGGGATGGTGACGTTTTCCTTGATGTAGCTGATGCGCAGCCTGAAGTGATCAGGCAGTCTGGCGTCTTTCCTCAGAGAGAACTCCCAGATGAACGACGCGTTTCTGTTGAGAGAGGAAAGAGCAAGGCGCCAGTCGGTCTCATTGAGCTTGGATGTGGAATCGTCCTTACTGGCATCCATCAGGCTGGCCCAGATAGCGTGGTATTGATCTGGCGGGTAGCCGCCTTCCCACCGGCAGAGCAGTCGCACGAGGCTGGCACCATCAGTTTGCGCGGAGGGTTCCAGCGTC
Source organism: Methylacidiphilales bacterium (assembly GCA_041287705.1). Lineage (GTDB taxonomy): Bacteria > Verrucomicrobiota > Verrucomicrobiia > Methylacidiphilales > UBA1321 > LW23. The sequence continues at coordinate 26,274 of JBGGNE010000301.1, read as the reverse complement.
CAGATGTCTTCGACGTGAAGTTTGGTCCCGTTCTCCAGTTTGGCGGCGCCGGCCTGCTTCAGGCGGAACTGCCGGTAGGCGCGCTGCTGAGGCAGATGCTTGATGATCAGCACGGTGCCGTAATAGCCGCCCAGCAGCATTAATATCAGGGCTAAAACGCAAAGGAGTGCGAGTGTGCTGTGTGGAGAACGCTCCGCAGTCATTCCCTCAGATGCTATCATGGCAACAGTAGAATGTCACGAGAACGTTATGCAGATGAGCAGTTTGTATAGCTGTGAAAACTGACGCAAGGCGACAACAGCCAGATTGTGCTAACTCCCAATCACTGGACGGCACGGCTTGAGCTTCCACGTATGTCATGGCTAGACTGCCGGGTCGACATTACCGCTCCGCCCCGCACCTCTGCGCCCTGCCCTCTCCGTACCACAATGAGCTTCTTCTCCACTATACGTTTCCGCCTCATTGTCTTCGGTCTGGCGATCTGCACGCTGGGCGGTCTCATTCTGGTAGCGACATGGTCCGGATGGCAGGATCTGAGCAATATCAATGTGGTGCTGGATGAAGGGCAGCTCAAGAGCTTCGCCATTGCGGAGAATTTTCGCGCGGATCTGCAGGGGCTGGACAATGCCCTGCTGGAGTATGCCATTACGAAGAACCCCGAAAAGCTGGAGGAATTTCGCGAGACCAGCAAGGCGATGGATAAGTGGATCGACGTGCAGAAGGAGAATCTGACCTCATCGCCGGAAGCTGAGGTGCTGGCCCGCATTGATGTGGCGTTCGATCTTTACCTACAGGAAGCACGTCGTGTCTCCGAGCAGCCGTTTGAGCTCTCGCGCGGGGCCGACAGGGCGGCTCTGGGCAAGATTGAGGCGCGCAGCACGCATCTGCTGAATCTGGGCTGGGAGCTCGCTTTTGCTCACAGCGCCTCGCTTACGGAGCTTTTCAGCGCTTCACGAAGCAGCATTGCCTCGCTGCAGGTGTTCAGCATCTGCTCCATGCTGCTGCTCATGGGCACGGTCTGCTGGGTCGGCGTCTTTGTTTATCGCGATATGATTGCGCCACTGCGCACGCGACTGGTGGAGAGCGAGGCCATCATCAGCCGGCAGGAAAAGCTGGCCAGTCTGGGCATGCTGGCCGCCGGTGTGGCGCACGAGATCCGCAATCCGCTTACGGCGATCAAGGGCCGTCTGTTTCGACAGCAGCGCCGCGCGGCACCGGGCAGCCCGGCAGAGGAGGATTTCCGGGTCATTGCCGGTGAAATTACGCGTCTGGAGCAACTGGTGCGCAACGTCCTGGACTTTGCGAGGCCGGAAGTGCCCGCGCTTCGCCCGGTGGACAGCGCGGCGCTGCTGCTGGAAGTGCATGAGCTCATGGAGCCCACCCTGATACGCAAGATGATCTGGCTGAAGGTGCAGGCCGAACCGGGCCTCATTATGGTAGCCGACGCGCGGCAGATGAAGCAGGTGCTGCTCAATCTCATTCAGAACGCAGCGGATAGCATCGTGGGCAAGGGCACTGTTACCCTGCGCGCTATCCCGGCCCATATGCTGCTGCGCGGCACCAGAGGCCCCTGCGTCTTGCTGGAAGTGGAGGATACGGGAAGCGGCATCCCCCCGGAAGTGGAGAAACGCCTGTTCGATCCGTTTTACACAACGAAGGATCAGGGCACCGGCCTCGGCCTCAGCATTGCAGCCCGTATCGTCGAAAAGCACGGCGGATCTTTTCAGTACCGCACCCGGCAGGGTATCGGCACGACATTTGGTGTTGTGCTGCCTATTTATAAGGGCAAAGCCACGGAAGAAGTGCTTCAGACGCCCGCCACCGGCAGCGTCAACCCGGTAACGCCTCCGCCTCCGGATGAAGCCGCACCAAAGCCCTCCGCTGGTGAGTAATGCTCGACCGGATTCCAACGCTGCTCTCGCTCAAAAGCGGAGGCTCAAGTTGCGCAGGTATTTTCCAGAGACTCCTAAATGCCAAAGCTTATGCCCGATATTGATCTTACAAAGACACTGGATGAACTGGAAGGTGTACCCTTTGGCGAACCAACCTATGACTCCCACCTTGTAAAGACAGTATGCTATCTTTATAAGCATAAGAAGCTCTCTGATTTTACAGCCGAAGATTTCCGTATTGTCATTGGCCAGAAATTCAGTCTCCAATACTTGATTCCACCAGCGCTTCAATTGCTTGGTAAAGATCCATGGGTGGAAGGAATGCATTATCAGGGAGATCTTCTTTCCTGTGTACTGGCCGTTTCAGACAGCTATTGGATCCAACATCCCGAAATGGTTCAGCAGGCGCTTGGTGTTATCAGCAAAGCTTGCACCTGTCCCATTGAATATCTGCGGGAAGAATGCCAGTGCTACAACATGGCGGATTTTCTGCGTCGCCATGCCCCTGGTTCGCCGTATATGGAATGCGCAAAAGAATTGTAATTCTGAAGAATCCGTATGATTTCAAATCGCAGGATTGCACAGCGTTACGCTACCCACTAGCATCGCTCCCGCTGCTGTCACTTTCACGCGATATGTCGCGCCAACGAATCCACGCATGAGCACTTCGCCACAGGGTAATGCCCCTACCACGTCTCTGCTGGAGCCCGACGTTATTTCGCGGCTGATGCGCGCCGGCTTTGAAGCCAGGCAGCCCATGTCGGGAAGTATGTCCGGCGGACATCGCAGCCCGCATAAGGGATCCAGCGTCGAATTCGCCGAATATCGCAAATACGTACAGGGCGATGACATCCGCATGCTGGACTGGCGCGTCTACGCTCGCACGGACCGCTTCTACATGAAGGAGTTCGAGGCGGACACCAACCTTCGCGCCTACTTTGTTCTCGATGCTTCCGCCTCCATGAATTACGCCGGGGCGGCTGCCACGGCCAGCAGTGTTTCGCCGTTCAGCATTGGTGGTCCGCACGCGCCCGGTGGTCCCAACAGCAAGCTGGCGCTGGCTCGCAAGCTGATCGCCACCATGGCGTATCTGCTTGTTAAACAGGGTGACGCGGCCGGTCTTGCCTGCGCGTCGGACACACTTAGTGTGGATATACCCGCGCGCCGTAATCCTTCGCATTTGTCAACCATCTTTCAGCATCTGGAAGCGTTGCGCGCCGCCGGCAATACCGCACTGCCGGAGATTCTTCACACGCTGGCGGAGAAAATGCCGCGGCGTTCCCTGGTGGTCATCGTCTCGGATCTGTTCTGCGATCCAGATGCTTTTCTGGAAGGCCTGCGCCATCTGCGTCACCGCAATAATGACGTCATTGTCTATCACTCGCTTGATCGTACGGAGGTGGAGTTTCCTTTCACGGGGCCGGTCCGGTTTCTGGATCTGGAAAGTCCCTTTACGCTACTTGCAGAGCCGGAAATCGTGCGGGATCAGTATCTCACCGAGTTTCGTGTCCATGTGGATGCTATCCGTTACGGATGCGATACGACGCGCACCGAGTATCGCCAGGTGATTACGGATGAATCTTACGAAAAAGTTATCGCCGCCACGTTTCTGGAGCGCCTCCGCGGCAAACGCTAATGGCTGCTTAATGCTGCACCCTGTGGGCTGACGACTTTGTCGGCGCGGGGATATCGGATTGGCTGGACGCGGGTAATTTTATCGACGAAACAGATAGCCAACTCAGGCTCTGCGGGCCTGCTGTTTCAGATAGGAGAACAGGCACATCTCGGCTTCCTGTTTGCGGCCTTCTTTGCGCAGCAGGGTGGCCCGCTTGATGAGCGGATGATCGAAATCGATCCAAAGCGGCTCGCCCGTGGCGTTTACACGCGCGGGTTCCTGAATTTTGGGCGCCGTTTGTTTCGTGGTCGACATTGCGGAGATCTCCTGTGTGAATTCCCGGCCGGATCGGAGGTACTACAGAGGGAAGGGACGGGTATAAGACTCCCTTCTCCTTTGATTCGGCATGGAGTTCTAAAAATTAAGTGGCCTTTTTAAGTTTAACCACTTGATTAAAAACCTTTGAAAACACAAGAATTTTAAGAAGTGGAGGACAAAGACGTTTACTGTTGAATGTTTAGGACACTGTAACTGTGCACGAGCACGGGCATATTTTCCAGCTAAAAATAAAAAATATCTTCATGACACGCGTAAATATCTGCCAATCCAACCTTTGATGCACAGATTTCATCATGTGCGCTAATAAATTATGTTTCACATACTGTGATACACTATCCAACGCACTCTATTACCAGGTTAACAAGTCGCAAATTTCGACGACTGATCCCCATCGCCCTGCGAAAGGGGCCTGCCCGGGAAGGTGCCCAGGCCGATCCCGCCAAGGCACCTGCCGCCGCGCAGGAGAACATCGACCCCATTGTGGATAAGGTGCTGAAGGAAGCTGCCGCTCCTTAATCCGCGAGAGCGCTTGTCAACGTGCCTGTAAAAGCGGAAATTACGGCATGATCATCGGTGTACCCAAAGAAGTAAAAAAACAGGAATATCGCGTGGCGTTGACGCCCGGCGGGGCGCGTCAGCTGATAAAACGCGGACATCGCGTTGTGGTGGAGACTCTTGCGGGAGCTGCCGTAGGCTTCCCCGATGAAGCGTACACCGATGCAGGCGCGAAGATTCTGGCGACTCACGCGGAAGTCTTTGGCACTGCGGATATGATCGTGAAAGTGAAGGAGCTGGTGCAGGAAGAGCACAACATGCAGCGGCCCGGCCAGATCCTCTTTGCCTACCTGCACCTGGCCGTTGAAGAAGCCATGACGCACAGCATGCTGGAACGCGACATTGTTGGCCTGGCCTACGAGAGCCTGCTGCTGAATGGCCGCCGCCCCCTGCTGGAGCCAATGAGCGAGATCGCGGGGCGCATGTCAGTGCTGATGGGAGCGTACTTCCTCGGCAAGGCGCACAGCTCCACTGCAACCGAAGCCGCCGGCGTGCTGCTGAGCGGCGTTCCGGGAGTCCTGCCGGCACGCGTGGCCGTGCTGGGCGGCGGAACGGCGGGCGTTAATGCGGCGCGCATCGCCCAGGGACTCGGCGCGGAAGTCGTGATTCTGGATATCGACGTGGAGCGGCTGCGCCACATCGATAACACCATGCCGGGAATCCGCACGCTGTACAGCAGCGCGGCGCATCTGGAGGAGATTCTGCCGGGCACGGATCTGCTGATCGGCGCAGTTCTGATTCCCGGCGCGCGTGCGCCAAAGCTTGTCTCACGCAGCATGTTGCGCCTGATGAAGCCGGGCCGCGTTTTCGTTGATATCGCGGTGGATCAGGGCGGCTGCGCGGAAACGTCTCGCCCGATGACTCATGCCGATCCCGTCTATATCGAGGAAGGCATCGTGCATTACTGCGTTGCCAACATGCCCGGCGCCTATGCCCGCACCGCCACCCAGGCTCTGACAAACGCCACCTTCCCCTACGTCCAGCGGATCGCCGACGGCGGCCTGAGCGATTTTGGCGAAACGTGTCGTATGTTTCCGGAGCTGGTCTCGGCGCTTTATACCTACCAGGGTCGCATAACCAATGAGGCAATCGCTCATGCTCACGGGCTGAAATATGAGCCCTGGCACGCGAGCACGGGTAAGGAGTAAAGAAGAAACAATTTTCCCCATCCGCCCGCCGTTTTATCCTTTTTAACCTGTATAACCATGTACACTAATGGGGGCTCCCTTCCGTATATCTGCTCCTAATCACTGATTACCCAATGGTCTCGCGACATGAAGCAACAAGATATCGAGCTGGCTTTAATGCGGGTCATACAATCTCGCCTGGTGCGATATGCCATGGCCGTACTCGTTGCGCCGCTGGGTGTACTGATGGCCAGGAAACCGGGGCTGGCGGCAGTGAATCTAGTAATCTGGATTATGGTGCCGGTTGCGGGTGTCATCCACGCCGTTTATGTGGTAAGCGATGCCGAGCAGGAGCGCTGGCGCGACAGGGAAGCCCGGCGCGCCAAAGCCCATCGCTCCATGGTGCTGGATGGACACGACATGCCTGAGTTCACACCCAGCACTCCGCCGGAGGATCCCCGCTTTAACATCACGCTCACTCTGCTGGGAGGTCGCTTTCCGCCGGAGTCGTCTTCAGAAACTCCGGCTGCGTTGAAGCTGCTGCAGGAAGCCCTCCACCCAACTCATATAAATCCAAATCATCCGTCTGCATATCCCGATAAAGTTCAGGACGTGCGGGACCAGCCGGTCGAAACTCCTTTCAAGAGTGCCCAGAGCATGATCGTAAAGGCGGAACCTGGCTGGTACAACGTGTAGCAAATGCGGGGTAAGCTCACGGTAAAGATTCGCCTCCCCTGCCCCGTTCCCACCCGGATATGCATAAACTGATGCAATCCCTGCGAATACGTTTGTCCGTAATGCTTGCATCGCTGGCTCTTTCCACTTATAGTGGCGCGTTCTATGCTTACGCTCGCTAATGTTACTAAAAGTTTCGGTGCCCGGACGCTCTGGGAAGACGTGTCCGTGCAGCTGAATACAGGCGAGCGCGTCGCCCTGGTGGGCGCCAATGGTGCCGGCAAAACCACGCTATTCTCCATTATCCTGGGAGAGAATGAGCCGGACAGCGGCACCGTTATCCTGGAACGTGGCACCACCCTCGGCTACCTGCCGCAGGAAACCACCGCGATCGGCGACGAAACTGTGCTGGAACTGGCCCTGGCCATTACGCCCGAGCATGGACGCCTCCGCCGCATTCTCAGCGACGGCGAACGCAGTGGCGAGACCGATACAGAAGAATATCACGACGCGCAGGGCAAGTATGCGGAGATCGGCGGCTACCAGCTGGAGCCCAAGGCCAAGCGCATTCTCCACGGCCTGGCTTTCCGCGAGAGCGACTTTGCGCGTCCCGCCCGCACGATGTCGGGCGGCTGGGTCATGCGCGCGCATCTGGCCCGACTGCTGGTCATGGAGCCTGACCTGCTGATGCTCGATGAACCGACCAATCACCTGGATCTGGAGTCCCTGGGCTGGTTCCAGAATTATCTGGATAATTATCCCGGTGCGATTCTGATGATCTCGCACGATCGCTCGTTCCTAAACGCGCTGGTCAATGGCATTTTTGAGATTCGCAACCGCAAGCTCTCCCGTTACCGCGGCAATTACGACGATTATCTCGTCCAGCGCGCCGCCCGTGCGGAGCAGCAGTTAGCCGCGTACAAGAATCAGCAGCAGGAGATCGCCAAGCTACAGGCCTTTGCGGACCGCTTCGGCGCCAAGGCCAGTAAGGCCAGCCAGGCACAGAGCAAGCGCAAGCAGATCGAGCGCATGGAGAAGATCGAAGCCCCCGAAGGCGAGGAAAAGAAGATCCACATCCGCTTCCCTCAGCCGCAGCGCAGCGGTCAGCGCGTGATTACTCTGGAGGGCGTGCACCACACCTACGGTCTCGGCACATCCGAGGAACTGACGGTCTATCGCGGTATTGATTTTGAGATGGAGCGCGGCGACCGCATTGTGCTGGTGGGACCTAACGGCGCTGGTAAATCCACACTGCTGAAACTGCTGGGCGGCGCACTGCCCGTGCAGAAGGGCAACCGCAATCTCGGCCACAATGCGCAGGTCGGCTACTACTCGCAAAACCGCGTGGAGATGCTGAAGCCGAACCAGACGGTGCTGCAGGAAGTGATGAACATCGAACGCCCCGTGCCGGAAGTACAGGCGCGCACGGTGCTCGGCAGCTTCCTCTTCACGGGTGACGACGCCTACAAGAAAACCGGCGTACTCTCCGGTGGTGAGAAGTCGCGTCTTGCGCTGATCAAGCTCCTGCTGGATCCCCCAAATCTGCTGCTGATGGATGAGCCGACGACTCACCTGGACATGGCCAGCATCGACGCGCTGATCAACGCCTTGCAGCAGTATCAGGGCACGCTTGCATTCATCAGCCACGACGTTTACTTCATCAAATCGCTGGCCCAAAAAGTACTGCACATCAGTGCGGGCGAGCTGAAGCCTTATGCAGGTGACTATGACTATTATCTGGATAAGAGCGGCGCGCTGAGCGAACGCTCCGGCCTCGTCGCAGGTCAAAAGCTGACCGACTCGCGTCCCGAAGAAGCAAAGCCGGTCGCGGCAGCAGCCAACGGTGGTGGCTCTGGCTACAAGACCAAGGAGCAGAAGCGCAAGGAAGCCCAGGAACGCCAGGCCGCAGCCGCTCTCCGTAAGCAGACCGCGGGCGGTGTCGCCTCCATCGAAAAAGACATCGAAAAGCTGGAAGCCCGCCAGAAGGAAATCACCTCTAAACTGGAAGATCCCTCCCTCTATCAGGGCGGCGGCGACGTCATGCAGCTCAACCGCGAGTTCGTAGAGAACGCCAAAAAGCTAGAACGCCTCAACGAGCAATGGGCGGAAGCTTCTCTGAAGATGGAAGAAAACCCGGCTTGACAGAGCAAACTTAAGCCCATAGCAGACCGCCAATCTGAGCTTAATACCTCCCAGATTTGGCGGTTCTTATGACCAGGGGATGGCTTCGGCCAGAGCATTAGCCTCATCACGGCTTTGCTGTTGATAGAGGGAAAATCCATAGCGTATCCCCGGGCAATCCTTGCACGCTGACTGTCCGCGCGAGCTTGACGATCTGAACTAACAGTCAGGCCCGCGCAGGTTTACTGCGGCGGGCGCGATCAGAATTGGGATCAGGCGCCGACGGCCTTCAGGCTCTCGTCCAGCCAGCCGAGAAGCTGCTGGATGTTTTCCGTGGATTCATCGCCCATGTGGGAGATGCGGAACGTGGTGCCTTTGATCTTGCCATAGCCGCCGTCGATAACGCAGCTATAAGTCTTGCGCAGGTGCGCGTTGACCTTGGCTATATCCACGTTGCGGGTGTTCTTGACGCAGGTAAGCGAGACGGACTCGTAACCGGCGGCGGGGAACAGCTCGAAGCCGCGATCCAGCGCCCAGGCGCGGGTCAGCTTCGCATTGGCCAGGTGACGGGCATAGCGCGCTTCCAGACCTTCGGCAAAGAAATCTTCCAGCTTGCTGCGCAGAGCGTAGAAGTGGGAGATGGAGGGCGTCGTGGGCGTCATATCACTCTCGGCGTTCTTGCGGAACTCCAGGAAGTCCACGTAGTAGCCGCGATCCTTGATGGTGGGGGCCTTGGCGTAGGCTTTCTCGGAAACCGTGAAGACACACGCGCCGGCGGGCATGGCCAGAGCCTTCTGCGTTCCGGCCAGCATCACGTCAATACCCAGCTCGTCGAAGGGAATGTTAAGCGCCGAGAATGACGACACGACGTCCACGATGAACTGAACATCGGGATACTTGCGCATAACGGCGGCGATGTCCCAGAGAGGGTTCTGCGTGCCGGTGCTGGTCTCGTTGTGGATAAGCGTGATCGCGTCGAACTCGCCAGTGGCGAGGCGCTTGTCGATTTCCTCCGCGAGAATGGGCTGGCCCCACTCGACCTGGTAGGCCTCGGCCTGCTTGCCGCACTTCCTGGCCACGTCGAACCACTTGTCGGAGAAGGCGCCGCTCATGCAGTTCAGCACCTTCCTGGACACGAGGTTGCGCAGGGAGGCTTCCATCACGCCCCACGCAGAGGTGGTGGAGACGAAAACGGGCTGTTTGGTGACGAAGAGCTCCTGCAGCTGAGGCTTGATGCTCGCGTAGAGCGCCTGGAATTCCTTGCTGCGGTGGCCGACCATAGGGGTGGCGAAAGCACGCAGGGTTTTCTCGGATACCTCGATCGGGCCGGGGATGAACAGTTTGATATGGGCCATAGTCTGGACGTGGGGGATTCTGGGAAAGCTGACGATCCTACCCCTTCTGTCGCGGGAGTCCATTGCAAAGATACGGCGGCGCGGGTTTGGGGGGACGAGGACTGTTTGGTATGGTCCACATTGGCGCCGGTTTGCTCCAAACATTTGGCTGAGCCAGTTTGTCGCTGAAGGTTGCGCCACATTGGCTCAATGATGTCGCAACGACACAGTTAAACCGGTGTAACGCACAGCATTCGTGGGTTAAATGCTATCACAGACCCGCGAATACAGACGCCGACTTATCCATCTCGTTGACCACCACGATCGGCGCTTCCTCGCCCAGACGCGTCCCATCCGCGTCGTAGATGTGGAAGACCACGTTCCACTTCCGCTTAAAGATGCGGCAGCGCTCTGCGTTTGCCAGGCGCCACAGGACTCCTTCCTCCTTCCTGGCGCTATCCACAAACTGCTGGGCAATGGTGCGTGCGTCCTCTTCGGTAAAGCTCTTCATGCTCATCTCCATCTATCATCGCCCAAAGAATCGCGTAAGAAAACGAATAGTTTTGACGAAGCTTGAATGAGCGCAAAATCAGCCCAAAAGGTATTCATGCGGCGGGCGGTCCGGTTCCTGCTACGAATTCATCACTGCGGCCTTGACGTTCGGGCGCAACCCAACGATTCTACCCGTTTCGACACGACGCGCGTATCCCCTGAAAATCTCAACCGCATTAGACGCATGAGCGAACAGACGACACCCCCCCAGGCCCAAGCCGAGAACAAGCCCGACCAGCAGGACGCTGCAACCGAGGCCCAGACACAGCAGACCACCGAGCCGGCCGCGCCGACAACAAGCGCCTATACCGAACCCGACGACACTGCGTCCGACACCGAGGATTCCGCGCAGCCCGCCCCCGAGGCGGCACCGGCTACCATTGCCATCAGTGTCAAGCGCCTCTCTGAGCTTGAGTCCGCCGCCGCAAAGGCCTCCGAGCTGCAGGATCGCCTGCTGCGTACCCAGGCCGACTGGGATAATTACCGCAAGCGCGCCATCCGCGAAAAGGAAGACGCCGTGCGCTACGCCAACGGCTCCCTTCTTGAGCAACTGCTCTCCGTCATCGATAACTTCGAGATGGGCATGTCCGCGGCTGCTACCGCTACCGATGTCAAAAACCTCGTGTTCGGCTTCGAGATGGTCAATACACAGCTCGTTAACTTCCTGCGCGACAACGGCGTGGAAGTGATTGAGGCCGTTGGTAAACCCTTCGATCCTCATCGCCACGAGGCTATAGGCCAGATTGAAAGTGCTGATACCCCTGCCGATACTGTGGTACAACAGTTGCGCAAAGGGTATAAGCTGAAGGATCGCCTGCTGCGCCCCGCTACCGTTATGGTATCCAAAGCGCCCGAGCCTGCAGAAAGCGCCTCCTGATTCCCATTTTGTTTCCCCAGAACCACCTGTAGCTCTTAGAGACCCTCCCCACCACCATGGCCTCCTCCACCAAACGGGATTACTATGAAGTCCTCGGCGTCGCCCGCGGCGCGTCCCAGGACGACATTAAGAAGGCGTACCGCAAACTCGCCTTCACCTACCACCCCGATAAAAACCCGGGCGATCCCGCGGCGGAGGAGAAGTTCAAGGAGTTGGGCGAAGCCTACGAAATCCTGAGCAATCCCGACAAGCGCGCCAGCTACGATCGCTATGGCCACGCGGCCTTCGGTCAGGGCGCGGGTGCCGGCGGCCACGATCCGTTCGATATCTTCCGCGAAGTATTCGGCGCGGGCGGCGGCGGTGGCGGTGGAATCTTCGGCAGCATTTTTGAGGAGGCATTCGGCGGAGGTCAGGAACGCCGTGGCCGTGGCGCGGATCTGCGCTACGACCTGCACATCTCCTTCGAGGAGAGCTGCCTGGGCTGCGAGCGCGAAATCAGCCTGACCAAGGCCGAAACCTGCAACAACTGCAGCGGCAATGGCGCCGAACCGGGCAGCAAGGTATCCACCTGCGATACGTGCCGCGGGCAGGGCCAGGTTTATGTCACCAAGGGCTTTTTCTCCGTTGCTCAGGCCTGCCCGCGCTGCCGCGGTACCGGCCAGAAGGTGGAAAAGGTTTGCCAGACGTGCCATGGCCAGGGTCGCGTGGAGAAGGCGTCCAAGATCAAGATCAAGATTCCTGCCGGCATTGATGACGGTTCTCGCCTGCGTTCCACAGGTCAGGGCGAAGGCGGCGTTCGCGGCGGCGGCTCCGGCGATCTTTACATTGTTATCCACGTCAAGAGCCACCCTGTCTTTACCCGCGACGGCACCGATCTGCACTGCGAAGTACCCATCTCGTTTGCCCGCGCCACCCTGGGCAGCGAGATTCAGGTCCCCACGCTGGAAGGCACCGCCAATCTGAAGATTCCCGCCGGCACTGCGCCGGGCACAACCTTCCGCCTGCGCGGCAAGGGTGTTGCGGAACTCGGCGGCCGCGGTCACGGCGACCTGCACGCACGCGTTCGCGTCGAAGTCCCCACCAAGCTGACCGCCGAGCAAAAGGCGAAGCTGCAGGCATTTGCGGAGTCCTGCGGCGAAACCATTCCGACCGACGACGGCGGCATGCTTCAGAAGGTGAAGGAATTCTTCAAGTAGCCCTGCATCCCCATTTACCTCATTACAGCCAGCTAATCTCGAATTAGCTGGCTTCCTTTTTTCATCCTGCCAGCCTTAGGAGCCTCCGGAGACTCCTTAGCGGCTCTAAATCCCCCGATCGATACCCCTGCCTTGAAACGTTATTTCTGCGCTCAGCCCGAATCCGCGCTCCTGGATGCGGACGAATCCCACCATTGCCTCAATGTCATTCGCCAGCAGCCCGGCGATCTTTGCACCATTTTCGACGGCAAGGGTTTAGAAGTGAAAGCCCGCATCGTGGGCACGGAAGGCGGACGAGTCCGCTTCCAGACCGTCACAACCGCCCGCGCTCCCCGTGCTGCGGATACCATCGTTCTGGCGCAGGCGCTTACCAAGACGAAGTCGATGGATCTCATCATCCAGAAGGCGACTGAACTGGGCGTTGGCGAGATCTACCCTCTGCAGTCCGATCGCTCCATCAGTCAGGTGGATGGCGACCGCGCGGATACCAAGAGCGAGAAGTGGCGTCAACTGACGATCGAAGCCGCCAAGCAGTCCGGCCAGAACTGGCTGCCCGAAGTAAAGGGCCCGCAGAAAGTCCGCTCCTTTGTGGAGGATCCCGCGCATAACAAATCGCTGAAGCTGATCGCCTCGCTGCAGCCGGAAGCGCGTCATATCAAAACCGTTCTGCGCGAGCAACTCCCCACGCTGGGCGATTCCCGTCGCATTATCGTAATGATTGGGCCTGAAGGCGACTTTACGCCTGCGGAAATCGGCGAAGCGCGCGCACGCGGCTTCCTGCCAGTCAGCCTGGGTCCAATCATCCTTCGTTCCGAAACGGCGGCTTTCTTCGTGTTAAGTGCTGTGGCGTACGAACTTGCGTAGTGCGGGCAGGCGTGTGTGTGCAAAGGCAGAAAAATCTTTGCGCAACAAGATCGAGCAGGTACGTTGATTCTACATGGAATCCGTCGCCCCGTGGCTAGGTCTGCTGGTGTTGCAACCATCGCCGTTCTGCAACATCGACTGCGATTATTGCTATCTCCCTGCCCGCATGGAGAAGCGGCGAATGTCCTGGGACGTCCTGGAAGCCTCGATACGGCAGGTGTACGAGGCCGATATTATTCAGGACGTGCTCAACATCGTGTGGCATGCAGGCGAACCGCTGGCCGTGCCGCGCGAGTGGTACCGTGAGGCCTTCCAGCGTATCAAGGCGATCGCTCCGGACGGTGCGGAAGTGCGGCACTCGTTCCAGAGTAACGGCACGCTGGTCAGCCAGGAATGGTGCGATTTCTTTAAAGAGCACAACGTGATGGTGGGCCTGAGCATCGACGGCCCGGAGCACATTCATGACGCGCACCGTAAAACGCGCGGAGGTAAAGGCACCCACGCGGGAGCCATGCGTGCCATGAAGCTGCTGAAGCAGAACGGCATCGATTTTCACGTCATCGCGGTCATTACCAAGGACGCGCTGGATTATCCGGACGAGGTCTTCAATTTCTTTCTGCACAACGAAGTTCATAACGTGGGCTTCAACATTGAGGAAGTGGAGGGCAACCACGTCACATCCACTCTGACCGACGCCCCGGCAGGTCGTGTGGAAAAGTTCCTGCGCCGCATTTTTGAGCTGGAGACACAGCACGCGCCTCTGCTGGAAGTGCGGGAATTCGCCAACGCCCGGGAGCTTGTCCGCATGGGCGCGCCCCCAACGGCCGAGGATGGCTACCCCTGGTACAACGATCAGGCGCGTCCCTTTGGGATTCTGGCGGTGGATACCGATGGCAATATTTCCACCTTCTCACCCGAACTGCTGGGTTTGAAGCACGAGCGCTTTGGCGTGTTTTCCTTCGGAAATATTCTGCGTGAAGGTCTTTATGGCGCCATGGAGAACGAGAAGTTCAAGCTGGTGCTGACGGAGATTAACGCCGGAATCAAGAAATGCGCCACGACGTGTCCCTACTATGAGTTCTGCGGCGGCGGCGCCCCGGCTAACAAGCTTTACGAGAACGGTACGTTCGATTCCTCCGAAACGATGTACTGCCGGTACACGACGCAGCTTCCCCTGGAGCTGACGCTGGATTACTTTGAGAAAAAGCTGGCTGAGGAGCAGATCACCGCTGCGGCGGGGCAAATGCCTGCTGCAACGCCCGCAGGAGCTTCACAGCGGCCCGTTAAACTGCCTGCAATCTCCCAGATGGCCGCGAACCCTCGCTAAATCGCTAAAGGGGTTATCGCATTGCTCAGCGCGTCGTGGAGGGCGCGCTGCATCAACTTCAGGCACCGCTAATGCGCGGGATGCCCGCCTGCAAAAGAGTGCTTAGATCATTCTCAGGCGTTAATTAGTACAAAAACTGGGCTCGATTTTGGGATGAGAGCAAGGCGCGATTGAGGGAGTGCATGAGAATAATGCATGACTGAAATCGCAACGATGCACGCGCCCAAAAAGCAACCCGGATTTCATCCCAAATAACGAGGCGAATTGGTCTTACTGCCTGGCTCTGGGTACAGGCATGATCTTCGTCAGCTTGGTCGTCATGCGCTTGCTGGCTTCCTTGTCTTCCGGATTGCGGCTGATCGTGACTTGGTCAGGGTTCACTTTAGGCACTGCGGAGGGTGCCTGAGAGTCGGTTACGCCTGCGGCGGGAGCCTGCTCTTCGGATTCAGCGGGGACTTCACCTTCGGCTTCCGTTACTTCAGCGGCCGCAGCCTGTTCCTGCTCGGCAAGATAGGCGTCGAGATCAGTCTTGGCTTCCGCGCGAAGAGTGCCCAGGCGATCGCCGGTGAAGTAACCTTCGGACGAGCAGATTTCCTGCAGCAGCTCCCAATTGATCGGTATGGTGTCGGAGAGGCCGTACATCAGCAGCGTTTTCGCTTCTTCGCGGGCGCGCGGCTGTTCAAAAGGGAAGAACGCGGCGACAACGCGTTCGGCAATCAGCTCTTCGATTGGCAAGATGCGGAATGAGCCGAATTCGGACTTATACTCGCGGCACAGGTCGCGGTGGGTGGTCTGAACATCGGCGGCGAGGCGGATACGGATATCGGCGATAGCCCATTCCCACAGTTGGCCTTCCGCGCCAAGTTGTTCGGCAAAAATCTCTTGCACCAGGCGCGGCGTCAGCTTGCCGGCATAGGGCGCAAGTTCCAGGTCATTCTCGCTTCCCACGGCATTGACGTAGCGCTCGTAGGCAAAGTTACCGGTCAGGGCCAGCTTCACGCCTTTGATTTTCATCAGCGTGGAGATGAGGCCGGCCAGCATCGTAAGCCGGTCTGTCCGGTCTTCCGTGGCCGTTATTTTCTCGAGCGACTCTTGAATTTTACTCACAGCACAAGCTTAGCTGGCAAATGTCTGTTCGACAATAAACAAAACGCAAGAACCTGAGTGTTTTATTGGGGCCGGAACCGGTATGGATATGAAACCAGACACAACGTGTGCTGTTCGCGGGCAAAAAAGAAGCCCGACTTTAATAGTCGGGCAAATCTCTTTATGAGGAGCCGTTGTGGAACCGGCGAGCCTTACAGCTCGCTTAAATAATTATGTCAGACAGGTAAACACGCACTTGTAGAGGCCGGAGATGCGCTCTGCATTGCGGGATACAGGCACGGAAAGGACAGTCTCGAACATCGTCTGCTCCAGGCGATGCATGATCTTATAGCGGTCGGCTATAGCCAGCACGGGGGAGTTGTACTCGATGATCTGGTGCTGCTGGGTATCCGGATTGAAATAGTACTCGCTCATGTAGCCTTCGCTTTCGCGCAGGGCAGCCAGAGAGCGGGCTTTTTCTTCCAGATTGGTACCGGTGACCTTCATGCGCACTTCGGCATTCTGGTTCTGGTAGATCTGGTACAGGATTTTTTCCGGGGCAGCTTCGCCGTAGACCTGGGTAATGGAGTTGAGGATCTCCAGAGTAAAGTTGGTATACTCAGTCGGGAAGAATTCCTGGGCCAGCTCAGTGAGCCGGTAGGCTTTCTCGGGACGTCCCATGCCCTTTGGGCGACGCCAGGTGTCCAGATACCCATCTTTTTCCAGAGCGACGCAGTGCTGCTTGACCCCCATATAGGAAAGGTTCATGCGGTCACAGAGCTCTGAGACAGACAAGCCCTGGCTGCGCTTGATTTCTGTCAAGATCTGGTACTTTTGGCTTTTAGTAATTTTTCGCAGTAAGCGGCTCTTCATAACCTACTGTGGGGGGCAAGTGTTTCGGCTCTGTTAATGAGCGCGACATTAAGTAACTCGGTGCGGAGGGGCAAGACATTTATGTTGTAAATGCCTTTTTTTCCTGTGGACCAATCATTTGCGAGAATTAACACGCAGCTGACTGGTATCCGCCCCGTCCATTGGCTATAGCGTAGAAGTTTGGTAATGTGCAAATGGAAAAACTATCAGAACATTGTCAACCCCAAAAAGAAAGCAGAGTTTATACATCTGCGCAACACTTATCTCTGAAAACTTTTTGATACATTTGATGGAACACGATATTTCTTCATAAAGTTTCTTAAACGCGATACCGAGAAACTCCGGATTTTAACTCGAAATCCTTAATGCCGCCTTTCAAATTTTCAACTCCCATGCGTCGCTTTTCTGTTGTGTCGTGCTTGTAAGTATCCATGCAAGTCTTTTATAGGAAATGACTTACCCCTCTATCGGAAGATGCTTTAGTGAGCGTCTTTGATCTGGAAACGACATCTTTCCCGGCGCTTTTCCGGTTCAAAAACCTTTTAAAGCCATTTTGGCGCGTTCAAAAAATTTTCTGCAAATTTTACACGCCTGCTCCCGACTCTTCTACCGCACTACTTTATGAAGCAAAATAACCGTAACTAACTTTGTAAGATTCCTCATCAGTTAACAAAGCCCCGCAAGGAATGGCGCAATTCATCCGCATTCATGTGCGGGGACTGAATCCCCCTGGGCGGGTGCCACTCGTATACGAAATTTGTTACAGGATACACTTTCTCAGGCTCTTCCGGTCGCCCCTTTACAGCGTAAACTTCGCGTCGATAAGGATTAAGAGACGATGTGGAAGCATCCCTCTGAGACATCAAAATGGAGTGGTGCAAATTCATCGCCGTGCTAGCATCAGCCAGCGTCAACGTCACGCTGGTCTACGCGCCATGCCCACTTCCACCCCAAGCCCAAGCCCAAGCTCCGGCCCCGGCCACAGTGCCATTCCACGCGTTGCCGGCGCCGCCCTTACCCACCCGGGCCGCGTGCGCGCGGGTAATGAGGACGCTCTCTATTTTGGCCTGCTGCAGGCCGGCCTTAAGCAGGAGGAGCCCAGCCTGCACGAGCTTCCCGCCGGAGAGCCCTGGCTGCTACTGGTAGCCGACGGTATGGGCGGTCACCTGGCAGGGGAGCGCGCCAGCCGGGAAGTGGTGGATTCCCTTTCGCAGGTCGCCCCGCTTACGCCGCCTGTTATTGAGACCGCGCTGCGTGACGCCAACCGCGCTCTTATTCAGGCCGGGCAGCAGGATCCCACGTGCGCCGGTATGGGTGCCACCATTGCCGGGCTGGCATGGGGTCCTGAGGGACTTTTCGCGTTTTCCGTGGGCGATGCCCGCATTTATCGCCGCCAGGATCAGTTTCTCAGCCAGATTTCCCGCGATGATTCCGTGGCGGAAGTGCTGGTTGCGGCAGGACATATTTCTCGTGATGACGTGCGCCCTAATACGATGCACGCGCTTACCCAGTCGGTCGGTGGCCGTACTCACTTCGCCGATATCCGGCCCCACATATATCCGCTGAAATTGCAGGGACCGGGCCGGTTTCTGCTCTGTACGGATGGTTTGACCGATACGCTGACGCTGGACGAAATTGAGGAGATCATCAACACGTCGCGCGAGCCGCGCACTGCAGTTTCCCGCCTCTTTTCGGCAACCTGGGACGGGGGCGCGAAGGATAACATCACGCTCATCGTAGTGGATATAGATGGTGCAGGTGATGGCGGCCAGACCGATGAGAATGCTGGGGACAGCGCCCGCAAAGAGCAGACCAGCAGAGAGGAAAAGGATGCGTTGTCGCCCGGTTTTGGGGATGATTGAGTTTCCTGACCTGAGGCGACATCACGCTGTTGTCGTGATTATTTGCAAAATTATACTGAGGTTAAAGCGTAGCAAGACGCCGCGACTGCGCGTCTTTACTACATGAAATTCTTAGTGGTCGCAGTTCTTGCTTTCGTTGGTTTTAGTTCTATTCCTGCTTCAGAAGCCAAAGCTGGTGTTGTTATCGATCTCGGTGGTCCCGTTATTGTGATAGGTGGCGGAAATCGCTACAATGGTTGCGGACATAATAATTACAACGGCTGCGGTAACGGCTATGGTTATGGATATAATGGCGGCGGCTATTATAATAATAAGGGCCATTACCATAAGAAGTACAATTCTCACAAGCACAACCACAATCATTAAAGATTCTGCTCTCAGGTGCTTCCCGTCGGTAATCTGACCATTTCCGACTTCCGGTTCCTCCCGATTGTCGTCATTCTTAATCTAAGACCATTTCGCATCGTTAGTTGGGAGGAAAGCCAGGATTGATTTTGAGGTGCAGGCAAGGCGCGGCTGAGGGAGTGCATGAGAATAATGCATGACTGAAATCGCAACGATGCATGCGACCAAAAGCAACCCGGATTTCCTCGCAAATAACAATGCGAATTAGTCTCACACGTTTATGATTCTCGCCCTCATCATCTCGCTGTTTGCGCCCAGACTGTTCGTCAGCCTTACCTCCTTGCCCAGAGTGATTTCAACACGCTTTGCTTTTGCGATGGCGGGAGCTTAAACCGTTAGCATTGTCTGCTGTCGGCTATGCAGTCTGAAAATCTTCTCTACACACAAACTTAGGATCCCGTGCAAAAGGAAAAAGCGATCGCTCGCCATGTGGCGCGGGCGATCGCTTTTATCTTTAGGAGCCTTCAAAGAATAAGATATAGAACTTATTCTTTGAAGGCTCCTTAGATCGGGAAAGATTCTTTCGTTCGCTTAGGGCTGAGGGGTGCGGCTGCTTTCACGACGAGTGGAATTGGAGGCTGCAGGGCGCCGTTCGGATCGATCACGATCACGATCGCGGTCACGCACGGGTTGTTCCGAGGGCGTTGTGGCCGGTGCCATGGCTTTGAGTTCCTGCTGAAGCTGAACGAGGCTGGGTGCGGGTTCGGCTCCGCTGAGGTCCATTGCCTTTTTGACGCTTTCCAGGCCAACGGTGATACGGCCCAGAAGCTTCTCGGTGCGGGCGCGCCATTCCCATACTTCGGAATCCTTGGGCGATCGCTCGGTAAGACCGACGATGACGGGCAGCGCTTCTTTGGCGCGATCCATCTGATCCAGCGCAATTACCTGTTCCAGCTGAGCGGCCGGGTAGCGCTTATCGAGAGCCAGCGCGGCTTCTGTATCCGACAGGGCCAGAAGGTGCTGCTCCATGTCGTTGAGAAGCGATGCGCGCTTTGCCAGTGTATCGGCGGCAGGCCTGGCGCGGATATCGGCGTCCATTTGAGCCAGCTTTTGCAGAGCTTCGGCGCTGGGCAGCTTTTCAGCGAGCAATACCTTGGCAGGCGCTGGGCCGGAGGGCGGTGTGAAGGCCGGTCCGCTGGTAATGCCCGCGGGCTGAGCAAAAGCCGCCAGCTCAGGATGCTGCAGCATGGCGTGATGAGCCAGGCCCTGAACCAGTGGCGGCAATGCATCGGCAGGGGATGCGGGAATGCCGGGCGCTGCGGCGCGGGGAGGGTTCAGTTCCAGAGCGCGGCCCGCGCTGGCGAAGGCAGCCGGCATCTGTCCGCACAGGAGAAGCAACGCGGCGCGCTGAGCGTGCGTGCCGGGATCATTGGGATGCTGAAGCACGGAACGGTCGGCGGCTTCCAACTGCGGTACCAGAGGCCCAAAGCCCGAACCGCCCGGCACCTGCGCCATGTAAGGCAGCAGGGGGCGCAGTGCGGCGGAGTGCGGGTCACGTTTGCGCACCGTTTCCATGTCGGCAAAGGCTTCGCGCCAGCTGTTGGCCAGCAGATAGAGGCGGGCGCGGCGCAGGCGAAGGGCGGTGGTGTCTTCCGCGGCAAGCATGCGGGTAACAGCATCCGCTGCGGAGCGATACTCACCGCTGGAAATATGCAGGCGCTCAATTTCTTCCAGAAGCTCCTGGCCCTTGGGGGTATTCCCGGCAATGGCGTAGGCGCGTTCGTAATTCTCCAGCGCGGGGCGGACGTCTTTCCGTTTCCGCGCGGCATCGCCGGTAATATCATACCAGCCCACGGAGCGATTGGGGACGAGCGCGGTCCACAGCTTCATGGTTTCGGCAAATTCCTTGTCCTGATCCAGGGCAAGCTGAGTGCGGGCAAGGCTCTCCAGCGCTACGAGATCAGTAGGGCGTGAGGCGAGCAACTGCTTTGCGATTTCCTGGCGCGCCATCTGATCCTGCGCCGAAGCGTCATCGGTCAGCGGCACCGCAATCTGCTTTTGCAGTTTGGAGAGCTCCTGAGTGGAAGAATACCACATGTATCCGCCCCAGCCGCCCAGTACGGCCACAGCAGCTACAGCCGACAGAGTGACCAGGGCGTTGGAGAAGCCGCGCACCGTGGTGCGGCGCTGCTCGCGGTGGCCGCTGGCAATCATGCGGCATACTTCGCCCATGTCGCGCGGGCGGGCATCGGGATCAATCTGCAGACAGGCCGTGATGGCGCTTTGCCAGTGCGGGTCCACATTGGCGCGCGGCGGCCAGCAAATGGTCGGGATCTGATCGAGCAGTTCGGCAATGCGCTCCGGCGTGAAGATGCGGCGCTCCTGAACACGGACGCTTTCGTCAGAGGCGGGTTCACCGCGGTGCTGCTGGGTGCCAACGCGCGGAAGGGTGGCCGCAAGATTTTGCAGACGCGGCAGCCGGTCAGTCAGCAGAAGAAAAGCGACAGCGCCAAAGCTGTAGACATCCCACAACTGGCCGCGTCCATCGCTCCAGGCCGTGGGGTCGCGCCATTGCTCGGGCGGTGTAAAGAAGGGCTCGGTGGCCAGAGGCACGCTGCGCACGGTCCGTGTGGGCAGCAGACCGTAGTCCGTAAGCTTGATGCGGTGCTCCGGAGTCAGCAGAATGTTGGTTGGCTTAACGCTGCCGTGGAAAAGCTGGTGGCGATGCAGATGTGCGAGAATCTCCCCCAGCTCCAGCAGCAGCCGGGGTGCTTCGCGCCAGCGCAGATTGCGGCGCAGCACAGCCAGAGAGCGCGGGCGATGACGGCCGCCTTCCACCGTGCCCCACCATTCACCCACCAGATAGCAGGGCTCGCGAATAAGCTGCGTATCAAGCACGCGGGAGATGCCGCCGTGGGCGGGCATATCCGCCGTGCGCTTCAGGGTGATGTCGAGTAAATCGCGCTGCCAGTAGCCGGGCTTCAGCACTTTGATGGCGCGCGAAACATCGCTTTTGCCGATCTCCCGCCCTGCGTGCGCGGAGCCCGTAAGGCTGACGCCGAGAGGAAGATCCGCCCATTCGTAGCGAGTGGAGGCGATGGGAGGGAGGCCGACCATGGCAGTAGTGGGAAGAGGGTGGCGCGCCTGGTCCGGGGAGAGCGGCGGCGATTGATCGTGAGAGGAGGAAGAGGCGATATCTGTTATAGGCAGCGCTGTGCCAGTGATCTGTTGAGACAGATGAATAGCAGGCACCGGGTCAATTTATCCGAATGTTCCAATCAATTGCAACATCCGCGTGCACTTTATACCGCCATACGGGTAAAAATGTGCGCGGACCTGCCTTTTGCCGCGAGGGCGTTTTAAAATCTAGCCATGATTCTGTCCTGCGCCACTAACGAATTGGCGCGTCATGAAGATTTGCAGTTTCCGAAACGCGAACGTCACCCTTGCGGAGCTTGCGTCGGTCACGTGCGGGCTTAGGCTAATCGCAGACCCTCTACTTCTTTGCGGGCTGCTGCTGCTCTTTAATCACCTTGTGCCGATAAAGTGTCTCGCCCGTGCGGTCGCGGCAGACGATCGTTTCGCCGTCCGAGGATATGATGTCGATGTACCAGCGCTGCTTCATCAGCCATTCCTTCTTTTCGTTGACAGCCTGCTGCACATCGTTGATCGCTTCCTGGCGAATGTTTTCGATATAACCGGTGCCCTGGGTATTGGCAATGTCGGGCGCGTCTATCTTGATATTGTTGACATGCAGGATCGGTATCGAGTTGATCTTGAGGTAGATGCGGTCGCCCTTGCAATACCAGCTGCCACGGGCCAGGAACTTGATTTCGATCGTTACCTCACCGCGCACGCCATTGCCGATAGGATCTTTTTCAATATGACGCATCTCCATGCGGAACGTCTTGTCTTCGTAGAAGTTTTCTTCAAATTTTGACTCAAACTTATCGGTCTTTGTATAGACAGCGGCCCATTCACCTACAGTCTCCTGCTCCCTGTCATTGAGATTCGACAGGCGCGAAGTGCCCGAGGAAGTAGATGAAGACGATGTGCCCGTATTCTTCGTCAGCATCAGGTTGGCCATGCCTCTGTTCAGACCTTTGTTGTTCTGAACAAAAACATAGAGGCCGCCCAAAGCACAGGCGACGAAGATTCCTAAGCCCGACACCAGGATGATCACGTTCTTCATGGAAGGACAAAATGGGCCCTTGGGCCATTCAGTTCCAGAATGCGGACATCACAGAAGAGAGTCAATGCCATACATAAATTATCATTAAATATAGGCAACCCAATAAATAGCGAGCGAAACTATTCACTGGCTTTGTAATGCGCCTCGTAATAGTGATGTCCGCGTTACATACCGTAATTACATTCATTGCAACTGTGTACTGTAACTAGCAGCTTTAGGAGTGAGGGAACTCTATTTCAGTTCAATGACTCACCGTTCCACTCGATATCAGCAGTCGTGGCCGCCAGCAGCGACTGCCTGCGACTGATGGCATTCCATGCGAATTCTCCAAAGCCAGGCATCTGGCCCAGCGCCGGCAACGCATCGCCCTGAGCGTAGATGACATCATGCGCAGCGGACCAGTGCGCACCGAACTCTTGCAGCGCTCGGAGATTGCCCGCGCCGCTCAGCAACCCTGATGACGCTAAGGCAGGCGGCAGGGCGAAAAGCAGCATTGCGGTGGTCACCATGGCCGGTTTCGCCTCGCTTGTTATGACCTGTTCTCCACAGCTCTCTCCCAGAAGGAAGTCCCGCAGCAGTCGCCGGGCGGATATGTCGTCCAGCGCGCCGGCGAGCAAATGGATTCCGCTGGTAGCGCGTGGATTGCACTCCAGTACGGCAATGCGTCCCGAGGGGCCCGCTTCCCGTATATAATCGAAAGCAAACTGCCCGGTGACGGCTGTCGATGCGGCAAATGCGCGCACAAATTCCGCGATCTCCCGGCATTCAATGGGTTGGAAATAGATACCGGATCCTTGCGTGCCCGTTCCCGCACGATAGAGCGGCCGATAACAGACATGGGCCAGCAATCTCCCCTCGCGCAAGAGGCTGTAGCTGCAATTTTCGGTGCCGGGAATATACTCCTGCGCCACCCACGGAGCGCCGGTGTCCGGTTTGATGCGAAGGCGCGCGCAGGTTTGTTCCAGTTCGCAGGTGCTCAGCCCCACAAGCGTCTGGGTGGCAAACCGCGACCAGACTGGCTTCAGCACCCACTTTTCCGATTTGCTCTTCTGACGCGCAAGCTTTGTTACATCCCGCTTATCGAGGAGAAGATGCGTCTCGGGCGATATCACGTGAGCCTGGATACCGGCGGGGAGGGATTTCACCAGTTGCTGGAAATCATACTTATGATGCAGCCTGGCCATCATGTTGAAGTCCGCAACGATGGGCCTGTGTCTGGATAAAAGTGCTTTCTGGTGGCTGATATAGAACGCCTC
Source organism: Methylacidiphilales bacterium (assembly GCA_041287705.1). GTDB lineage: Bacteria > Verrucomicrobiota > Verrucomicrobiia > Methylacidiphilales > UBA1321 > LW23. The sequence goes on along the minus strand of JBGGNE010000301.1, from coordinate 2,186 downwards.
CTCGCATGTCGGCAGAATGACGTCGGCGCGGCATTGCTCCGCTGCATCGCGAAGTGCCATGCCATACGCTTTTGTATGGGCGGCGCGATCGGGCTCATCTCCTCGGGCTGCAGGAAGCCGGATGTATTCCGTGACCGTGCTGCTGAAACGAGCGAGCGGGGCCGCCAGAGAATCCGCGACAAAGACAGCTTCGGCTCCCGCGCGCCGGGCCAGTCGCGCCCACTCCAGGCAGGCGGGGGAGCGCGCGCCGGTAATCAGGATTCTCATCGCAATGGGGATAAGCGCGAATCGGACGAGGCTGCTGAAGCATCCAGAACCTGTCTCATCCTGCATGCCGACCACTCATTAAAGGTGGCAGTACAATGTGACGGAACCAACGCCAGCGTGAAGCCTGACCCTGTCTTATTCGGATCCGGTTTCGCGGTTTTCCCGGATTGTGCCGTCAGCCGGGCTGCCTCTGCATCCTTTATAATGCGACAGAGGACCTCAAACGTTTTGCGATACTCAGCCACGCTGTGGACAAGAAAGTTTGCCAGGCTCGAAGGAGGTCTGTTCTCCCGAACTGCCCGAATCGACCAGCAGGCGTCGGAGACCAAAAAGGTAAGTTCCTGCCTTTTGAGATTCGAGCCTTTCTTAGTGGAGTCTGTCGTTGATTCGAATGAATCGCGGAAGATCACTCCCATCTGGCAGCAACTGTGACCGGGCAGAGGCACTGCGATCATGGATCCATCGCCCAGGATATCCCGCGGCTTGCCGAGTTCGAGGAGCGGCTCCAGAAAAGCGCCGGGGGGCAGATCCGCTTCAGGCATATCTTCCGCAAAACTGAGGCGCTTCGTAATATCATCGGGCAGCAGCTCATGCAGAAAGCCTTTGCGCACGCCGCGTAGCCTGCCCCAGAGCGATCCACCTCCGTGCATCGCGCGGAACCAGTCCCAATCGGCGCGCATGCACATCAGCCGCGCGTTGGGGAAAAGCCGCAGACCAGCCACGTGATCCGCATGAAAATGTGAAATCAGCACCAGCTTTATTTCGTTCGGAGTGATTCCAAGGGCTCCCAATTGAGCGATGAGTTGCTCGTGTTGAGGCAGATCCACGGGCGTCATCCAACGGTAAAAACGCTCGGGCAGGGGAACTGTAGCGCGCTCGAAAGCATCGCTGTAACCGGTATCGTAGAGGACGACGCCCTGGCGCGGATCCGGGTGGCGAAACACTCCGCACAGAGCGGGAAACTCGATGAGGCGCCATGGCGCACCGCGCATTGCCACGGCCTCGCGGTGCCGGCATGACCCGACACGCAGCAAATGAAATTCCACACTTTGCGTCAGGGAGCGTGAGACGGAAGTTGGCTCGCTCATCGAAAAAATAGGGCTTCCATTTCAGCTTCTTGTTGCCGCTTGTCAACACTCGACTGTTTTGCTAGTATGGCAACGATATATGACCGACTCCCGTCTCGCCAGACAAACCGCCGAGAGACTCATTGGCTCTCGTGCGCAACTCCTCAAGTTCCAGTGTCTTCTGGGGTTTGACGGGTTTGTCGACCAGCTTTTTGAAGTCGTGGACCAGCGGCAGTCTGCCACAAAGTTCACCTCTTTTGCCAACATCAAAGCGTTTAGCTCGCGCCTTACCGGACCCGCGACTAAGGTCGCGGAAGGTGCGACACCCAAAAGCGCAGAGTTCGAAATCGTGCAAACGACCCTGCGACCGGGAGGCTGCGGCCCCGTCATGGCGTTTGCGCTCAGCACCTTAGGCGCCCCCGTACACTACGTGGGTATGCTGGGCCAGAAGGAAGTTCACCCCGTTTTTGCAGAGTTTGCCAAGCGCACCAAGACTTATCCAATCGCGGAGCCCGGTCTAATCCAGACTTTCGATTTCCCGGATGGCAAGGTTAAGTTTGCGCAAACGGCCGGCGTCCATGACGTCAGCTGGGAAAATATCAAGAAGCGCCTGGGTGAGGAACCGTTCCGCAAACTGTGGAATTCCGCCCACTTTATCGGCATGGTGAACTGGACGAATCTGCCGCACCTTTCCGCCATCTGGAAACGTCTGCTGAGCGATTTTACGCCTGCCAAGCCGCTGCCGCGCCGCCTGATGTTCTTTGATCTCGCCGACGCTTCCCAGCGTCTGGATGCGGACCTGCTGGCAGCACTGAAGATCATTGGCGAATTTCAGGCGCACAACGATGTCAT
>JBGGNE010000300.1:0-4582 GCA_041287705.1 Methylacidiphilales bacterium | reverse complement strand
GCGCGACGACCGCAACGGGGGAGGGGGATGCCGGAAAAATCAGAAATAGATAACAACCGGGCAGATCTCCGACTTCTCTCCCATCCTCGTCCCCTTGCTCTGCTTTCCTGGGAAGAGATGGGCAAGTTGCATCAGCCCGCGCATCTGCCCCGCAAAGAAAATTTTCGGATTATGGGATTATGTTGTGGAGAAGCTGCTTTTCTGAGTTAAGATGGTGGATATATGAGTCAACCCAAAATCGTCGCTTACCTTAAGCCTCATTGTGGATGGAGCCAGGGCGTACGCGCTGTTCTTCGCAAATATCAGCTTCCCTTCGAAGACCGCGACATCTGGAATGATCCGGAACAGCGTTTTGAAATGATCCAGAAGAGCGGCCAGGAGCTCTCCCCCTGCGTCGAAGTCGATGGCAAGATGCTGCCCGACATCAGCGGCGAAGAACTGGAAGCGTGGCTGATTCAGACCAGTTATATTTCCAAGAACGAAACCCCCGCCGGCGTACCGATCAACGCTCCCTGCGCGGATCACGGCGCCCCGGTTATCGTCCTGAAGCGCTAACCCGCTGAACCGTTGACCTAGCGTACGGGGCAGGCACTGCGCGGTGTATCGCCTCGCATTGTATAGCATCCCCGCCCTTCGCTTTGTTCCCCATACCCTGTATTGCAACTGCGGCCTCTCGCCTGTGGCGAGGTAAATGGGCGGCGGTTGTGGCACAGGGTATTCGTTTTTTTCTTTCATGGCATGATGCAAACATTGTCGGACGGTGCGTCTCTTATGGGGCGCTAGACGTTGTGCCATCTGCAGGATTTCTTACTTTTAGAAGCCGTTTGTGATTGACATACATTAATGAAAATTTCGAGCTAAGACAAAAATTCACCTTTAGTTTTTGCGATTTAGCGACGATAGTTTGAGGGAAAGCCAGCGCATACGTTCACCAGCCGGCTGTTTTTACCCCGTACGGAAATACCCGCCATGAACTCGACTCAACAACGTGCTCTCGTCGCCCTTCTTGAGGATGGGGACGCCCCGACGATTGAGATGGTAAAGCGGGAGCTGATCAAGAGCACCGACACCAATATCGAGGAGCTGGAAGAGCTACTGCGGGTGGGAAGCGCCAACGCTTCCGGCCACCTGCGCGATGTCATCGGGCGCATTGAATCAGCGCAGAACCTCGGCAATATCTCGCGCGGCCTTGCCCGCCTGAAGACTTTCGCTCAGCTGGAGGAGTTGTGCTGGGATCTGGCCCGCGCCGATCAGCCCGGCTTTGACGGCGGCCCTTACAGCCGCCAGCTCGACGCCTGGGGCGAAGCGCTGCGCGCCTACCTGGCCAAAGGCGCCACAACCGAGGAGCAGGTCCGCGCTCTTACGCGCTATCTGGCGTATGATCAACGGCTTACGGGTAATCACCACGACTATTACCACCCCCGTAACTGCTTTCTGCCCTGGGTTATTGAGTTTCGCCAGGGCCTCCCCATCACGTTGACGCTGATCTATATCCTGGTAGGTCGCCGCGCCGGGCTGGAAGTGGAAGGCATCAGCGCCCCCGGCCACTTCCTGGCACGCGTCGGCCACGTCTATTTCGATCCCTACTACAGCGGCCGCATCCTTACGGAGTCGGAGTGGGACCGCATCAACGCGGAGATCTCCGAGCAGAACCGCGACCAGATCAACAAGCCCTGCACTCCTCTCCAGATGATGCACCGCCTGCTGATTTACATGCGCAACGCCTACATCAAGCGCGACGACAACGAACGCCAGAAGAAAGTCGACCAGTACCTGGCCGTGCTTCAGCACTAGTGGTTTAGAGAGCAGGGAATAAAGGTCTTCCTTAGTTAGTTGCCAGCGCTCCTTGCCTACCCATGCAGTTGTCTATTATACGTCGAGGAATAGGCCTGGAGATTTTCTGTCTTTGCGCTCAGATTTTTAGTGTGGCAAGTGCCTCCAGGGCGGCTTTGCGGGCTTCGGTGTGGTCGACGACAGGGTAGGGGTAGGTTGTACCAAGGGTGATGTGGGCGTGAAGGAGGATGTCGGAGGGGGCGGTCCAGGGAGCGTGGATGTATTTATCGGGCAGGTGTCGGAGTTGGGGGATCCAGCGGCGGATGTATTCGCCTTTGGGATCAAACTTTTCGCCCTGGGTGATGGGGTTGAAGATACGGAAGTAGGGAGAGGCGTCGGCGCCGCAGCCGGCCGTCCATTGCCATCCTGCTGTGTTCTGTGCCAGATCGGCGTCGACGAGGGTATCCCAGAACCAGTGCGCGCCGTCCTGCCAGGAGAGCAGGAGGTGCTTGACAAGAAAAGAAGCGACAACCATGCGGATCCGGTTGTGCATCCAGCCGGTTGTCCAGAGTTCGCGCATGCCGGCGTCCACGAGGGGGTAGCCGGTCTGTCCGCGTGTCCAGGCGTTGTAACGGCGGCGCGCTTCGGCCAGGGGGTGGCTTTCGCCGGGGTGCGGCCTGCGGCGCTTGCCTTCGGGGATGGAGTGAATTGGGGTTGTGGCGCCCGCGTCGGGCTTGCCGTGGACGCCGCCGCTGCTGGTATCGTGCGCGAGATCGGGGCGGGCATTGTCGGGAAGGACCAGCCAGGGGAAGCGCGCAAATTCTTCGCGTAGAGGGTGCTGGGCGGTATGGGGATAATGGTAGATGAGGTGGTGGGAGAATTCGCGCCAGCCGATTTCGGACATGTATTGCCATTTGGTCCAGACGGGTGGGGAGACGTGGCGTTGGCGGGCGGCGTGCTGTACGGCGTGCCATATCTGGCGGGGGCTGATTTCCCCAAAGTGCAGGTGCGGGGAGAGCCGCGACGTGCCGCGCCGCGCGGGCAGGTTGCGCTGTTCTTCGTAGGAAAGCAGCGGGGGATCGCCCGGACTGTCTTTGCCTTCACCGCTTGCGTCCTCATCCACGTGCGCGGTGAAACGGAGCAGGGCGGCGTGCGCTCCGGATTCACCGGGTGTCCAGGCGTGGCGGATTCCGGCGGCCCAGTCGATCGCGGGCTCGAGGCCGAGGTCGGTGAGCTTGCGGGAGCGCAGGCCGCCGGGCGGCGCGGGGGTCAGGTGGGCGGGAGCGGGCAGGGGATCGCCGGGCGGCTGGAGAGTGAGGCAGTGGCGCCAGTAGGGGGTGAAGACCTGGAAGGGGTTGCCGCTTTTGTTCTTGATGGTCCAGGGTTCGTGAAGCAGCGCGGCGTTATAGCTTTCGGCGGTCAGGCCGTCGGCGCGCAGCTTTTCTTTGATGAACTTGTCGCGCGCGATGATTTCGGGCTCATAGCGGCGGTTCCAGAGTACGGCACGTGCGCCTGTCTCGCGGATGATGTCGCGCAACTGGGCCAGGGTGCCGCTTTCAGGTTTGGACGGAGACGCGGCCATTGGTGCGGCAGCGGTTGCGGTAGCGATGCGGAGGATGAGCCGGCTGCCGCGCTTTTCCAGCGATGCGGCGAGCGCGGCCAGGGAGTGGTGCAGCCAGTAGCGGGAAGCGCCGCCCGGTGTCCAGCGGCCTTCTTCCTCTGGCGCCCATATAAATACGGGGATGATGCTATGCCGTGTCTCCGCCGAATCTGATTCCTCCTTCGCTTTCTCGATAAGCTCGCGCGCGGCATGGAGGGCGGGGTTATCCCCCAGCCGTAAATCCTGGCGAAACCATACAATGACAGGGCCCATCTCGTGGACCATAGTGCATCTTCAGAGGCTTGGCCAATATCCTTACGCCCACCGCTGCGGCTTTTGGGGACAGGATGGAGATTTTGGGAAAGGGACGCGCTTTTGCCGGGAATTACTCCCTAAGGAGTCTCTGGAAAATAAACTGTGTAACTTAAGTCGTCGATTTTGAGATAAGAGCAAGGCGGAATGGAGGGAGTGCATTAGACTAATGCTCGACCGGAATTCCAACGCTGCTCTCGCTCAAAAGCGGCGGCTCAAGTTGCGCAGGTTATTTTCCGGAGACTCCTAAGCTTCAGACAGAAATTACGAGACACGTGACGGATCCCAGTGGCGTTACCGGGAGCTCCTGCCCATCGATGGCGAACCAACCGTGTAAGGCCGCTCTACACCTCTCCGCGCATGCACGATACTATTACAATTACTCTTCGACAGCTCCTGGGTCTGTTTGCTCTGCTGCTGTTTGCGACGGTGGGTCTGGTAGCATGCAGTGAGGTGGTCATGAACTACAGGCTGTCTCCGCCTGCCGATCTGCGGGAGTTTCTTGCGGGCAGGAATCCTCCGCCTGCGCCGGTTGAACGAATCTATTCTTTTGAAGAAGATGGCAAAACGGTTATTGCGATTGAGTGCCGGGTAGTCCCGAGTTTTTATGCGCCTCTGCATATGCCTTCCAGCGGGCCGATGTATTTTTATGACGCTCAGGGTAAACTTCTTGACTGGACATCGGATGCCGGCGTAGGCGGCTCCCGGCACCACGCAAAGGAGGGAGGTAAAGTCTCGCTGACGGCCCCTGAGGCGCTGGAGCTGGTGGAGGCCAAGGCAGGTGCGGCGGGAAAGGATAAGATGTAACCTAGACCAATCATAGTCGTTATTTAGCCTTTATACTGGCCGCTTTTGGGTTCGTGCAGCGTTGGGCTTTCGGTCGATTATTATTCTAAT
>JBGGNE010000299.1:0-12065 GCA_041287705.1 Methylacidiphilales bacterium | reverse complement strand
ACTACCAACCCGAAGACGGAAGTGGAGCCATGGGGATTCGAACCCCAGACCTCCTCAATGCCATTGAGGCGCTCTACCAACTGAGCTATGACCCCGTCTTTGTTTTCCGTATCGAACTCATCGTTCAAGTGGGAAGCTTGTTGTAGGGTAAACGGGCAGAAGCTGCAAGAAAAAGTTTAAGGTATTTTTCGAGCGTGACGCAGCGCCCTTTATTTTGAATCATTTCCACCCTATGTCTCCCTCTGAAAACAATGCCGCGCCGGCTCTTCCGGAGATGCGGACGGCCGGGCTTCTGGCCACCAACTATTTCCTCATCAAAGCGCCCGAAGGCTGGGTTTTATTCGATGCGCCGCAGGGTGTGGCGGAGGAAATACGGGGGCTGGGCCTTAAAATCAGCGCGCTGGTGCTGACGCATGGGCATTTTGATCATATCTGGGAAGCCACAAAGATCGCCGACGATCACGACTGCCCCATTTATGCGCATGACGCGGATGGGATTCTGCTGCGCAGCCCCGGCGCTTTCGGCTGGTTCTTCCCGCCCGCGGAGGGGATTCCGCCGATTCCGAAGTGGACGAGCATAGCCGTGCCGGATCGCGGGGCGGCGGACTGGAGCGTGTGCGGTCAGGCGTTTCGGATCTTCCACATCCCCGGGCACTCAGCGGGCAGCGTGGCGTTTTACCTGCCGGAAGCGGGCTATGTCATTGCGGGCGATACGCTGTTTGCAGGCGGCCTGGGACGCTGGGATTTCCCCGGCGGCTCTCTGGAGACGTTGCGCAACGGAATTCACCAGCACCTGATGTCGCTGCCGGAATCCACCAGGATATATCCCGGCCACGGCCCCGCGACGACGGTCGGTCGCGAGGCGCGCAGCAATAGGTATTTACGCGATGACTTCATGGAATAGCGAAGCGCGGCACTCCGGACGCAGGTATTGGACTACAGTAATTGGCAGAACCCGCCTTGGTCTTTTTGTCTCATGGCCCTCCCCGGCGCTGTTTGCACATTAGCTCTGTACATTCGGCTTTCGTCCGAAGATACATATAAAGTTCTTTATAATCTACGGGGCAGATAATTCACACCAGCGTCACATACTGTAGTCAAAAAAAGCTACCTTTCTGACGGCCAGGTCATATACTTCGGCACCCTGCGTCTATGGCTGCGAAATATTACATCTCCACCGACGGCAATTCCGTCGAAGGTCCCTATGTCCCCGCGGCTATTGCCACTTTGCTGCGACAGGGCAAGATAGTGGGGGATACCATGGTGTGTCCGGATGGCACCGAGAACTGGGCACCGCTGAATACCGTTGCGGAGCTGATGGCACAAAAGGACATTTCCGCGACTGTGCCCGCCAGCCAGCCTGCTCCCAGCAAATCCGTATGGGCGCGTGCCGATGAAGTGCAGACGCAGATTGCCCAGGAAGAGGAAGCCAGATACAGCGCGCCGGTTTCCGTTGCGGAACTGCGCGATGACGGCGGCGGCGAGAATCTGCTGCTCTTCGAGATGTTTGCCTGGGCTATGGGCATCATTTTCATCTCCCTGGTGGGGTCGTTTGCGCTGTGCTATGTAATTCCGCAGGCGCTGTACGCCGTTATGATCGGCTCGATTCTCATCAGCCTGGTCTGCTTTGTGTTTATCATTCTGGCGGCGCTGGATGAGAGCGTGTTGTGGATGGCCTTTATTTTTCTGTGCGGCGGCATCGCGGAGATCCTCTTCATTATAGTGAATCCCGGCAGGGTATGGAAGTACGTGGCCATACGCTATCTCTGTGGATTCGCCGTCGTGGCGGCCTTTGCCGGCGCCGTCCTTAGCCCCAAGAAGGATCCGTTCATTCAAAAGATGTGGGTGGCCGTGAAGCAACGCCAGATGCCCAAGAACTGGAAAACGCCGCCCCCCATTACCAAGCCGATGGAACCTGCTGATGAGTAAAACCACAAGCTCCGCGCGCCTGCCTGCGCCGGGCTCATGAAGAACGACAACAACATCATCATCGACATCGTCAGCAGCAGCAGCAGCTTCGCCGACTTTAGCCACTTCTCTCCCCTGTTTCCCCTGCCCGATCTTGTCTGACTTACCATGAGCTCCCCTTCCCCCGAATCCGCATCCGCCGCGCCGCGAGACTTTTACACGCCGGATCAACTCTCTGAGCTTCAGCCGCTTCCGGCGGCGCAGACGACTTCAGGATCCTCGGGTCTGTACGGAGTGCTGGGCTTTCCGGTGCGTCACTCGCTGTCGCCCGGGTTTCAGCAGGCTGCCTTTGATGCACTGAAGCTGCCAGCCCGGTATGTGCGCGTGGAGATTCCGCCGGAGCGCTTTACGGAAGCCGTGGCCGAGCTGCGCAAGCGTCCCTTCGCGGGCTGGAACGTCACCCTTCCCCACAAGGGCGCCATGCACGACGCTGTGGATGAGCTGACCGACTCGGCCCGCAAGCTGCAGGGTGTCAATACTGTGCTGAATGATGGCGGCCGGCTGATCGGGTTCAATACGGACGGCGAGGGCTGGATCAAGGCGATACGCGAGGAATTTCAGGCCGACATACGGGATTTACGAATCATGATTCTGGGTGCCGGCGGAGCGGGTCGCGCGCTGGCCATTCAGGCCGCTATCGAGCGCTGCGAGCGGCTGATCCTGGTGAACCGCACCTACGAGCGCGTGGCGGAGCTGGCGGAATACCTGCAGCCGGCGTTTGATCGCACGACGCTCATCGGCCCCAGCCAGCGGCTGGTGGCGCTGCCCTGGGATGAGGCGCGTATTGCCGAGGAGATCAACCAGGTGGATCTCATTGTCAACGCAACGTCGGTGGGGCTGAAGGCATGGGACGCACCCATCCTGCCCGCCCGCGTGCTTCAGCCGCATTTGCTGGTCTACGATACCATTTACAAGCCGGACCCCACGCGCCTGCTTCAGGAAGCACGTGCCGCAGGCTGCCGCACAGCCAACGGTCTGAGCATGCTGCTGCATCAGGGCGCGGCTTCGTTCGCTATCTGGACGGGGCAGACTCCGCCCCTGGATGTGATGCGCCGCACTCTGCTGAAGGCGCTTGGCCGGGCGTAAAACCGTCGGACGTCCGCTGCCGCACGCACATCTTTCACGCTCGTTTCATCCTTCTTTTTTCATCTCCCCCTCATGATTCTTTTCATCGCGCGCCAGCTGCTGCTTCCCGCCCTGCTGCTGGTTTTGATTTCAATGCCGGGCGGCCTTACCGCAGTCCATGCGTACAATGCCGTCATTATTGATGCTGGTCACGGCGGCAAGGATCGCGGCGGCATTTCCGGTCAGCGCATCGCGGAGAAGGACTGCACGCTGGACGTGGCGCTGCGTCTTGGCCCGCTGCTGAAGAAGATGGGTTATCGCGTGCACTTTACCCGCACCACGGACGTATTTGTAGACCTGGAAGACCGGGCCAGCTTTGGTAACAGCATACCCAACTCCGTTTTTGTCAGCATACATTTTGATTCAATCAACGATAGCAGCAAAGACGGCATAACTATCTTCTATATGGGCGAAGAGAGCCAGACGTACGCCAGCTATGTACATACGCGAATGAGGGAAGCCCTGGCCCCCCGCACGGATCGCGGCCTGAAACCGGCGCGCTGGCGCGTGCTGCGCAAAGTAAAAGGCCCCAGCATCCTGATAGAAGGCGGCTTCCTCACCAACCCCACCGAAGCCGCCCGCATCATGAAGCCCGCCTACCGCCAGGCCATGGCCGAAGCCATCGCCAAAGGCATCCAGGATTTCTGCCGGAATGCGCGGTAAGCAGAGGCCGATTCGTGAACGCTGCCTGATCAGGTCATCCAGCTCCAGCGCGCCTTCTCCCCGGACGCGCCGCCCCACATCCCCCAGCGACGACAAAGTCGTCAGCTACAGGGGTCCAGCGCCCCGCGCTGGCTGGGGTTAGGTTTGCAGGGAGTGCAGTTCGTGGTAGTAGCCGCGACGATCGTTCAGTTCCTTGTGCGTGCCGGTTTCCACGATTTCACCGTCGGCCATCACCACAATGCGGTCGGCGTTGCGGATGGTGCCCATGCGGTGGGCGACGATCAGCGTGGTTCGGCCGCGCATCAGGCGTTCCAGGGCTTCCTGCACCTGCTTTTCCGTCACCACATCCAGGGCGGAGGTGGCTTCATCCAGGACAATCACGGCGGGATCGCGGATCACGGCGCGGGCAATGGCGATGCGCTGGCGCTGACCGCCGGAAAGCTGCACGCCGTTCTCGCCCACTTCCGTATCCATGCCCTGCGGAAGACCTTCCACCACATCCTCAAGGTTGGCGGCTTCGATCGCTTCCTCGATTTCCGCTTCCGTTACATCTTCCAGACCGTACGCAATGTTCTCCCGCAGCGTGCCGGAGAAAAGAACGGGACTCTGCGGCACCACGGCAATGTGCTTGCGGTACTGGCGCAGGTTCAGCGTCGACATATCCTTGCCATCCAGCAGAACCTGTCCGGAATTAGGCTGCAGGAAGCCGATCACCATCTGCATCAGCGTCGATTTACCGCTGCCGGATTCACCGACAAACGCCACGCACTCGTGCGCCCGAATATCCAGCGAGATATCCTTCAGCGCCGGGCTGCCTTCCTTGCCGGGATAGCTGAACGTCACGTTGCGGAACGAGAACCCGCCCTTTACCGCGTGCACGGGAATCTTCGAGTCGTGCTCCTCAATGTCTTCCGCTTCCAGCACTTCGCCGATGGAACGGATCGATTCCGTGCCGCTGGCAAACATGGGCATGAAGTTAAGGAACTGGCCGATCGACCCCACGAGCATACCGAAGTAGCCGTGATACATCATCGCCTGACCAACCGTAATCTTGCCGCGGAACGCCATATAGGCGCAAAACATCAGGCACGAGAGCTGCAACACCTGAAACGTCACCCAGCTGCTGCACTGAAAAAGCTGCGTCGTCGTATCCAGATGTTCGCCTTTCTGGCGAATGCGCTCCAGGTTGCGATTAACGTCATCCACTTCCCAGCGTTCCAGTCCGTGAGCGCGCGTGATCGGGACCATGCGCACCATTTCGGCGATACGCGCGGAGACTTCTTCCATCTCCTTGCGCAGCTCTCGATGGCGCTGCTTGATCTTGCCCCCGAATGACCGCATGATGTAGACCGAAATCGGCACCGCCACCAGAAAATACATGGCGATAATCGGCTGCGTGCACAGAGTCACCGTCAGGGCGATCACGAACATGAGCACGCTGCCCAGGCCCGAGTCAAACATCTGCCGGGAGAGCATCTCGATGTTGTCCGCATCGCGCATGACCTTGGCGTGAAGCGTGCCGGACTGCACCCGGTTATGGTAGGAAATCGAAAGCGCCTGAATCCGCTCCACCAGCGCGCTGCGGATGCGCAGCTGCACGGCACGTACGGCGCGGCTGGCGTAGCGCGCGTAAAGCGTGTGCATGGGGATGTTCTGCAGGATTACCAGGCCGAAAATGCAGGCGATAAACCACAGCTTGCCCGGCGTTTCGGGGCTGACGTGGGTGATGGTATCGACCACATAAGCCGTGGCGATGGGCATGACCCAGAGAGGCGACTGCTTGAAGATGAAGCAGAAGGCAGCAATGCCTACATTGCGCCACTGGCCATCGTAAAGATGTATCAGGGTGCGGTAAGGGCGATCCGAGCGGAAGTGTTTGAGGATCGCGGGCGCGGAAGCGGCAGACTCAATGCTGGGAGCATCTTTTGATACAGATGCATCAGATGAGGCGGTGGGTATGGGCACAAATGTGCTTTTCATGGGAGGTGCGCGAAAAATCACGGACCTGACACTGACTTCCCCTTTTCGCGAAGGGGTGGTTTAATAAAAGGGTGAAAATCGGCAGGCCTTCGGCCCGGACAGATCAACTAAACAAAATCGAAACAGACAACTTTCGTCAACAAACGCGCCGGCACTTGGACTGCCGGCAACAGGCAGCGACTTTTTCATCGCTTCGAAGAATCACATGGTGCGAAGCCTACAAAATAGGCGATTCTGGTCAAGAATTGATTGAATTGGTAGACCCTGACAGTCCGGCCCGAGGTGCGTTTTTCCGAGAGACCAGCACGCCGGCTGATCTCTCAAAAAATGTTTTGGGTCACACGCCGCGCTTATTCAGCGTCTTGCTGATTTTCTGGTCCTGCTTTGGCAGCCGGCGCCACCTGGCCCGCTTCATGGACACGCAGTGTTCGCGAGCAGAATCGGTGGAAAGTACGGTGTGGAGCATACTACCCTTTAAGCATAAGGCGGGCCAACTGCCGCCAGGAATTAGGGTACGGGCTTCATTGCTTTTTCCACTTCCGCATAGTCAATGGCACGCAGACGACGCTGGCGCGCACCCAGCCGCGGCACGCATTCGATAAGCGCCCGTGTATAAGGATGTTGCGGGTTGCTGAGGACCTGAGCGGTAGGTCCGGTCTCCACAATGCGGCCTCGAAACATCACGATGATGCGCTGCGCAAAACCAGCCACAATGCCAAAATTGTGCGTGATGAGCAGTGTGGACATCTCGCGCTTTTTGCTGATATCCACCATCAGATCGAGGATCTGCTTCTGAATGGTCACATCCAACGCCGTGGTCGGCTCATCGGCCACCAGCAGCTCGGGCTCGCAGGCCAGCGCCATGGCAATCATCACGCGCTGCTGCATACCGCCGCTCATCTGGTGCGGGTAATCATTGACGCGGGATGCCGCGTTGCGAATGCCCACGCTCTCCAGCGCGCTGACAACCGTGGCGTTCACATCCTTCACCTCGGGACGATGCAGGTGCACGGCCTCGGCGATCTGGTAGCCGATAGTAAAGACCGGGTTCAGGCTCGTGCCCGGCTCCTGAAAGATGTAGGCGATCTGCCCGCCGCGAATCGCGCGCAACTCCGATTCGCGCACCGTCAGCATATCCTTGCCGTTAAAGAGAATCTGGCCGCCTGTGTATCTGGCCGGCGGCGAAGAGAGCAGACGGGTCAGTGCCAGCGCGGTTACGCTTTTGCCACTGCCGCTTTCGCCGACAACCGCCACAACCTCGTTGTGCCCCACCGTAAAGGAGACATCGTGCACCGCAGGAACAACATCATGCCCACTGGCAAAACCGATGCAGAGATTGCGCACATCCAGCATAGGGCCGGCGGAGGAAGCGGAGGTTGTCGTGTTGGAGGCGCTCATAGTTGGTCGTTAAGTCTTCTCGTCAGCGTTAAACCAGGCCGAACTGTATCTCCGAATTGCGACGATAAACGCCGCCCTCTTTCTGCATCAGCTCCTCATGAGTGCCTGTCTCGGCGACGGACCCGTTTTCCAGCACATAAATCCGGTTCACGCGGCGCACGGTGGAGAGACGGTGCGCGATGATAAACGTGGTGCGTCCCGCAATAAGCTGCTCCAGTGCCTGCTGCACCAGGCGCTCGTTCTCGCTGTCGAGGGCGGAGGTGGCTTCGTCCAGAATCAGGATAGCCGGATCCTTCAGCAACGCGCGGGCGATGGCGATGCGCTGGCGCTGACCGCCGGAAAGCTTTACGCCGCGTTCGCCCACCAGCGTATCGTAGCCTTCGGGAAACTGCATGATAAAGTCATGACAGAAAGCACGGCGTGAGGCGTTCAGAATCTCTTCGGTGGAAGCGCCCGGCTGCCCATAGGCGATATTCTCCCGGATGCTGCCGCCAAAGAGGAGTACTTCCTGCGGCACGATGGCCATGTGCCGGCGAAGATCGGCGGCCAGGAATCCCTCGGCGGAGCGTCCATCGATCAGCACCTGACCGGAGTCCGGGCTGTAAAAGCGCAGAATAAGCGAAACCGCGGTGGATTTACCCGCGCCACTCGCTCCCACCAGCGCGATATTCTCGCCGGCTTTCGCCACCAGATTCAGATTGCGCAGCACGGGCAAATCGGGACGTCCGGGATAGGAGAACGTGACATTCTGGAACTCCACGTCGCCACGCAGGCGAACGGTCGGGGAGGTCATCACGCGGTCAAAAACGGCGCAGTCCGAAGCACCGGCCACGGCATCCAGCGTATCGCATTCCGGTTCCTGATCCATCAGCTCAAAGACGCGCTGCGTGGCGCCAAGCGTGCGCTGAATCTGGCTGTAGACATCCGCGAAAGACGCCACCGCGCCGCCGACAAACGTGGTGTAAAGTATAAACCGGGTGAGCTCACCGACGGAAAGATTGCCGGCCTGCATCTGCAGGGCGCCGTACCACAGCACCAGCACGATCGCGCCGAACAGTCCGAAAATGATGAAGGATACCAGCCCCGCGCGCCAGCGAGCCGCGCGCAGCAGTGTTCCGAGAAGACCGCCAAGCTGGTCCTGGTAGCGCTGACGCTCATACGCTTCGTTGCCGAACGCCTTCACATTCTGGATTCCCTGCAGCGTTTCCTCTACGATAGTCGCACTGACAGCCAGCCGATCCTGGGCATCGCGGGAAAGCACGCGGATCTGGCGGCCGACAAGTACGGCGACAAAAACGAGTACGGGGAAGGAACTGAGCATCACCAGAGTCAGCTTCCATGAGGTGGCGGCAATGAGAATAAGCCCGCCCAGCAGCAGCGTTGCCTGCCGTGTAAACTGCGGCACGGAGCCGATCAGAGTGTCGTGAATCTGGGTGACATCGGACGAAAGGCGGCTGGACAACTCCCCTACCCTGCGACTGGCAAAGAACGACATGGGCAGGCTGAGAATCCGGGCATAAAGCTGCTTGCGCAGATCCGTCAGGCAGAGTTCGCCGACCTGATTGAACCAGAAAATGTGGAGATAAGAGAACATCGCCTGAATGGCCAGGGAGGCGATGAGCAGAAGTGCGACCGTATTAACGTCCTTGCACCACCAGGGAAGATCGCGGTTTGCGCTGGCGGGCAGCGCGCTGTCAATGAGGTGACCTGCCAGATAGGGGAACGCCAGACCGAGGCTGGTGGCAACAAGCACGGCGCCCAGGGCCATGATGAATTTGGCTTTGTACGGCGCCAGATACGCAAGAAGGCGGCGCGTTTCTTTCCAGGAAGGCTTTGCTTCCGCTGCTTTCGTCGGGGTGGCATTTTCCGCCCGGACCGCAGCAATATTGCCTGCGACGGGTGCGTCGGAAACGGCTTCTTTATCACTGCTGTTGGCAGTCACGGTCGAAGAAAATTGAGTCATGAATTCTCACCAGTCAGCTACAGCGCTGGTGGTTCGGCAGTTTAACACGATTTACAGCTTTGCCAATACCGGCCACAGGGATAGATGCACAAAAAAGGGGCTTGCACCATTACTGGTAGCAAGCCCCTCGTACTTATAGCTTTATGAACTTTTAGGAATCCGTTTGCCGGGCCTTTTTTTAGAAGGTACCCTTGAGACCGATCTGGCCGTAGGCCGCGGGCTCGTTGGTGCGGATGTGGAGGTCAGCGCGATGGAAGTCAATATCGCGATAAAGCATGGCGCCGCCTTCGAGGTCGAGTGTCAGGGTGGGCAGGATGTTGTAGGAGATACCTGCGCCGGTACGGATTTCCGTGTAGCTGATTACGGTGTTGTTGAGCTTCTGGCCTTCGCCGTGATTGCTGCCGAACTGTTCACCGCTGCGGAAAGTGCCGGTCTTGAAATCAGCACCAGCGAAGATGGTGAGCTGCTTGGTGGCCTGGTACTCGATGCGGGGCTTCGGGGGAATCGCGTTCAGGGTCCAGTTCTCGGCGAATTTCCAGCGGAGGCCGGCGCCGGGAAGGGCTACCCATTCGCGCCAGGGGTCAATGCTGAGACCGAAGAAGATCTGCAGGTCTTTGTTGACGAGGTAAGAACCGCCGAGTACGACGGGAACGTTTACGTCATCCCAGGAGATATCATCAAAATCGCTGTACACACCGGGCATCGCATCGATGCGGAACAACCAATGGTCGCCGATCTGCGTATCAAAACCGATGATGGCCGCACCGCTCTGGAGGGTGTTGGGCAGCTTGGCGGCGTTGGGCAGAGTATAGGAAGCGCGGAAATATTCACCACCGAGGCGGAGGATGCCGACATTCTTGATCATCGGCTGAATCAGGTAGCGGGCGGTAACTGTCGTTTCTTCGACGTTGCCGATATCCGCATTACCCTGACGCATGTTGCCCGGTGCGACGTAAGAGAATTCCGTGAAGAATTCCTGATCGATATGGACGGGCTCCTTGGTGATAGGAGGAATGCTCTTGGGGTCGGGAGCAACATCGGGGCCGGCGAACGCAGGCGTAATCGCCAGAGTAAGCAGCACCGTCCAGCGGGCGAGGGTTTGGGAGAAGTTCATAAAAGCGTGCCCTTGTTTATAGGTCGGGGATGCTGCTTGCAAGGTCTAAATAACGAAATGTGAAGATTTTTTGAACGGAGCCCGCGCATGCCTTTGTGTGGAGCTCCGACACACTAACAAATGAATACAAACGCTTACTTCTTAAGATCTTGCTGCAGATATGACGCAACCTTCTTTATCTCCTGAAGCATGATCATTGTCGCGGCCAGACGCTCCATTCCTCGCGAATTGGCGCTGTCCGGTACGGAAAGAAAGTCGCCACGCCACACCAGTGTTGCCTCTTTGCCGTTCACCTGCACGGGCCAGAGCTGATAGAAGATAATGTTGGTGTAGAAACCGCCGCTTGCATAGTACTGCCAGTCAAGGATTTGCACGGAGCCGCCGGCCCCGGCTTTCGAGGTGATCGAGCCGATGTTGACTGCGCCTGTGCCCTGCACGTCAAAGAACTCCCAGTAAGGGGAACCCGGGGGCAATCCCACCAGCGAAGGGAACTGTTTGCTGAGGAAGGGATTGTCGTTGATGAGGGAGCGGGCATCGCCTCTGGCGGTAATAGCGCCGCCGGCCGTATCGTACACACCCGATCCGCCACCGCTGGCACGCGCCTGCAGAATCTTCGACCATGCGCCGGGGCCATCCGGGCCTCTCAGTTCTTCTGCTTCGGCCTTGCTTACCTGTACCCCGCTGGTGCCCTGGCCGCTGGCTTTAAGGAAGTTTTTGTAGGAAGAGTTGCTGAGCGTACCTATCTTTGCAAATCCGCCTTTGCTTACACCTTCGTGTAAATAAACTTTAAGATCGCCATGGCGAACACCGCTCCATGATGCAATACCGCGCGCTACATCTTTAACGGGTCCTTGTATAACAAAGGCGGTCTGTACAGAGATACCGCGCGAGAAGCGCATGAGAGGGCTGGGCACAGCCTTGATTTCGCCGCCTGTAAGGCTCTCCACCTTCACGTCCTTAAAACCGGGGAATGCGGCGAGTTCCGAAGCTGCGTCAGCTCGGGCGGAGGTGCCGGCACCTAATGTGACGAAAGTCACAGCCGCGGCGACGCAGGCAGTTATAAAATGACGTCCGGCGGTACGTGAAGAAAGTAACGATTGAAAGAAGCCAGCTGCAGTAATATTCATACAAATATATACAAAGATGATCGAGAGCTCAGGACACACGATGACTCTAAACCAGATATCCGGTCGTCATCAATCGGTGCCACCATGCACTTACTGCCAGTGTGTTGTGAGGCAGAGTGCCAGCAAGAGAGCGGAAAATGCAAGCGCATAACCGCGATTTTACACAATAAAACAACAAATTTATTTTAAAATACTTGGAGCCAAAGCCTTAGCATCAGCTTCAGAGACTGAATTCAGTTCGCCGGCCATCTCGTAATCCGCCTCGGTTACCTTACCCTTGCTGTGGGTGATGAGGACGAGATTGACCTTGTTCCACCGTATATCGATATCCGGGTGGTGGTTGGCCGCTTCCGCTTTTTTACCAATAAGGACGACGTAAGCAACCGCTTCCGTGAAGTCCTTGAACGTCAGGTTTTTCTTGAGACCCTCTGGTGTAAGGGTCCAGCCTTCTGGAATAGTGACGGGGGTTGTCATGGATTAACTTACCCGGACATGAGCCGGAGACAACCCCCAGTGACATAACTGCCGCCCAAGACCAAATTGCGTGGCTATTTCGGAGCAAATTCGCCTGAATATGACATGCCTTCAGCACCGGAGGTGCTGTGCAATTTAGCCCAGGGCGAAGTTCTGAGCAACCCTGGGAGTACGCGTTTATGTGCACAGCGTCCTGTCAGGACGCCGCCAAAGCTGCGCGTTGATGATTATGGATTGCCCGCATCGGGATGTG
>JBGGNE010000298.1:0-10215 GCA_041287705.1 Methylacidiphilales bacterium | reverse complement strand
TGCATCTTACACATGGGCGGCTGATATCCAAGCAAACGAAACGTCATGCTCACTGTCACTCTCTCCCAACTACCATACGTAGCCTGACCAGAAAATACTAAAAGCGGTTGCGCGCATACAAAATCCGGGCCAGCAGACCCTGGCAGGGATGGTACACGTGAAACGCGTAGCGTCCGTCTGTTTCGCGGCGTTCGGTGCCTACGTCCATATCCAGTTCATCCAGGCCGAAGTGAGATCCTACCGCGGCGAGGGCGCCGTTGAGATCTGGATCTCCATGTACCTCGTATTCCAGTTCCTGCGAGGTTCCGTCCGCAAAGCAAAGGGTCAGTACTGCCCATTCCAGGGCAGGGAAGTACTCCTGCTCCAAATAATGCGTCATCATCATCATTTTCATCCTCGTCCCGTTAAGGTCCTGTTCATGTTCCCGTGCCATTGCCTCGCGCATGTTTTCGATGAGCTTGAAAGCTCATTAGAATTAGGCGGCCAGAGAGCGCGGGCCCATGTTTCGGCGATCCTGCGTGGTCATCAGTTCTTCAGCGCGCAGCAGTGGCTTGGGACGCCACAGGCCGGCCGCCCGCAGTATTTCTTCTGTTGCGCCCAGCGGCACGGCGCCGGGGAGCCCGCACACACGCGCCACAATCTCCTCATCGGAAGGGCGCCAGATGCCCAGTGCCACTCCGTTTCGCTCTGCTACCAAACGCTCTATCAGCAAGCCCGCTTCGACTGTGGGGAAACGTACCGACAGCGGCAGCCGCATCATCAACAGCCAGCCAGCCCGCGGGATGGGTGCCGGATCCAGCGATAACCGCAGTTGCGGCACACCGCGCAACTCCTGCAGACGCTTCAGCGCCCATGCGCAGGTGCGCTCGTCATTGCCCTCCATATCCACTGCTGCTGCCTGCGCCTTTGGTTTCCTTCCCTTGAAACCGCCGGATTCCTCCTCATCATCCGACTGCATGTCATCAACATCAACATCCGGCCCATGCCACATCCGGACCAAAACCAACGGCGCAGTATTCATAGTATTGAGATGCTAAAAAGGGGGGAATAACGACCAGTAACGGACACCTGCCTCTGCTAAGCCAGCCAGCCTGCTCGGGCCTGCCGCCAAAGCGCGTTGCCTCACACCATCTGACCTTCGGTGTCCACCAGGCCAAGCCTGCCATTGCCTTCTATAAGCTCGCGGTGTGCGATCCGTTCCTTCAGCCACGGACTGAGCTGCTGCCGGACGATTTCCGAGAGCGAAATAACGCTGCCTTCCACTGCACGCTCCGCTTTCATGTTTTCCAGTTCCCGCTTCCATGCGGGTGTGATACGGACTACGAGCGTCTCCATCTGTGAATCGCTGTTCATAAAAGAAAAAAGATAAGAAGTAAATCTGACGAAAATAGGAATAGTAACGTAACTGAAGCTGGCCTGAGCGAGCGAGGCACCCCGAAAACCTGTACAAAGGGACAAGCAGGTGAGACGAGTTGACCTGTCACGCCCGCAAGCCGGGGCTTTTACTGACGGAAACAGTCTGAAGTTCGGAGTTCCGCCTTTAACTTCGCATCCGACCTAATAAGACGTCTGACAACGGCAAAACCGGCAATAAACAGGCACACATAGATATGTTCATAAATGTTATCTCCATGTTGTGCGCAGGACTGAATTCTTCGGTGTTCGCCGCATCGATTCAGGCAGGCCGGCCATCAGATGCCGGTCTTGCTCCACTCCGGAAAGGATCATTCCGAAGCCGCCATTTACGCGTTTGATGGTGTTCATTAGGCCATTTATCTGCGCTAAAGACAAGAACTTTTTTGTTACCTGGCGTTAACTTGCTGCGCTTCAGCAACATATTCTTATGACCTCTATCCTGCCACATCTGGAGGGACATTTGCGGGGTCCGTTCAATTTTGAGCGCCTGCATTTTGGACGATACTCAGGTCCCGAACCCGGTTCCAGAGCTGCAGCGGGGAGATCTGGCTCAGCCCGGAAAACTGAGCGTCTCCGCATTCGATCACGATCCACGCTCCGTCCTCGCACTGGCCAATATCCACCGTGACAAAGGGCACGGCGAGACGCCGGGATGCCTCGATAGCCAGGGAGCGAACCGCCGCATCTTCCGCAGGCGATAGTGCCGAAAGGCTGTCCTGACCCTCCCAGTAATAGCCCATGCCCACCACAATGTTGTTGAGGAGAAACACGCGGTACTCGCGTCCCAGGCGAAATCCTTCTGCCGTCACGCGCTCGTAGCGCAACGGCGCCAGTTGGCGCAGAATGATGCGTCCGCGAGACCGGTTTGTCAGTTCCAGCAGCGCGCGAACGACGGCCTGAAGTTCGGTGGCATTCGCGGCCACACATGCCTTCCAGCCTCGCGCTTTTCGCGATTGTACGTTGCCTTTGACGAAGACCGGATAGCCCAGTCCCTGGCCGGTTATCGCGGCCTCCGCTTCTGCCACGTCCTTCACTATGGCACTTAGCGGTGTCAGTCCGGCAAGAAGGGGATAGGCGCCGGCAAATTCCTGAGCCCGGCGATGCTCCTCCGGGGAGTTGACCAGCCTTATGCCGCGCGACCATGCGGCCTGCCACACCTGCTCGTATCGTGTGGCGTTCGGGATGAATCCGATCCAGAAACCGGGTGTTTGAGTCTGCTGCACGGGGATGTGGGCGAATGCATCTTCCGCGTTCTCGCACCCGGCCGCTTCAAAATCGCTGACCAATCCGTAGATGCGAAATCCCTGCAGCCGAGCCACCTCTGTTGATGCCGCGATGTCCCGTGCGCTGGCCGAGTCCTCTAATCCGGGCCCCGCCTCGCTTAACACTACCGGCATTTGCGGCATGATAGGATCGCTCATCCTGAACATCTAGCAGAAATGGGAGTATGTCGCCATGAATGCGGAAGATTTCAGATCCAAAAAACTTGCGTGGCGCGCCCCAAATCTCATATGGTCACGGGCGCGCACTGAGGGCGCACCCGGGTCCGCGGGCAGGGCAGAGCCCACCTCCACTCCCCCAACACCACGCAGGCAACCCTTTGTTGCGGCCTGATTTGACGCGGACCGACAGGCATCCAACGCAATGGAGGCAGTATCATGTCTACCCCTCTTCCGGCTCGTCCCAGCCTGGAGCAACTTAAAAAGCAGGCCAAAGATCTGCTCAGCGAAGCCCGCGATGGCGATCCCGTCGCTCTGCAACGCCTGACGACACATCACCCCGCGTATAAGCCCGGCACAGCAGGCGCCGCCGCTGTCCCCGCGCTGCACGACGCCCAGCTTGTCGTTGCCCGCGAACACGGATTTCCCTCCTGGCCACGTCTTCGGGAGGAAACCGAGCGTCTCGCTTCCGCCTTTGAGGAGCGCGTCAAACGCTTCATCAGCGACGCCTTGCACGACAACGTCATTCATCATCAGGGCGAGCGTAAACTCCGCGCCCGGCACGCTCTTGATCACGAGCCGCAACTTGCCACGGCCAGCCTGTGGACCCGGTTCGTAACCGGCGACGCGGACTGGCTGGCCGACACTCTTCGCGCCAGACCCGATTCCATTCTTACCCGCCGCGATGGCCCGTCCAAAGACTGGCTGCCGCTGCATTACGTGTGCTTCTCGCGCCTTCAGATGCAGAGCGCTGAAGCCCAGAGCCGCTTTGTGGATTGCGCGCGGCAGTTGCTGGACGCGGGTGCTGACCCCAACGCTTCCTTTGAGCATCAGTCCTGGCCCGGCTGTCCGTTGCGCCCGCTCTATGGTGCCTGTGGCGAAAACAATAATCCGCGGCTGGCCCGCCTGTTGCTGGAGCGCGGCGCGATGGTTAACGATGGCGAATCCATTTACCACGCTGCCGAGCATAACCATGTTGAAGTCATGGAGCTTCTGCTTCAGCATGGCGCATCTCTTGGTGTCGACTCCCACTGGGGCAACACGCCGCTCTACTTCCTCTTCAGCTACGCCGGCGATAGTGGAGACTGGCCCACCATCCAGAAAGGCGTTCAGTGGCTGCTGGAGCATGGCGCCAATCCCAATGACCGCAGCGGAAAGAAGGAGCAGGAACCGGTGCTGCACGCCGCGATTCGTTCCGGACACAGTGTGGATACGATCCGCATGTTGCTGGATTATGGTGCTGACTTCAACGCCCCTCGTGGCGATGGGCAGACTCCGCTGACAATGGCGATGAAAGCGGGAGCGCGGGACATCGTTCAGCTTCTTCTGGAGCGTGGTGCGACCGTTGAGAGCTTGTCGCCCACACAGGCCTACATCAGCTACCTGCTCCTCGGCGATCAACCTCGTCTTGCCAGGCTGTTGGAGGCGCATCCCCAGGTTCACAGCACCCTTAACGGAGAGGACAGACTGGCTCTGGTTCGTGCCGCGGAACAGGGAAACACTGCGGCCATCCCTCGGCTGCTGGACGCCGGTTTCGACATTGCTTACAAAGGCGACCATCCCTGGGGCATCACTCCGCTGCACGGTGCCGCCTGGCACGGCTGGGCCGATGCTGTCGATGTCCTTCTGGCGCATGGAGCGCCCGTGGACGTGCCGGCTAACGAGCCTGAAAGCAGCACCCCGATAGTCTGGGCAGCCCATGGCTCGGGCTTCCACCGCAATCCCGCAGGCGACTATCCGCGCATCATTAGGTCGCTTCTCGCCGCGGGAGGTGTTCCTGATCTTAACCAGGCCAACATGGCCAGCCCGGAAGCGGCTGAGGTTCTGCACGCCGCCCTGGCAGGGCGGGCGGAGTTGAGTAATCCTTGAGATTAGGGCACGCCACTTCCAAGGGGGAAAGACCCGTTCGCCGAGTTATTCGGGCTAATCGCCTGTGGAAGTGGTGTGCCGGCCTTAAACGAGCAGTCAGAGCACCATATGCAACCCGCTCCGCGGGTTGGAACGGGAGGACGCTGTACTGGGGTTGTCTCGCTTCAGGAAGCTCGGGCAACCCCAGCCTAAGATATGGAACGGCTCCCGCCGTTCCAGGAAGTGGATTCTGGAAGCGCGACTATATCAATAGAAACGCGCTAGTGAGAATGGGGCTTCAGCTTATGAATGACAATCGTGTTGCCATCCGGATCCTGAATGATGGCCATATCGCAGACAGGGGAGGGGACGTGCTCCATGGTAATGTTTACGCCTTCTTTCTTTAAGTGCGCGACGGCTTCTTCCAGGTTTTCTACTTCCAGAGCAATGCTGGGGCCGCTCTGTCCGGAGGGCGGCCATGCATTGGAGATGGCCAGAGTCTGGCCGTTAATGTCGTATTCTATCCACGACATATTGCCGGGTTCGCTGCCATCGGCGTCATGAACAATCTCGCCGGTCTTAAGGCCCAGCACTTTCTCATAAAAGTGCCTGGCGCGCGCTACATCCGTAACGGGATAACCTACAAAGGCTACGTTCGTGATTTTCATATGTATCTTCCTAATGACTTATACTGTCTTACTACTTAAACCCGGTCCATTTCCCTGCCGAGTGACTTGCCCCAGCTTTCTTCCAGTTCCGATAGCTTCCAGGAGGCGACCGTGCTGCCGTCGCCGCGGACCAGGGTGAGCGGGCCGCTTTCGACGGTGCCGATCACTTCGCCGTGAACGCCGAGTTCGGCGGCCAGGGCCAGGAGCGTCTGCGCGTGAATGGGCTCGACGCTGAGGATGGCGCGGGCCTGGGTCTCGTTGAACAGTGCGATATCGGTGCGCACGTAATCGGGCAGCGTGATCTTTGCGCCCAGTGCCGCGGGACCGCCCACGCAGCATTCCACGAGCGTGACTGCCGCGCCGCCGTCGCTGATGTCGTGCGCGCTGGTGATGCCGCCCGCATCAATCATCTGGCGCACTGCTTCCTGCAGAAGGCGCTCGCGCACCATGTGGATCTCGGGCATCTGGCCGTTGCGCAGGCCGCGCAGTTCGCGGGCGTACAGGCTTGCGGAAACTTCCCAGCCCCAGCCGCCGAGCAGCAGCACCACGTCGCCGGCACGCTGGAAGTACGAGCGGGTAATATGGCGCTCCTGATGGATGATGCCGACCATGCCGATCGTGGGCGTCGGATTGATAGCACCGCGCGGGGACTGATTGTAAAGGCTTACGTTACCGCCGGTCACGGGCAGCTCAAAGAAGCGGCATGCTTCGGCCAGGCCTTCCACGCCTTCGCGCAACTGGTAGAAGATCTCCGGGATGTGCGGATTGCCGAAGTTCAGGTTATCGGTAACGGCGATCGGGGTCGCGCCAGTCATGGCCAGGTTGCGAGCGGCTTCCACCACGGCGTGGCGTCCGCCTTCGCGCGGGTTGACCCAGCAGTAGTGACCGTTGCAATCCACCGTGGAGGCCAGATACTTCCAGCCGTCATCGGTTTCAACGCGAACGACCGCGGCGTCGCAGCCGGGTGTAACGACCGTGCCAACACGCACCATGTGGTCGAACTGGCGGTAGATCCAGCGCTTGCTGGCCACGGTGGGGGAGGAACTGATGGCCAGAACTTCCGCGTGCAGATCGGCGGGTTCTGTCAGCGCATTGAAGTCAAACGTCTGGCGCTCGGCCAGGTCGGCGGGCGGACGGGCGTCGCGTTGATAGACAGGCGCTTCGTCGGCAAGCTGGCGGGCGGGGATTTCCGCGACTGTGACGCCGTGATGTTTCACGCGCATCATGCCGTCGTCGGTCACCATGCCGATCTCCGCGTTGGGCAGATCCCATTTGTCGAAGATGCGCTTCACGGTGGCTTCGTGGCCCTTGCGCACAATAATAAGCATGCGCTCCTGGGATTCGGAAAGCATCGTCTCGTAAGGAGTCATTCCCGGCTCGCGCTGCGGCACCAGGTCCAGCTCGATTTCGATGCCCGTGCCGCCGCGGCTGGCGGTTTCGCACGTGGAGCAGGTGAGACCGGCTGCGCCCATGTCCTGCACACCTACAACGGCTTCCTCTTCCTTGAAGAGCTCAAGGCAAGCTTCCAGCAGGAGCTTTTCCATGAAGGGATCGCCCACCTGAACGGCGGGGCGGTCGGCCTTGCTGTCCTCGGTCAGATCGCGCGAAGCGAATGCCGCGCCGGCCAGGCCATCGCGACCCGTGCGGGCGCCGACGTAGAATACAGGGTTGCCCGTGCCGGTCGCCTTGCCGCGACGGATTTCGCTGTGGCGCAGGATGCCCAGGCAAAACACGTTTACCAGCGGGTTGCCGTGGTAGGACTCGTCGAAAACGATTTCGCCGCCCACGGTGGGCACGCCGATGCAGTTGCCGTAATGCGCAATACCGGCCACAACACCGGAGACCAGACGGCGGTTGTTGCGAGCGTCGGCGGAGTCTCCGCGGATGTTGCCGAAACGCAGGGAGTTGAGCAGGAACACCGGGCGGGCGCCCATGGTGAAGATATCGCGCAGAATGCCGCCGACACCGGTAGCCGCGCCCTGGAAGGGTTCCACGGCACTCGGGTGATTGTGGGACTCGATCTTGAACGCGACGCCCCAGCCGCCGCCGATATCAATAACGCCGGCGTTTTCGTCGCCTGCTTTCACGAGCACGGTGGGACCAGTCGTGGGGAATTTCTTCAGTTCCAGGCGGCTGTTCTTGTAGCTGCAATGCTCGCTCCACATGACGGAGAAAATGCCGAGCTCGGTAATATTGGGTTCGCGACCCAGGATGCCGATGATGCGCTGATATTCGTCGGGGGTGATGCCGTGGCTTTCGATGAGCTTCGGGGTAATGGCCACTTCGGCGGGTACGCTGCTTTTGGCTGCAGTGGTGCCGGAAGTGCTTATGGCGGAGGTTATTGAGGGCATTTGCTTCTTTGTGCTGGGCGTCGTCGCTACCATGAGCGGCATTCTTCCTGCTTTTGCGGCCAGCGACGAGAAAAAAGCGGTATAAGGCGGCGGCCTTTTTAGCGTTGGGCCGGTTCCTTTCCTCTTTTTGCCACAGAAGCGCATTGCATTTCTTGCAGCTGTCAATAGTTTGAATAAGATACTGTCACGTGCAGACTTGATGGGAAAGGTCCCACAGTATAAGCCTTGCTGATGTTCGTGAGTTTTGATTATTGAAACAGAGATCTTATGCACTTTATTACATCCAGAGTTACCGCCATGCTCGTGCTTGTGCTGGCTGCGGTATGCACGCTGCGCGCAGCGGATCCTGTCAACAAAGCGGTAACGACGCCCGCGCCCCAGGCTCCGCTAAACAGGGAAGCCCGCCCTCAGCCCATACAGAAGCTGAGGCTTCTTACGATCGGTAACAGCTTTGCTGATAATGCACTGGCGTTTCTCCCGGCCATCGTGAAGGCTGCCGGCAAGGAGCTTGTGCTGTTTCGTGCCAATCTGGGCGGTCATTCGCTGGAGAAGCATGTGAACTATCTCGAAGCTTACGAGAAGAATCATGATGATCCCTTCGGGCACGCCTATAAGAACCGCACGCACCCTGTCACCGGCGAAAAGAAGAACTTCAGCCTGAAGGAAGCCCTGGAATCCGAAAAGTGGGATATCGTGACAATACAGCAGTACAGCGCCATCAGTTTTAAAGCCGAAACGTACCAGCCTTTTGCCAACCGCCTGATTAGTTATATCAAACAGAATGCTCCCACGGCGCAGGTGCGTCTGTACGAAACCTGGGCCTATCGTGCGGATCATCCTTTCTTTAAGGATGGCAAACTTACCCAGGCTACTATGTATGAAGGGGTGAAGGCTGCGTACGATAAGCTTTCCTCTGAAACGGGCCTGCGCATCATCCCGGTGGGCGACGCTTTTCATGCCATGTATGCGCTGCCGGAGTGGCAGTACGTAGCGCCTGCCGGTGAGGCAATGCCGAACGTCCGCGCTTCTGACTCTTCACTGGGAGGTCCCGCCGCCACGCCCGTAGCGCCATCTGTTTCTGCTACGAACTCACCCGCGCTGCCCAATCCTTCCTCCGCCACCAACGCGCTTCCCGGGACGCCCCGCGGCACCAACAGCTCCCAGCCCGTGCCCACGGTCTCGCTGGAGACGCTGATCAAGAACGGTCTGCTTCAGCGCGGCAGTCTCACGATGAGGGATCGCAAACACGCCAACCAGTATGGCATGTTTCTGGCCGGCTGCGTGTTCTACGAATTTCTCTATCACGATAACGTCGAACAAAACACCTTTGTCCCCAACGGTATCTCCCAGGAAGACGCCAAGCTGATTCGCCGCATCGCCCACGAAACCGTGGAGAAAGCCTGGAATGCGCCGGTGGTCCCGCTTAAGTAGAGTTTATTAGGGAAGTGGAGTGGAGCAGGGGCAGGCTGCACACGAACCCGGGTAAATCCGCGTCCAAAGCATACTGTTGGGGATAGCGAGCGCTTTTATACAGCTGCATTGCAACTTGCTGCAGATGAAGCTCGTCGAGGACACAATGAGCGAGTAGCTGCGTTGAGGTCGTTGAGATCCAGAAATCATCGTCTGGCGTACACTCGTTTCGGAAGCTGGAGAAAGCTGGCACTGTTTCTGGGTCTGGCTCCGGCGCTTTTGGAAGCGTGCTTCATTCATCTCTAGAAGTTGTGCTACAGGGTGCGAGAGAGTATATCCAGACAGGGAATGCACTCCGTTGGACAAAACTCGAGCGTAACACTCCTGAGCTGCTTAAGGCGATCCTTCGACACTTTGGCACTATCGGCAATCTTCAGGCCACGCTGAAGATGCACCCGTTGCCTGAAGACAAGGGCGTGGCGGATCAATCGCCTGACTGAGCAACTGTAGCGATGATAGCATCCATTAGAAATTTAGTTCTCACTATAGTCGACAGGAAACAATTTACGTAATACCTTGAGCGCCTAACGGTTAACACCATTGCCATACAAATTGGTTTAACCGCAGCACGAAAACCACACAAGAATAGTATTGCCTTCGCCAAATGTCTTGAGGCAAGATTCCTATGGTGTAGCCATCTTGGGCTCGCTTCAATTTATTCCTTTATGAACGGTATAGTCTATATATCCACAGTATCTCATCCAGCACGCAATGGGCGACGTTCTCAGGCCGACCTGAGCGCGGTATTCTTCCTGGCGATGTTGAGCGTGCTGGGAGTGGCGATGCTCGCCTTTGCTGGCAGCTACCAAAAGGACGGCCTGGAGGATTCTTTTAAGGCGAGCCACTTAATATCCACGAATATTGTTGCGCCGGAGGCACTTACAGGCTGGTGGCAGCTAAACGAAACCAACGGCCTGAGCACAGCCGACAGAAGCGCGAACGCGGTGCCGCTGATGCTGAGCGCGGTGGACGGATCGAGTGTGCCGCCCAGCGTGGGGGCGGAGGGCGGACCGGTATGGAGAC
>JBGGNE010000297.1:0-2672 GCA_041287705.1 Methylacidiphilales bacterium | reverse complement strand
TGCGGCGGCTTTTTCGAAGTCCTGGGCCTTGATCGCAGCTTCCTTGCGGCTCTTGATCTCCTCAATCTCCACTTCAAGCGTCTTCACATCCGGTGGGCGCATGGTGGCGGAAATACGGGCGCGGGAGCCCGCTTCGTCCATGACGTCGATTGCCTTGTCCGGCAGGAAGCGGCCTGTAAGGTAGCGGTCGGAGAGACGCGCGGCGCTTTCCAGGGCGGCTTCGGTGAACTTGGCCTTGTGGTGAGCTTCGTACTTGCCACGCAGACCCTTCAGGATCTCGATGGTTTCGTCCACGCTCGGCGCTTCGACCATAACGGTCTGGAAACGGCGATCCAGCGCGGAATCCTTTTCGATGAACTTGCGGTACTCGTTCAGCGTTGTAGCACCGATGCACTGCAGCTCACCGCGGGAGAGCGCGGGCTTGATGATGTTGGACGCGTCCATGGCACCCTCGGCAGAGCCTGCACCCACGATGGTGTGCAACTCGTCGATGAAGAGGATGATGTTGCGGGCCTTGCGGATTTCTTCCATCACCGCCTTGATGCGCTCCTCAAACTGACCGCGGTATTTGGTACCGGCGACCATGAGGGCCAGATCAAGCGTGATGACTTTCTTCTCGCGCAGCAGTTCCGGCACGTTGCCCTGAACGATTTCCTGGGCCAGGCCTTCCGCGATCGCGGTCTTACCCACACCCGCTTCGCCTATCAGCACAGGGTTGTTCTTGGTACGGCGGCACAGGATCTGGATGACACGCTCAATTTCGCTTTTGCGGCCAATGACAGGATCCAGCTCGTGCTTGCGTGCGCCTTCCGTCAGGTCGCGACCAAAGGCCTTCAGCGCGGGCGTCTTCACGTCCTTCTTACTGCCGGCACCTTCACCGCCGCCTGCACCACCGGCGCCGCTGCCACCCTCTTCGTCTTCGCCTTCAGATGCGGCGTAGTTGGGGTCCAGCTCTTTCAGCACTTCGTTGCGGGTGCGTTCAATGTCCACGTCCAGGCTTTTCAGCACGCGGGCGGCCACGCCGTCACCTTCGCGCAGCAGGCCCAGGAGGATGTGCTCCGTGCCCACATAGCTGTGGTTCAGCGCTTTGGCTTCTTTGTTGGCCAGGGCCAGCACCTTCTTCACGCGGGGCGTGTAGGGGATATTGCCGGACATCTTGGTATCCGGGCCGCTGCCCACCTGTTTCTCGACTTCGAGACGGACTGTCTCAAGGTCCAGGCTCATTTTCTGAAGCACGGTAACTGCGACACCCTGACCCAGCTTAATCAGCCCGAGCAATAGGTGTTCAGTCCCAACGTAATTGTGATTAAAGCGGTCCGCCTCTTTACGTGCGAGGGCGAGGACCTGCTGAGCGCGTGGCGTGAAGTTGTTCATGGTGTGGGGACTGTTATCGGATGGTAGGGAAGGAAAGTTTCTTTTGCTCAATGCGGAAAATTTGTGCTGGCGTTCTGTCTAAATTTCGCACCGCCAGTCGTTTGGAAAATTGGCGCGGCGTCGTGGCGCAGAGGGCCAGGGCTTGTTTCATGCCGGAGTATCTCCCTCACTATAATGCAGTTTGTGGAGATGTTCTATAGACTCATCAAGAATCATGCCAAGTTTGCCTGAGGCGGATAAAATCTCCATGTGGAAATTTACGGTACAGCTTGCAGTGCTGTTACCGGGCCATATCGAACGAAGACTGGACAGGATTACGCCCCAATGGCGCAACCCAGCGGCTGCGACACGTTGTCGCAGTGAGACAATTCCAGTCCGCAAGCGCTTCCCGCCTGTGTGCTTCTGGATAAAACGATCCGCCTCCTTGCGCGAAAGCGCAAGTACCTGCCGGGCAAGAGGCGTAAAATTGTTCATGGGAAGCGGTGAGTGTGAAGCGAGCGGGAGAATGATTGTAACAGAAGCACCGTATTAATTATGCCTCAGATTTGAGAGATTTAAAATGCTGTTTGTAAAGGAGTTCGAGATAATCATCAAGTACCATGCCAAGGTGAGCCGAAGCTTCAAGAATCTCCAGCTTTCGCCTGCCCCTGCATTGTACAGTTCTGGGTGATGGCTCCCGCTCAGGCTCCGACGCGGGAGCCGCCTGGAGGATACCGCGCACCTGCTGGCGCCTCAGGATCTCGGTACGGGCGATTTCCTCGTTAACGTAGAAACGGGAAAGGACGTTGGCGGCGTATCCGCCTGCTCGTAGCAGCGCCAGCAGCAGATGCTCGGCTCTGACGCTAAAGTGACCCATCTCGTACGCTTCATCCCCGGCAAGAAACAGGATGTTGCCGACTGCCGCCGTCTGGGGAAGGACGCCGGAGTTATGGAGGTCCGGATTACTGCGTTTTGTCTCTGTTTCGATCATCTGCCGCAATTTTTCCAGATCCACACGCAGATGCTGCAAGGCCTCAATCGCGACATTTTCGGCTGGTTGAGACAAGGCCAGGAGCAGATGCTCGGCACCCACATGGTTGTTGTGGAAATGGTGAGCCAGCTGATGCGCGCGTTCCAGAACATCCAGCGCCGAGGTATCGAAGTTAGGCCTCATCTCCCGCAGGATGTCGCGGCGCATGTCGGCAAGGGAAACCCTCATGCTCATGTCCAATAACAGGCTCTTTTCCCAATACTGGGGAATCATCGCCAGCAAAAGGTGCTCCAGAGTAATAGAGCTGTGCTTGAGCGCACTCGCCTCG
>JBGGNE010000296.1:0-4034 GCA_041287705.1 Methylacidiphilales bacterium | reverse complement strand
GTGTAGTTTCCAAAGAACTGAAGCTTCCAGCCAGGGTGCTGTAGAAAATAACGGTACGGGATACCGGAGTCATCCTGCAGGATGCTGTAGCTGTTGGCAAAGATGCCTTCGCGGATGCCATTGAAGCTGCCGCCATGCATGAGGTAGCTGGCCGCCTTAAGGTAGGTCTGACCCAGACCGCGCTGACGCATCAGGTTAACATAGGAGGAAGCGCCGCCGCTGAGATTGTAGTTAAAGTAGAGCAACTCCTGCGTGCCGCCTCGGCCGCGGAAAATGATGCGCACGCCATTGCCGCGTCCCCTGCCCGCGGCGGAGACCGTTCCGTTAGCATTAAGGGAGACGTAGCTGAGTTCCTTCACTTCGCAGCCATTGCGGGCCAGCATGAGCAGCAGCACGGGAGTGACGCCGCCGAAACGGTTGCCGCCGAAGTCCGCGCGCATCTCCTTCGTCATGAAGTACGAGTAGCGCAGCAGCGAATTGAGCGAGCCGCGAACCTGAGCCAGACCGCCGGCCAGTTGATCGGAGCCAATGCCGCTGAGGATAGGCACCGCGCCCACAGGCTCCAGGCCGCACATCGCGTAGGTGGGCGAGGAGGGATAGAAGGTATAGAGATGCAGGAAATCCGCGCCGCTGAAAGGATAGTAAACCGGGCGCGAGGAGTTGCGGCCCGGCAGGTTGGAGGACGACCAGAGGCGCATGCGCGAAAGGCGCTGGCGCTCCAGCGTATCCCAGGCGTTGCTCATGTCCCGCGCGTGTCCGGTAAATCCGGGGGAATCCGCCACGGAAGCAAGCGGCGAACTGGGGTGAGGACGCAGACCGGCCAGGATGCGCGCGGTATCATTAACCAGGGAAGCCGACTGAGGGCCATCCACATCCTGGGCCAGAGCGCTGGAGATGGACAGGGCGCCGCTCAGGACGAGCAGGCAGGCTGCGCCGGCGGCAAGCATCGCGGCGGCCAGGGACCGGCGTCGATGCAGATTCCCTTTCCCAGCATATGGAGAAGAAGAAAGCTGTAACAACATAAAGGTATAATCAGAAAAGTGCCGTATCCCCGAAGTAGCAGGGAAACCTCGACCACGTCAAAAGGACGAACCGGGCGCTACCTTAATATAACTGGCATGCAGGTCAATCTATAGATTTAACCTATTGTCTTCATTATACAACTGATGATTGCCGCTTCCTGCTGGTCCATGCCTGCGAACTGTAGAAGACGATCAACCCTGCAATCATGGTAACAAAACCCCAGAGCGACTCCTTAGGGCTCTGCTCCACACTTACGTAAAGCATCCATATGGAGCACGCGATAAAGAATATGGGGGTAACCGGGTAACCCCATGCCTTGTAGGGTCTCTCCAGCTCGGGCTCCCGTAAGCGCAGCACAAACAGACCTATCACTGTCAGGGTCGAGGAAAGAGTCAGCGTAAACTGAATGTATTGCATTATTTGATTCATCGTCCCCAGATGAAGCAGACAAAGCGTAATACCACACTGGATGAGGATAGCCACGTAAGGGATGTTATTCTTATTGGTAATGGCGAAGAAGGAGAGCACGGGTACTTTCTCACCCATCGCCTTGGAGACGCGAGGTCCCACCCACGTCATTGCGCTGATGGTGGCGATAAGCCCAAAGCAGATAATTCCAGAAACGATACGGGCCCCGCCGTCGCCAAAGATGGCCAGTGCGGCCGGTGTCGCCACGTTCTGCACGCCGCGTAAAGAGCTCATGGGAGCCACGTACAGGAAGATCGAGTTCAGCAGGATATAGAGCAGCATGACGCAAAGCGTGCCCCACAGCAGCGCCCTGGGCAGGTTGCGTGCCGGGTCTTTCACCTCGTCAATAATGTAGGTTGCCGCGTTCCAGCCTGAGTAAGCGTACATCACCCAGTACAGATTACTTGCAAAGCTGGCGCTCATTACCTGTGACCAGTCGCCTGTCCCCGGCATAAATGAGATCTTCTGTGGAATCGGCGTAATGGTCATGCCGGCCACGATCAGCGCCAGAATGATCAGGAGCTTGATAACCGTAAAAAACGCCTGAAACGCGCTGGCCACGCGCAGGGACCACAGCTGAGCCAGCGTAATGGCCACAACGACGCCAATGGCGATGCGGTCCTTGATCGCTTCGTGCTGTTGAATTACCAGCACTTGCTCCGTCGTGGGTGCCTGCCCCTCCGCGACGCGGACGGGGATATAGCCCATCGCGCTCATGGAATATCCGCTCAGCGCAATGGCGCTCAGGGCGATGGGCGCAGCAAATCCCACGGTTACCGATGTCCATCCCGCCACAAAGCCGACCGCAGGATGATAGATGCGCGACAAGAAGTGAAACTCACCGCCCGAACGAGGCAGAGCCGCGGCCAGCTCCGCATAAGCCAGCGCCCCGCACAGTGCAATGCCGCCGCCCACCAGCCACAGCATCATCACGACAAACGGGCTGGAGGTGAAGAAAAGCTGATAGCCCAGGCTGGTGAAAACGCCGGTGCCTATCATGTTGGCCACGACAATCCAGATGGCAGTTGTCAGGGGTACCTTGAACGTGGTGACTTCGGGCGTTGTCGCGGCGATGGCAGCGGACTCCGTACCGGAGTGAAAGGCGGGGGCCAGTCCGGCAGGCGTTTTTTCGGGAGACATTGGCTTAAGTGCCATAGTGGAAAGAGCTTATGCGTTTTCTTTGCCCTACAGAGTCAGAATAAATCCGCGCAGGCGCAATGTTCTTACCGGGCATACATATATCCCTGCAACTGATTTCGAGGAAATTCTTCGCCGAGGAAGAGCGCAATGTCGGCACGGTGAAGAGGATGGACAGCATCGTCGCGATCGCCATCAAAAGTTGCTTACCCTCCTCGGAATGCGCATTCGTTCTTGCTGAGAGCGGGCAGGTTTGTTTAGTTAATTGCAACCAAGGCAACTGCCGCGAATGGCAGCCCGCTCCCCTGCTATCGGCGTCAGCCCTTTGTAGTGCCTGTTGATTTCTTTATGAAACTTTCTGTTGCCCAGAGAAGAGAGCTGCACGAAAACGGATTCATCGTCGTCCCCGGCGTTATACCGCCTGTGATGATCCGTACCGCCCTGCGCGCCATTAACCAGTCGATCGGCGACGGCATGAGCCGCGATGATATGCCGAAGTTCCGCGCCAGCACCTTCTGCCCGGAGCTCACCGCCACCGCAGTCATCACCGATCTGCTGCACCGCACGCCCTCCTGGTCGCTTTCGGAGTCCGCCATCGGGCCGCTGGAGCTGCATCGTCACGGTCAGGTGAATCTGCGCTTCCCTACGGTGATGGATCCGCCACCCGCGCCCATCCCGCAGATCGATGGCATCCACAGCCCCCATAATGGCGTTCCCAAGGGCGAGCTTTTCAATTTTACCGCCTCACTCGGTGTGTTCCTGAGCGACATTACCGACGTGAACATGGGCAATTATACGGTCTGGCCCGGCTCGCATCATATCTTCGCCGAGTACCTGCGGGAGATGGGGCCGCGCACTCTGCTGAATGGCTTTCCTGTGCTGGAGCTTCCCGCGCCCTACCAGATTACACTTAAGGCCGGTGACATTGTGCTCTCGCATTATCTGCTGGCGCACGGCACCGCCCCCAATATCTCGCAGCATATTCGCTATGCCTGTTTCTTCCGCCTGTACCGGGAAGAGCATGCGAAGATTAAGTGGGATTCCATCACTGACACTCTTATAGGCTGGGATGGTGTCCGCGAAGCCCTCGGAATGGGCACCGGCGCCCTCTTCTAACCAGCCAGCCAGCCAGCGTGACGCTGGACCCTTTAGCTGACGACTTTGTCGTCGCCTGGGATGTGTGCTCGGGTGGCTTCGGATACGGGAGCGATGGGCGGAAGCGTTGCTGCGTTGTTTTATCGTGCAGCAGAGCCTGGATTGTCTACCTATCGCTTCCGGAGTGCGATTGATAGCAGTACAAATGGTCAACCTTCCAAACACACAAAGATAAGCGATTTCCCTCCGAAACTTGGTGTCTTTGTGTCTTGGTGGTGAATAACTCCCCTCTCCCGTGACGCACATCTCCA
>JBGGNE010000295.1:0-6343 GCA_041287705.1 Methylacidiphilales bacterium | reverse complement strand
TGTTTAAATGTGGTGGCGAACAAAGTATCGATTTCAATTTTTCCTGGGCGCCTTCCCGTGGTGTTCCTGCTAACGCGCACTCGCAAATCCGTTTATCGCCGGACATTATACCCGTGCTCGAAGAAACATCTTCTGTATTCAAAGCTACGTCATACCAAAAAGACGTACGCGTTATTGGCACTGTTCATAAGTTGGAGCACGTCGATGGCAATGTTGGGCATGTTACCATCAAAGGTACAGTTGATGATGAGCCTAAGACGGTTAGTCTGATACTAAAAGGTGAAGATCACGCATCAGCAGTAAAGTCGTACAAGGAGCGACTGCTTATTCAATGCTATGGAGCTCTCGAAAAGCAAGGTCGCTCCTGGAAAATCCTTAATCCTTACGATGTGTCGCTGCTTACAAAAGATAATGACGACGAATCTCTGTGGTAAAAACCCGGGTTCTCTGTGATGAATCAGGTCTGGTTGCCTGAGGGGAAATTGTATCGTCAGACCCAGCCGGAATTATTCCGTGTGAAGGAGAGCCCATAATGAGCTCTCCCTGCAACTTCCCATTACTCACTCCCGTCACTCCACGCGCTTGGCCAGGATGTCTTCGATTTCCTTCAGCTCTTCGGGGCTGATTTGGTAGGACTCGATGCCTTTGGCGTTTTCTTCCAGCTGCTCTACGGAGCTGGCGCCGATGAGGACGCTGGTGACGGAGTCGTGGCGCATGAGCCAGTGGATGGCGAGCTGGGCTACCGTGCGGCCGCTGCGCTGCGCCAGGGCGTGCAGGGCGCGGACTTTGCTCAGCTTGTCCTCGCTTAGCGTTACCCATTTGGTGGATTCGGCGCCGCGACCTACGCGGGAGTCTTTGGGCACGCCGTCCAGGTAACGCGTGGTCAGCAGGCCCTGGGCCAGAGGCGAGAAAACGATACCGCCGATGCCTTCCTTCTCCAGGACGGGGAGGAGCTTTACCTCCGGGTCGCGATTGAACATGTGGGCGCAGAACTGGTGGATGAGACAGGGCGTGCCGAGATCGCGCAGGATGGCGGCGGCGCGCGCGGTCTGCTCCGGCGTGTAGTTGCTGAGGCCGACGTAGAGCGCCTTGCCGGCGCGCACTACGCTGTCCAGCGCGCCCATGGTTTCCTCCAGCGGGGTGCTGGGGTCGGGGCGGTGCGAGTAGAAGATATCCACGTAATCCAGGCCCATGCGCTTCAGACTCTGGTCCAGGCTGGCGATGAGGTATTTGCGCGAGCCCAGGTCGCCGTACGGTCCGGGCCACATGCGGTAGCCGGCTTTGGTGGCGATGACGAGTTCGTCGCGGTACGGGGCCAGATCACTCTTCAGCATGCGGCCGAAGTTGGACTCTGCGGTGCCGGGGGGCGGGCCGTAGTTGTTGGCCAGATCAAAGTGCGTGATGCCGAGCTCGAACGCGCGCAGCACGGTGCTGCGACCCGTGGGGTAGAGATCGATATCGCCAAAATTCTGCCAGAGTCCGAGGGAAAGTCTCGGCAACATCAGGCCGCTGCGCCCCGTGCGGGCGTAGGGCATGGTTTCGTATCGGGTAAGTGAGGGCGCGTAGGCCGCAACGGGCTTCATAAAGGCCTCTACACTAAAAAATTCTCTAAAAGACTCAACCAAAATCGGATACACAGACTGCGGGGCATCACTCTAACTTTAGGTAAACGTATAGATTGCTAAATATATAGCGCAACGATTCACTACCAGCTGCAACGCACCGTTAACCTTTTGCATTAAAGAATCGCAACAGATCGGCAGCAGGCGGCGCGCAAGGCTGGCATGCTTTGCCGTATGAAATTAAGGTGTGCCCTCGCGGCGGGACTAAGCTGCTTAATATTAACCGGAGCTACACTGCGCGCTCAGCCGGCAGGTTCCACTAAAAAGGAAACACAAAAAGTAGCTCCCGCAACTAAAAAGAAAGATACAGCACCCGCTGCAACTACAAAGAAGGAAGAGGGCACAGCTAAACCTGAAGTCAGTTCCAGCATTCCCGAAGTAGTGGTAAGCGCTACACGCACCAGGCTGGACGCTAACTCTGTAGCCGGAAGCGTATCTGTTTATGATGCTGAAGATCTGCAACGCAACCAGGTCAGTAATATCCGCGATTTAACGCGAGATGAACTGGATGTAAGCTCTCTGAAAAACGCGGGTGGTCTCGGGCCGGCAGGCTTTAGTGGTGTAGGCTTGCAGGGCTATAATATTCGCGGTATTGACGGAAACCGAATTCTTATTCAGACAGACGATATTCGCCAGCCGGAGCAGTATACATTCGGCGGTGTCTACGCCATTGGCCGCAACTATCAGGATCTGAACTCCCTTAAGCGCATTGAAATCCTGAAGGGTTCCGCATCCAGCCTTTATGGTAGTGATGCTATCGGCGGCGTGGTTACTTATCTTACCAAAGATCCTTCTGACTTTCTTGATGGTAAGGAACACCCTTATTACGCAGGCTTTATTCAGGGCTACGACAGCTCCAATAACGAGCTCTCCGAAACCATCACCACGGCACTGCGCGCCGGCCCGGTTGATCTGCTGCTCGTCTACACCCGCCGCGATGGTGAGGAGACCTCCAACCTGGGCGATTACGGCCCTAACCCGTTGTCCTACAACAGCAATAATGTTCTGGGCAAAGCGGTCTGGACGATCAATCCCGACCACAAACTCACCCTGACGAGTGAGATGTACAACTTTGACTCCAACTCCCAGATCTCCAATCAGCTGGGCAGCTTCCTGGTAACATCGTTTGGTCCGCAGCAGAATCGTACGTCCATTCAGCAGGGTGAAGATACAAACCGTTTCCGCGTAAGCCTGCGTCATGACTTTAAAACGCATGATGATGTGCCGATATTCGATGAAGGATCCTGGCAGGCCTACTATCAGCAATCCACCAACAACGAGCAGATTTATGATAAGTACACCCGCCAGAGCACATTTCCCGCTCCAGGTGCTGTTGTACCCTACACACGCTTCTTTGAGCGGGACTACACCAATGATGTCGTAGGTGGCAATGTTCAATTCACCAAGTTCCTGGAATGCGACAATGTTCTTCAGCGTCTTACGTATGGTGCGGATGTGTCCAATACTCTTATCGAACGCAACGTTAATGGATTTATACGTAACGAGCAGACTGGTGTTGAAAGTCTTGCCTTTGGTACCGCACCAAGCGCTTCCGGCCCTTACTTTATGCCGTATAAGGAAGTGCCGGATACCAGCGTACTCCGCTTTGGTGCTTACGTGCAGGATGAAATCACCGTTGGTGATGATAAGGAAGTGATCATTACGCCCGGTCTGCGCGCGGACTATTATGATCTGAGCGTAAAGCAGAATGCGGAATACACCAAAATTGTAAATCGATCCGGTGTAGAATTCAGCGAATGGTCGCTCTCCCCCAAGCTGGGTATTGTAGGTAAGATAACTCCTGAAGTAACGGGCTATGGCCAGTACTCACAGGGTTTCCGCGCTCCTACTACGGAAGATCTTAACGGTGTATTCAATAACCCTACCTCGTTCTATAAGGTATTGCCCAATGAGAAGCTGGAATCTGAGACCAGCTACAACACGGAAATCGGTTTCCGCGGCAACCACGCCTTTATGAAGTGGGATGTGGCCGGTTATTATAACTACTACCAGAACTTCATTAACCAGCAGACACTGGTAGGTATTGAGCCCGGTACAGGCATGAGTCTGTATCAGTCCGTAAACATTGACGAAGCGCACATCTTTGGAACTACGCTTCGCACCGAGTTCCCACTGGGATACTGGAACGAACATCTGGATGGATTATCTGTTATACTGGGTGCTGCCTTTACATGGGGTGAAGATCTGCAGAACCACAAGCCGCTGGACAGCGTGGATCCCTACAAGTTCATGAGCACCCTTCGCTACCGCAAGAAGGACTGGGGCGTCGACCTCGTCGGCACCTATGTGGCGGAGAAGCAGGCGATTGCCGCCGAGCCTGGTTTCGTGAACTTCCAGCCGCCAGGCTATCACACCCTGGACCTTGTAGCTTACTATGAGCCAACACCTTACACAAAGCTCAGTATCGGTGTTTACAATATGACGGATCAGAAGTATTGGTTATGGCAGGATGTCCGCAACGTGGATGCCCGCGGCAATATGCCTATGGGTGCACCCGCCAGCGCTCAGAGCCAGATCGATCGCTTTACGCAGCCCGGCATAAGCGTTCGCACGTCGGTTGGCATTCAGTTTTAATTTAGCCTAATAGATCGGCTGCGCTTTGTAGATACAGCCAATGCTTTCTTTACAGAGGGCATTGGCTTTGGCTATGGTATAGCTGTACGCACACTTCCTCACTTATTTATATGAACGACACGGTCACGGATCTGAAGACGCAATGGGAATTGCTAAGTAAAGAACAACCTAATCTTCGCATCCGCGATGCCGCGGCCAAACTGGGCGTCAGCGAAGCGCAGTTGCTGGCAACGGATTGCGGCAAGACCGTGACGCGTCTGGAGGGTGACTTTACGCTGCTGCTGAAGGAATTCCCCCGCCTGGGCCGTGTGATGTGTCTGACACGCAACGACGTAGCCGTGCACGAGCGCAAGGGCGAGTTCATTCAGCTCGATTTCTTCCACGGCATGGGCCAGATCGTCGGCCCGGATATCGACCTGCGCCTCTTTATGAGCCACTGGGTGCATGCCTTTGCCGT
The DNA here is from genome assembly GCA_041287705.1 of Methylacidiphilales bacterium. GTDB lineage: Bacteria > Verrucomicrobiota > Verrucomicrobiia > Methylacidiphilales > UBA1321 > LW23. The sequence continues at coordinate 1,669 of JBGGNE010000295.1, read as the reverse complement.
TAACGACACGGAAAACAAGCGCACCGCCCCCAGCTTTCAGTTCTTTGACGCGCAGGGTGTGGCCACGCACAAGGTGTACGTTCAGCCCGAAGGCAACCTGGACGTGTACGCCGGGCTGGTAAAGCAGTACACCTCCGCCAATCAGGATTCCTCCGTCGAAGTGGTCGAAGCCGAGCCCGCGATCGCCGACCGTCCGGACAGCGAAGTGGACGTGCAGGGCTTCCGCGAAGCCTGGGACGCCACGCAGGATACGCACGCGTTCTTCAGCCTCCTCAAGAAATTCAATCTGGGCCGCCTGCAGGCTCTGCGCCTGGCTGAGCGCTCCCGCGCCTATAAGGTGACCACCGACGCGATCCGCATTCTGCTGGAGAACGCAGCCGGCACTGCCACGCCCATCATGGTATTTGTCGGCAACCCCGGCACCATCCAGATCCATACCGGCCCGGTACAGAACATTGTGCGCCACGGCCAGTGGATTAACGTGCTGGATAAAGACTTTAACCTGCACCTGCGCGACGATCTGGTTTCGCAGGCGTGGGTGGTGAAGAAGGCGACGCGCGACGGCGTGGTTACCTCCGTAGAGCTGTTTGACGCGGCGGGCACGAATGTGACGCTGTTCTTCGGCAAGCGCAAGCCGGGCAATCCCGAGGATCCCGAATGGCGCAAGATCATCGCTTCCCTGCCGGAGGCCGAGTAATGCGGCGCTGGTTGTCGTACGCCGCGCTGCTGATCCTGATCGGCACGGCGGCCTCAGCGTCCACCTGCCTGCTGCGTGCGGAGGACGCGCCGAAGAAGCGTGTCGTCTCCATCGGCAGCGCGGTAACGGAGATTGTATACGCCCTGGGCGCCGAGGATTCCCTGGTCGGCGTGGATACTTCCAGCCTGTACCCGGAGGCAGCCACCAAACTGCCGCAGGTAGGCTACGAGCGCGTCCTCGCCTCCGAAGGCATTCTGTCGCTGAAGCCAGGCGTCGTTATCGCGATGTCCGAGGCGGGGCCGCCAGCCGTTCTGGCTCAGGTGAAGGAAGCGGGCGTCACTCTGGTGTCGGTCCCCGCCAAATACACCGTGGACGCCGCTAAGGAGAAGATCCGCATTGTGGCCGAGGCGCTGGGTAAGGTGGAGGAAGGCAGGAAGCTGAGCGCTCAGCTTGATGAAAGCGCCGCCAAAGCGCTGGCGCTGCTGGCCAAAGCCAAAACGAAGCCGAAGGTGATGTTCATCTACGCGCGCGGCGGCGGCTCTGTCAACGTATCCGGAACGGGCACCGCGGCAGACGCGATGATCGGTCTGGCAGGCGGCGAAAACGCCGTTACCGGCTATACAGGCTATAAGCCGATCACCTCCGAAGCGGTGGTGGCGGCGGCCCCCGACATCATCCTGCTGACCAGGCGCGGCCTGGAAAGCACCGGCGGCGAAAAAGGCCTGCTGGAGCAACCCGGCATCGCTCTCACCCCCGCGGGAAAGTCCGGCCGTATCATCGCTTTGGATGACGTCAAGCTCCTCAACTTCGGTCCCCGCCTCGGCGAGGCGCTGCTGGAGCTGATCCAGAAGATTCATCCGGAGCTGGCGACCGCTACGCCATGAAGCAGCCCCCGGTCCCCATCAGCATCGCGACCAAAAAGCCAGCCCGGGCCTACATGCTCGGGCTGATTCTCTTACTGGGCACGCTGAT
>JBGGNE010000294.1:0-18906 GCA_041287705.1 Methylacidiphilales bacterium | reverse complement strand
GATAATGACATAAACGCCCTGTTAAACACCCTGCGCCTTGTCGCCAAAGCCCAGGGCGGTCTGGCGGGGCTGGCGCGCAAGATCTCCGTCAGCCGGCAGACGTTGAATGAGGCGCTTTCCGCCAAGGGGAATCCGCGGCTGCGAACTTTTCAGAGCCTGCTGGCGGGGCTGGGCATACGCATGTCGTTAAAGACTGTCAGGCCACCTGCAGCTTCGACTCCTTAGCTGCAGCCGCAGTCAAAAACCAGCGGTTTACCTGCACTTCGCCTCGGTGCTTTCCTGTGTCAGGGAGCAGGGCGAGGCTGAGGCTGCAGTAAGCCTGTAAATCCAGTGTATCGTTATCTTTAAGGCAGGAAACGAACTGTAAGATCTCGTGCATCTTCCCCATCAGCACCAGCCGTAGTGATCTTTGCGCAAGGGACAATGCAAAACTGTCGGGCAGAACCGCAGATGGTGAATCATCAACCACGAGGTGGTGGTAAACTGCCAGATCTTTTATGTTGAGAAGAAATTCCGCTTTGTACGAGACAGCATCTACAGGCAAAGGCAACATGATTGGGCGCTGCGGAACAAAGATGCATCGTTCTATAAGATCGCCGTGGAAGATAAAATACAGGGATGGCTCCATCAGGATCCAGTCATAGACAGGATGTTCCTTCTGAATCCTGAGAAAATCGGATGCCTTCTCCAGCCATACTCCAAAGAATACACTGCCTATAAACAAGACTACCGGAGTATTGTATAAAGCGAGATGTTCTTGAAGAAAAGCATCACTATCCTCTTCCTGGATACTGGTAATCGATCCCTGTTTGCCGCGATGAATGACCTGATGAAACACACCTTGATAAACACTTCGCTCCGTATCGGATAAAACGCGAAACGGGATCTCCGCATCGCGTAAGTAGAATACCAGTGGCTGTAAGGTCGTCATCCCCTACCCCTGTCCTGCCGCCACCGGTGGCAGCACAACGGTCGCGCCGCCGGGGATTTCCAAGGGCTGGCGGTTGGCGGTGATCCAGACCGACGTGGCGTTCATGTTGTGGATGCGGCTGCGGTCGGCTGTCACGCGCACGTTGCGAAAGCTGGCCATGTAGTCGGCGATCTGGATGCTGGTGGCATACCAGACGCCGGGCAGGTTGCCGGCTTCCCGCGCAAAATCCTCAATGACCGCCCAGTTGTTCTGCCGCTCGAACTCGAAGCTGTGGCCAAACACGTAAAGCAGACGCGGCTTATCCCACACGTTCAGCTTCATGAAAGCTTCCAGGTGCTTCAGCGCTTCGTTGTGATGACAGGTGGGACTCCATCGCATCCAGTCTGCTGGAAGGTTATAGTTCTGCGTGTAGACAACGGGCCGCGCGTACTTAAAACCCAGCGAAACAAGCATTTGCACAACCTCCTCGCTGTAGCTTCCGTAGGGATGAGCCATGCCGACGACCGCGTAGCCACATACTTCTTCCAGGCGGCGCCGGTCCTCCATGATCTCATAGGCAAGCTGCTCGGGCGGAAGGTAGTCCTGGTGCATGTGATGCACGCCGTGCACCGAGATCTCGTGGCCGTCGTAAAGACCGCGTATATCCTCGGTTTTCACCCTGCCCTCCATACCGAAACCGCCACTGTTGATGTGAAACGTACCTATGATGCCGTGTTTATTCAGAATCTCCACGAGACGATAGTCCGCCGTGGCGCTGTCATCATAGGTAAGAGCGATGGCGCGCATACAGCCGCCGGGAAACAAATTAAACTGCACGTGGTGACCAGGAAGCATAGAGAAGCAGGATTAAAAAAAGTGAAAAATAATAACAATAAGAACGAGACCTGTTACGTAGAAAATCGGAAAAGCAAGACGCACATGACTGGCAATACCTTCAAGCCTGGCATCTGATATAGTAGAATAGTGGCGAGACAGAATAACATCCGTAATGGCGGCTGCCGAGGCCATTAACAGATGGAACGATGCTGTAACGTCCATAAAAGTAATGTACAAAGCGCGGCTATCATTGCTTGTTACACTAAGCTTCAGCAAGAAGAGGCTGGCTATCGTAACAGCTACAAGACTAAAGGCACCTGCAAAGTAGGCGCGCGCTATCCACAACGTTCCATAGCTGATGCAAACCAGCAGAAACATGGGCATAAACATATTGGCCATGTAGTAGGGCCAGTAACGTTTGATACTGATGCCAATGTCGATGCGGTTGCCCAGGGTTGGCCTGGCGTAAATCTCCGTCACGTCCCACTCCAGTTTGGACGAGATATCCGCAATTACCGTCCCGTTTGGCAGCGCTTCCAGACGCATCGGTACTTCGCTGTGGCGATCGGGCGCAAGCTGCAGGGTAAGTGTCTGCGTATCAAAGGGAAAGCGACGAAAATGGAACTGCGTTCTTACGCTGGATGCGAGGATTCGGACTTCTGCCCTGAGATTGCCGTTGCTTTGCAGAAAATAGACCGGCGCGCCCAGCGTTACGCCTTCCAGAGAATTGACAAGTGTGAGGGAAGGCTGCCAGCCGTCCCATTTCTTGAGTTCAATGCTTCCCTCCTTTGGAGGGACTTCCGTGGGCGCAATCGTTTGTCCGGGAATCGCCGCGGGATTCCACTCGAGGGACAGTATGCCGGCGAATCGAAAAGTGCCGCCCTGGGTATCCAGCTTTTCCCAATTCAGAAACTCCATGCCCACCCGAATCACCGCAGCATTACGGGCATCCTGCCCTTCCGCGGGAACCGCCTGGGGACGATGCCCGGTAGCGCTCAGCAGAGGATGCAAATCCTGGGCCATAGCGTTGCCCGGGCCGATAAGGAAGCAGCACGCGAAGACCAGAAGCTGACCGCGTATCCACCACAATGTGATGCCACTACCACCGTCTCTTCCCCAATTGAATTCGCTCATTTTCCTCCGTCAGCCGCGCGTTTCTCGATCTCCAGGATGAGGCTGTGGTGCGCGGTCGAATGGGGCTGGATATGCAGGATCTGCTCCGCCGCCAGTCTCGCCGCCTTCCAGTCCGAAAGTTGCATGGCGCATGCTGCCAGACCGCTCCAGGCACCAAAATGGAAAGGCTTGGCCTGCACCACTTTGTGGCAGGCTTCCATGCTTTCCCGGTAGCGGTGCATCTTGTAGAGCGCCGTAGCCACCTTGTTGGTTGCCTCGGGCCAGTCCTCATGCTCCTCGGCCAGGCTCTCAAAGATTGAAAGCGCGAGGTCCAGTTCACCGCGTTCCAGGGCTTCCGTGCCACGCTCCATCATCTCGCGCGCGGCGGGGCCGGCCTCATCCAGCCAGCAGCTCCAGAGACCGTGGGCGGCGATCTGAATCACGGCGGTATCCTTGCTCTTCATCAGTTCAACGAGGACAGATTCCGCGCCTGCCTCAACCAGCTGATGCAGTGCCTGGGCCTTCTGCTCCGGTGATCCACTTGTAACCACGCGGGCCAGATCGCGCAAATGATCCTCCTGATCCGGAATCTGCAGAACAGAAGCGGCGCGGGAAATCTCCTCAAGTTCGCCAGACAGAGCGATCAGATCCGGATCATCCTTTGCGATAATCTTGTACGAAGCCTGCATGCGGATGGCCATGCTGAGACTGGTGCGGGCCGCCGTTAAATGCCCAAGCTGGCACTCGTAGCAGGATAAATTGTAGTGAAACAGCGCCAGACTGCGCATGAAATCAGGTGCCAACACGAGAACGTCGCGCGCCTCCCGTGTGCGCCCCATCGAATGCAGGCAGTATGAACGGTAGATGTACGCCTGCGGATGCTGGCAGTCCGCCTTACAAAGCGCCGCCGCCCGAACAAGGCCTGCTGCAAAGTCATCCTTTTGAATAAGAAGCTCGATCTGGAAAAGGCTGACCTCGACCCAGTTTCTGCCCTCTTCGGTTTCCAGATCCGCCAGCTCCTGCCAGGCGTCGTCGGGCATACCAAGGTCGCGATAACCCTGAGCTGCCTCCAGGCGGCGGGCAATATGAGAAGGCAGGTGAGAAGAACTCATGTCTGCGCGGCATTATGCACGAAACCTGCTCCATCAGAAAGCTAAAAGCATCGGCGTAGCGGTGTTACGCAGCTTGCAAAGGCCGGTGTTTTACATTATCATCAATATCTAACCATGAGCGCCTTTGATCGAGTCAAAGCCTTTTTCGACAGACAAGAACTTAAGTATCGTCAGGAACCCGAGCTCGGGATGTTGCAGATGCACGTTTCCAGCCGAAACGGGTCCTGGCAGTGCGTGGTTCATGTGAATACAGAGCGGAATGTGCTCTCCGTTTTCTGTATTTTCCCGGTTAAGGCGAAGAAGACGAAGCGTGCTTTGCTGTCTGAAACACTGGTGCGGGCGAACTACGGCCTGCTGGTCGGCGCCTTTGAGATGGACTACGATGATGGCGAAATCCGCTACAAGAGCAGCATGCCGTTGCACAGCGACGAGCTGAGCGATGACGTTCTGCACCACATCGTTCTGGCCAGCGCCCATACGTTCGAGCGCTACTTCGAAAGTCTGATGATGGTGATTTACTCCGATATCTCCCCTGCCGAAGCCGTAGCCCGCGCGGAGAAGAAAGAAGAGGATCCGACGTTCGATTTCGAAGCGTATCGCTAAAAGCGGGTCGGAAGTCTGCCGGATAATGGAGATCAGGTTCGAAGCCAATGCCTGAAGTGAGCCGCGAACTGAATCTGCAGGTTATGCCTTTTGGCCTCCCAGGGTTGAGTCAATACCTTACCCTGGGCTTTGCCACCTGGTCACCGGGAACCCGAATGCGCCAGGTTAGTAACGCTTACGGTCCGAGTTGCGGCGGCGCGAATTTCTCCAGGCAGAGCGATGTCGTACGATCCAGTCGAGGAGCGCTTTTTCCCAGCCGATGTCACATCCTGCTTTTTCGCTTTCAATCCATTTATGTTTCAGAATCTCATCGCGCTCAGCGAGAAATTCCTGGTACAAGGCCGTTTTCTTATAGAAACCGTCCTGTTCCCTCAAATCTTCCGTCATAGGATCCTTTATTACGGGGGTCATGAATAGTGTTGTCAACAGAGTTGCCTCCCCTTGTGTAAAGTTGAACGTTTCGTTTTAGTGGTCTTGTTGAAAATTATCAGCTGGCCGCGGGGAGCGAAGCTGTTGCGATCAGGCGCTTTGCAGCGTCTCTAAATACTTCGGCCGTTGTCGACTCCGGATAAGCCTGAACAGCGGGGGTTCCATTATCACCGCATTCGCGCACGGCCATTTCGATAGGTACCTGCCCCAGTAGCGGCACGTTCAGGCGTTCAGCTTCGCGCTCACCGCCCCCTGATCCAAATATAGCATATCTATTCTGATCATTTGGACAAATAAAGTAACTCATGTTCTCCATGATGCCCATGACCGGCACGTTGGTCTTCTGAAACATGGCGACCGCCTTGCGCGCGTCAATCAATGCAACTTCCTGCGGTGTAGTCACTACCACGGCACCTGTAAGGGCCACGGTCTGCACAATGGTAAGCTGGATATCGCCGGTGCCTGGCGGCAAATCAAGAATCAGATAATCAAGTTCTCCCCACAGAACGTTGCGAAGAAGGTGCTGCGTATAGCGGGTCACCATCGGCCCGCGCAGGATGGCGGGGGAATCTTCTTTGAGCAGAAAGCCCATGCTCATCAGAGAAACGCCGTACCGCTGGATGGGCAGAAAGCTTTGTTCGTCGGCGGTAACTATGGGGCGTTCATCGATCGCGCCAAACATGTGGGAAATGCTGGGACCGTAGATATCGCAATCACACAGACCGACTTTCTGACCGAGCTGGCGCAGAGCAATGGCAAGATTGGCCGCGATGGTGCTTTTACCCACGCCGCCTTTACCAGAGCCTACCGCGATGACATGTCGAATGCCTTCGATCCGGTTTTGCGGAAGTCCGGCGGCGGTGGGGGGAGGCTGCTGTGCGGGTTTGGAAGCCTGAATTTCCACCTCGGCGCTGCTGATGCCGGGCACGGTCTGCAGGGCTTCCAGGGCCAGATCCTGAAGCTGTGTGGGAATTTTTTCGTCCCCGGTAGTAATAGAGATACGTACAGTGACGTCCGTACCTTCGATATAGACGCCTTTAACCAGGCCGAAAGACACGATATCCCGGCTGAAACCGGGATACTTGACTTTTTTCAGTGCGTTGATGATCTGTTCTTCGGAGAGTGCTACGGGCATACAGGGCTTGTCTGGTCTGACGCGGGAAAGATGGACCTTGTTGTAATTACAGTTACTTGTACCGGATAGGGTTTACAATAATGTAATGGATATAGTCCAAAGTCACGCTGGTCAGAAATGTCCTAAAAGTATCATCTTATAGATAATGAGAGAATAGGGCAAGTATTCTCCTGATGGCGGGAATTCCGGTGGTAAAAGCGCAAAAATCAGCGCTTTCCGCAGGCGTTTGCCGTGGTTCGAATCGGGATTTTGGGCCGTCCGGTAGTAAATCGTGCAGGTTAAGTTATATGTGAATGCAAAATACGATGCGCCTTTTACACAGCACAGGGAGCGAAATGTATTTGAGCACCCGTTTTATTTATTAAAGCAGGTACTGTACCATGTTCCTTAATGTGAGGCGATAGCACCGCAATGGTAGGTTTTATTCACCCCACACGATTATTCTTTATGCCAGAGTGGCATTGATAGTCAACTGATACGTCGGAAATAATTTCCTTTCTGTTGGTTGTCGTTCCGACCAGTTCAGCATGGTCAAAACCAACCATCTAAGACAGAGATGAAAAAACGTTTTATCTTTCTGATCAAAAAAACTACAAACAGGATAATGAAAAATCTCAACAGACTACCACGGAAAGCTCGCTTAACAAACTGAGTGGTAAACAGATCCGACTACGCTGCTCAATTCAGCCCTGCTGGGAAAGAGATAACGTCAGCTCAGCAAGAGATATGGCCGCAGCCGCTGCTTCGGTGCCACGATTGAGCTTCTTGCCCATGGTACGGGCCTTGGCTTCGGCCTCGGTCTGCACGCACAGCACCTGGTGAATGACGGGGATGTCACACTCCAGGCCAATACGCATCAGGGAATCGGTAACCGCACGGGTAATCTCACCAGCGTGGTTAGTTTTGCCCTGCCATACGAGGCCCAGGGCGATAAGTGCATCAAATTTAGGCTTCGCAGCATTATCAGAACCGGAGCGCATTTTGCCCAGACGCTGAATCTGCAGAGGAATCTCAAATGCGCCCGGCACGCGGACGACCTGACTCGTGTGGTTCCCCGCCTCAAAACCTTTGAGTGTAGACGCGAGCAGCGCGTCCGTGTACTCGGTGTTGAACAGGCTGCAGACGATGCCGAAGTGGAAGGGGGAAGCCATTGCGGGAAGTAAGACGTTGCGGGAACTGCGAGAGATCAGAGATCAGGCCTTGAGAGTAGACCGGATGGTGTCGTCAATATCCGTCTGCAGAATGCGGCGGATGAGAGGATGCGGTACGCGATATGTTACGTAATCGGCCAGACGCCGCATTTCGCGCTCGCTCTTGATGGGAAGCACCAGCACTTCATCTTCCACGCCGTTTTCCACAATATCCTTGCCCACGTTGCCCAGGAAGCGGCCGGCGAGGCGGCGCAGCTTACCCACGTAGGTGGTATCGTTCTCGGCCTGAGCGCGCAGCGTCTGTTCGGCCAGCACGGCGATCTGGGTGATGGCGTTATTGTTAACGTCCTCGGCCGCGCTACGCATCGCACGCTCGATCACCAGTACGGAGAGATTGATCGGCTGACGGAAATCGGCGGATTCCAGTTCTTTGTCCATGAAAACCACCAGATAGTGGTTCTGGGCAAAGAGACGCGTGTAGATGGCGAAGCGATCATAAACGAGTCGGAATTCCTGCGTCAGAACGCCGCTGTTCCAGCTAAGGGTAGCGATCTGAAAGAGCTGATTGGCAATGCGCTTGAGCACGTCGTTGCCGTAGTTTCCGGGAACATCGCGTGTGACGATGCCCAGAAACTGATCGAATACAAATGCGGCCTGCACGCCGGGCAGTGCCGTTACTTTCTTGATAGCGTCGTCGAGTTTTGTGGCCACTTACTGCTACTCCCTCTGGCTGGCGTATTGACAGGATGCTTCGAAATCGTCCATCCCCACCTCGTGGCGGCGGAGGACGCCAATAAATACACCTTCCTGCTTAAAGGTCACGATATGGTAGCGATCCGTGCTGATCGTCCATTTGTCCAGGCGGCCAAGGCCCAGAGTTTCACCTACCACTTTTGCTTTTTGCAGAAAGTCTTCAAGCCAGTCGGTGGTTTCGGCGGGCATTTCCTCATCTTCCCAGATGGATTTATGCCGACCGTTCTCCAGGGTCACAATTTTGGTGACGCCGGGAACAGTTTTGAAATGATCATACGCGGTGCTTTCTGGGGCGGCACGCTTGCTGATGGTGCGAGTGTTGATGACGGGAAGGCGCCCGCTGGAAGTGGGCTGGATGCCCGGATTAAGGAGAACCTCCATGGCGTCCCACAGTGAGCGCTTGATACCGAGGGGCAGCGGGGCGACGGTATGCTCCGCCAGCTCCCAGGTCAGGATCTGCGCCATGGCATCCTTTCCCCACAGAGCGGCATAGTTCGCCTCGATCAGCTCGCCGTCTTTAAAATAAAGAAAGCCTGCCTCGCCATTAATGTCCTGCACAGTCAGCATGCAGTCACCCTGAGGCACACACTCGTCGCGGATGATCTCCTCCAGATTCATGGCTTAGTTATACCAGATAGAAGCGTGGAAAACAAAGAGAAAGTTGACGCTTGCACCATGGAACCTGAACGGGATAATGACAACATGACGCGTTTTCAAGCCGGTGTGGTAGCGTTCTGGGTTATCGTTATTGGAATCCTTACCTATCAATGGGTTACGTGGCCCGTGCCAAAACCTAACCCAGAGATTATTGCCAAAAAGTTCGCGACCCGTAATTACGAGCCGCCGCCAAAGCTTATTAAACCGAAAATTAACTTCGAGGAATACGAAATCCTTGATGAAACCCCCGACGTTTACCACTTCCGTTTCAAGTTCAAGGTGCACAATGTGGGCGAAATTCCTGTGCGCAATGTCTCGATTCGCGTGATGCCCTATCGTTACGGCTACATAGGCACCGAGGATGGCGAACGGATTCAGAAGTCGGACCCTAATTACGAAATCAGTGAGTTCGTGAAGATCCCCTCCCTGAAACCCGGCGAGTCCAGAGATTACCAGATCGAATTCCGCAAGATCGAGAATTACGTCCCCGCCGCGCAGATCGACTTCGCCAATTTGAAGTTTGAAGTGGATACCCCTGCTCCGGCTCCCGCGGCAGCAACGGCAACACCTGCTGCAGCAAAACCTTAGTCGGATTCCAAATGCCGGCTCGGTTACCCGAGCCAGGTCATTGACACAAGCGCAAAAAACCCCAGACCGTAAGGCCTGGGGTTATGTTTTGGAGGAACATTGGGCCGTCTGGCCCGGATTCCCCCGGAAATCCTGGCTCTTGTCAGTGCCTAGAACAGGCCGTCGGCAAGAACGGTGATGTAGAAGTACGCCACACCACCGATGGCGGCGAATGCGAGCAGGATCAGGACAATCAGCCAGGGAGATTTGGCCAGACTGTCGGCGGCAGGCTTCCCGATGGGGGCTGCGTTGACGAACTTGGCGGGGCGACCTTCGGAACGCGATTCGCTGAGGCTTTCGCGGGAGGAGGGGTCCGGCAGACGCAGGGCTGGGGGCGAGTGCTCGGAGTCATACAGCAACTCCACGTTGCCGAAACGCACGATGTCATTGCGGCGCAGCTTCTGCTCGGAGATACGCTCGCCGTTGACACGGGTGCCGTTGGTGGAATCGAGATCACGCACCTTGTAGTCGAGCTCGTCGAGCACGAGCTCCGCATGGTGCCCGGAGACACTGCTGTGCTCGATCTGGAGGCGGTTGTCCGCGAGCCGCCCCACGGGAATCGCGGGCGCTGTCAGCTCGAAGGTAACACCCTGGAACTCTTCGGATTGGCCTATAAACTTGGGCATAAATGCAATTGTTAACGTCAGGACTTCGCCTTATCAATCATTTTGCTGAAATCTTCGAAAAAGTATCCTGCATCATGGGGTCCGGGCGATGCTTCGGGGTGATACTGTACGGAAAAGAGCGGTAATTCCCGGTGACGCAAACCTTCGCAGGTGTTGTCGTTCAGGTTGATGTGGCTGTTTTCCACTTCGCCCTTGGGCAGCGAGTCTGGATCGACCGCGAAGCCGTGATTCTGTGAAGTGATGGAGACCTTGCCCGTGGCGAGATCCTGCACCGGCTGGTTTCCGCCGCGGTGGCCGAACTTCAGCTTGAAAGTCTTGCCGCCCAGAGCGTAGCTGACCACCTGATGGCCCAGGCAGATGCCGAAGAGCGGCTTCTTGCCCACAATGCCCCGCACGATGTCGTGGGCATAGGTCAGCGCTTCCGGATCGCCGGGACCGGGGGAAAGAAACACACCGTCCGGATTGCTCTCCAGCGCCTTCTCGGCGGGAGTGGTGGCGGGCACGACCCGAACGCCGAAACCGGTCTGGCGCAGGCGTCGCAGGATGTTCTTCTTGATGCCGAAATCGTATGCGACGATGCGGTGTTTGATGGGAGGCAGCGGCAGCAGGTAATCTTCACCCGTCAGCGGAGGTGCACCGACGGCGCGCGTGCCACGGATCAGCGACCATTTGCGGCTAAGCTTGTCTTCGGGATCCCAGTCGTAGGGAGCGGCGCAGGTGACTTCCTTGACGAAATCGCGGCCGAGGTACGAGAACTGCTGGGCCAGAGAAACCGCGGCTTTGTCGGTAATGTTCTCGCTGGTGATAACGCCGCGCAGGGCGCCGCCAACGCGCAGCAGCTTGGTGAGCGCACGGGTATCAATGCCGCTGATGCCGGGGATGTTGTGGCGACGCAGGTAGGAGTCCAGAGTCTCGCGGCTGCGCCAGCTGCTGGGGTGCTGGCAAAGGTCGCGCACCACGAAGCCGGATACCTGGGGCACATCGCTCTCGTTATCAAGCTCGTTGACACCGTAATTGCCGATATGCGGGTATGTCATCGTCACGATCTGCCCGCGGTAGGAGGGATCGGTAAGGATCTCCTGATAACCGGTCATTGAGGTGTTGAAGCAGACTTCGCCGGGGGAGGTAATGGGCGCGCCAAAGGCTTCACCGTGGTAGACGGTGCCGTTTTCGAGTGCGAGGATGGCCTTCATTGTGTGAGGGAATACGTGCGTGCGTGCAGGGGGAAAGGCTAAGGTCGTGACCGCCTGTGTCCGCGGGCAAAACGCCTTAACTTAGCCCGGATATTTCATGAGGGAAGTCCCAATCTGTGAGTTCTTCGAGCGAAATCCATCGTTGCTTCTCAGTCACGTAATGTTTCAATACGCGCCCTCGTCGTGCCTCGACTTTCACTCGATGCCCAGCGCTGCTTCGGCCTTCCCTCATGGAATATCCGGGTTAGCATAGATGTACGACGTTGCAGCCGCCGTTGAACAGCATATTCGCATCGCAGCAGGCACAGGCCGTGCGATTTAACACGATTGTCTGTATTGGCCAGGCCTGCTCGACTTAGGAGTCTCCGGAAAATAACCTGTGCAACTTGAGCCGCCGCTTTTGAGCGAGAGCAGCGTTGGAATTCCGGTCAGCGCCTTATTCTAATGCACTCCCTTCATTCCGCCTTGCTTTCATCTCAAAATCGACGACTTAAGTTGCACAGTTTATTTTCCGGAGACTCCTTATCTTACATCTATGACGATCGAATCCCGGAAACTGAAGCCTTCCATGGCGCTTATCTGGCTTTCGAGTGCATGCTTTCCCATCGCCATGATGGCGGCGCCCCTTGGTCTCATTTTTCTGTCGGGCAATGCCCTCTGGACAGCGCTGGCGGCGTCGCCTGCCTTTCTGATCCTCGACATGCAGCTGTCTCGTTACATGTACCGTCTGGCCATGCTAAGGGCGGAATGTATGAGCGAGGAATTCTGGAAATGGTTTGTGGAGAATGAAAAGGATTTCCGCGAGCTTTCACCACATGACCGAATGGGACAGGTGGAAGCCATGCAGCGAACAGGCGAATGGCTGCGCCAGAATATTCACCCGAACCTGGAGTGCGAAATAGGTTTTCCCGCCGAACCGGGCGGCCTGAACACCCTCGTCTTCAGCGCCGGGGGCGAGAGGTTCCTGGTTAGCTTCATCGAACCGCTCATCGCAAAAGCTCCTAAACTGGAGGGTTGGGAACTTGTGATGCTGAAGCAACGCAAGGGCGTGCCACCGGTGGTATTGCTCAATGGAAAGGAGTATCAGGTCGAAGATTTTGCCTATACGCTGTCAGGTCTGGACGACAAGGGAAGGCTCAACATGATCTTTTACATCCGTGGATATAATGTTGAAGAAGCCAAGTTCCAATTAATCGGTGCCGCCTACATTTTTCTGGAAAGTATTATCGGCGAGAAAGACGCGATGGAAGGCGTTGCACTCGCCTTTACGTCCATGGAAGACGGCAAGCTTCCGCCCAATGTCAGGCCCATTGCGGAGCTCGCCATGGACTTTGACCAGCGCCGGGCACAGGGGCTGGTTATTCAGGCCTGAGACCGCGCACCCTGATACCAGCCCACCCCTGTTACGGCACATCAGATCAGCCCGTGGAGCCGGGCAGCGCACCGGAGCCGGCTGCCGCGACAGCAGGTTCGGCTTCCTCCACGACAGGCAGTTCTTTGCCCAGTGTAACGCCGGCGCGCCGGATCGCTTCGTGCAGATCACTCCTGCGAAGGGGTTTGGAGAGGTAATCGTTCATACCCGCCTCGAAGCAGCGCTGGCGGTCGCGGGCCATGGCGTCGGCGGTCAGCGCCACGATGTAAGGCACGTTGCCGGGGCCGTACTTCTCGCGAAGCTTTACAGTGGTCTCCAGGCCGTCCAGATTCGGCATCTGGACATCCATGAAGATGATATCCACGGGTTTCTTCTCGTACTGCGAAATCACAGCGACGCCATCGTCCGCAAACACTGCCTCGTACCCCATGGAACGCAGCATGAGGTTCGCGACCTTCTGGTTAATCTTGTTATCCTCGGCTACCAATATCGTCAGCGGTAACGTGACGGAAGGCGCAGGCTTTTCATCGGCCACAGGTCCTGCCAGACGCGCCTCGTAGCACATCGAGTCAGGTTCCGCATTATGGCCCGGCAGGGCCAGCGTGAAGGAGAACAGGGAGCCTTTGCCTCTGACGCTGTCCAGCGCAATCGTGCCGCCCATAATCTCCACCAGGCGTTTGCAGATCGCGAGGCCAAGGCCGGTGCCGCCATAGCGCCGTGTGGTGGAGGAATCCGCCTGAACGAAGGGCCGGAAGAGCCGCTTTGCTGTCTCCTCGTCAACGCCCAGACCCGTATCGCGCACGGCAAAGCGCAGGGTGTACACGGCTTCGCAACCGTCCGCGTTCTCCCACTTGCCCCCGGGCGCGCTTTCAGCGGCGGCAGCTTCGCTTTTACCAGGAAAGTCCTCCTGACCCAGTACTTCCACGGAAATATCAATGCTGCCCTTTTCCGTGAACTTCACTGCGTTGCTCAGCAGATTGGTCATGACCTGGCGCAGTCGCTGGTCATCGCCACATACCAGCGGGGGGGCGCCGGGTGGAATGTGGATATTGAGCGCAAGCTTCTTGGCAAGGGCCTGCGAGCTGAACATATTGGCTGCGGCCTGCATCAGATCTTTCAGCGGGAAGAGCTGCATATGAAGATCCAGCTTGCCGCTCTCGATCTTGGAGAAATCCAGGATATCGTTGATGATGGACAGCAGTGTATCGCCACAAGTGCGGATGGTCTGCAGATGCTCGCGCTGTTCGGGGTCCAGTTCGGTATCCAGCAGCAGATTGGTGAAGCCGATGACGCCGTTCATGGGCGTCCGGATTTCGTGACTCATGACAGCCAGAAACTCGCTCTTGGCGCGATCGGCGGATTCGGCAGCGTCCTTGGCGCGGCGCAGCTCCTGCGCGGACTCCATACGCCGCGTAATATCGTCGGTAAACATGGAGATGCCACCGATTTCGCCGGCGCTGTTATGCCACGGGCGAACCTCCCAGCGAAGCCACTGAACCGTGCCGTCGGCGCGTTCAAACCGGATTTCGTCCTCCTTGTCCACCGCTCCCTTCATGCATCGCTGGTGGATCTTCTTCCATTCTTCAGGAAGATCCGGAAAAACCTCGTAATGGGTGCGGCCCAGAATGGGCTGGCCCGTTAAGTGATAATCCTCCAGCCACTTGCGGCTTGTACGGATGTAGCGCATGTCGCAGTCGAACAGGGCGACAGCAGCGGGACAGTGCTCAAAGAAATCACTGAGCTGATGCTCCGCGTTCTGCAGCAGGGTTTCGGCTTTCTGTTTGCGCTGCTCGTTGCGCAGGGCCGCCATGCGGAACCGGTAGATGCTGGCGCCAATGGTAGCCGCCACCAGGGAAAGCGCCACGGCGCTGGCCAGCAGGGCGCGACGCATAACCGCGATGCGCTCATGAAACGCCGCAAGATCGAGATCCACGCCCACGATGGCAACGCGCTCCCCGGCGGCTGTCCTTACAGGCGCATACCCGCTCATAAAGGTGCCAAACTGATCCGGTATAAGACCGCCGGTCGCCATCACCTTACCGGAGCGAAGGCTCTCCAGCATGGCAGGATCAGCATCCTTGTACGGATCCATGATACTGGAGGGCTGCACCGGCCGCGTAAGGTGAAGCTGGCTGCCGCCTGTGGTGGTATCCAGAATAAATCTGACCTCATCCCCCCGCAAAATGACCGTGTAAAGGTACGCGATTTCCGGCACCGCCTGGTGCATGCGAATCAGCGGCTGGAGCGTGCGCTGATGAAGCTCGCTCCCCATCTGATCCGGCGAGATCAGTTGCTTATGCAGATCGCCATCCACCTGAACAGCCGCCACGGAGGCCAGCCGGCGAAGATCCCCCTGGACGGTCGAGATCTGCGCGTCATAGGCGTAGTTATACACCACACCCACGCCAACCCACGCCACCACCAGCATGCAAAAGGTGGAGAGCAGAGCCTCGCGCAACGGATAGATTGGGATGCGCGGCGCCTGGATGATCAGTGGGGTGGCAGCCGTGGATTCCATTGTGAAGCAATGTGTCAGAAGACTGAACAACGAAGCATTCCATGAAATCTATGGGCCGCAGATGGTAAAAACCTGCAAGAAATCAATGGCACACACAAGATAACCGTAATGGTGAAAAAATCCAGCCCCGTGCATACTTGGTTTGACTGCCTCTGCTCCGCGCGTTTATCACAGAGGTTTCTGCCTGTCAGAGGCGTCTGGCCCCTATGCCACACCAGCCAGGGCCTTCTTGCGGCTGAGATAGACGCCGTAACCCACGGCCAGCGCCACAATTCCCAACACACAGATCTGGATTATAGCCTGCCTGGCGGGGCCGTCCATCTGCGCAAGCACCGTATCTCTGTCCATATCCACGCCCACGACACCGGCAATTCTGGTATCAGCGCCTGTAAATGGAGCATAGGCACTGATGAATGTACCAAATCGGTCGGTATAAAACTCCGGGGTCGTGCTGATATCTCCCTTTTCCAGAGCAGCTTTCATCTCCGGTCGTGCGCTTTCATATTTCTCCATAATGGGAGAAGGCTCGACCTTGCGGGTAAGGTTGAGTTCAGCAGCATTCGTTGTCGTATCCAGAATAATACGATAATCATTCGGAGCCAGCTGAATCGCGGTATAAATGTAGTAAATCTCCGGAGTCACCTTATGAATCTGCACAAGCGGTGCCAGCAGTTTTGCATGAAGCGGAGTGCCCATCTGGTCAGAGGACTTCAGCTGCTTATGCTCCTCGCCCGGCTGGCCGGAGAGCGTCCTGGCCGCGGATGCCGCCACGGCAGCCAGTGACACACGGATCTCGCTAAACTTGGCAATGCATGCCTGCGCGTACACGTAATTCACGACAAAGGCCGCTATCAGCACCATACAAAGCGTGGACACGACACCAGCCTGCACAGGGGTAATAAGAACGCGCCCGGCAGAAGGAGAACCGTTAGGGGAACCGGCTGATGATGTAGAGTCCATAGTCGTAATAAGGAGCGAAGAAAGGAAGGTAAGAGGTGAATGCATCGCGGCAATTAAACGACTGCAATGCCACGACATAAGACTATTCGCAGGCGTTAATTGGTACAAAAACCGGGCTCGATTTTGGGATGAGAGCAAGGCGCGATTGAGGGAGTGCATGAGAATAATGCATGACCGAAAGCGCAACGCTGCTATCGCCCAAAAGCGACCCAGGATTTGTACCAATTAACGCCTGCGATTGGTCAAACGAATGAAGAAATCGGATTTGCCGGGAAATTTTTCCGCGTTTGTGTGCCACAATCTATACGCGCCGGAAGCCGGGAAATCGATATCAATTTCAGGAGTCGCAATAAAATAAATCCCTACGAAGTGCATACTTCCGTGCTTTCTGCCGCAAAGCACTTCACAGAGCCGGCTATCCCCTGAAAAGTCCGAACTTTCTCAGCGATTCCATAATCTTCTGCAGCTCGTTCAGCTTCTCGCCAATCTGCTCCGCAGGTAGCTGACCGGACTTGATCTCCTGCTGCAGAATGCTTCGGCGCATCACCAGATAGCGCTCTTCCATCTTCAGAATCAGCGACTTCGCGTATACCTCGTACTCCTCCGGCTTCATCTCCTCGGGAGTATTGGGGAATCGGGGATCCACCGAGCGCGTATGCAGCGGCACGGGATTCACGGCAAGATTCCCCACAAAGTTCTGTTCCGCCTCCGGCAGACTGGAGGCAAACTGCGCGATATCCTCGAAGGCATCGTCCGCATGGGCGCTCATCAGTTCCACCAGCAGACTGCCACCCTCCAGACCTTCCAGCCATTGGGTATTCAGTTCGCGCTGTACGGTTGGCACAAGCTGGGGATTCAGCAGAAGCAGGCTCAGCAAATCACGTACCGAGGGCGCGCAGGCAAAGGAGGCGGCCTGCTTCTGAGGAGCTGCCAGGTCGCCGCCCTTTTCGGTCAGATCCGGCTCCGACATCTCGGCAAAGCGCGGGTTGGGTCCCTTCTGCCTGGCCATTTCACCCTTCAGCATCTCAAATGGAAGCCGCAGCCGTCCCGCCACCTTCAGCCCGATCGCTTCCTGCATTACGGGGTTCTGAATAAGGCGCAGCACGGAAACCATACGCTCAACGGCGGCGGTCTTCCCTCGCGGCGATGCCACATCATGTTCCGCCGTCACCATATTCAGCAGATGATCGAAGTAATCCAGCGCGCCCGTCAGCACCCCGTCCATCGCCGCCTTGCCACCTTTGCGCAGCAGCGAGTCCGGGTCTTCGCCCGTCGGCATCGTGGCGATGCGTATCGTCAGGTCGCTGGCCAGCAGCATCTCGGCGCTTTTCTCCGCGGCCTTCAGTCCGGCGCGGTCCGCGTCGAAACAGATAACCACTTCCCTGGCCAGCCGCTTCAGAATTGCCCCCTGCGCATCCGTAAAGGCCGTGCCCTGCGGCGCCACCACATTGCGAATGCCATGCTCCCACATGCGGATAAGATCGATCTGACCTTCGCACAGCACGACCTGTTGCGCCTCAATGATCGGGCGCTTCGTCTTATGCAAGCCAAAGAAAATGTGGCCCTTGCGAAACAGCGGCGTTTCCGGCGAATTCACATACTTGGCGCCCTTGGCTTCGGGATCCAGAGCGCGACCGCTGAAGGCGATCACCTGCCCGGAATCATCGCAGATGGGAAACATGAGGCGCCCGCGAAAGCGATCGTACATGCGGCCCGGGCTCTCCTCCTTCCACGTAAAGAGCCCGCTCTCGCGCAGCACCTCCTCGGGAAAGCCCTTTTTGCGGACGTACTGCAGTGTCGATTCCCAGCCGTCCGGCGCATACCCCAGCCCCCATTCCTTAGCCAGCGCCGAGCCCATGGCGCGGCTGGAAAGGTAATCGCGACCCGCCTTGGCGGCACTACTGCTGTGCAACAGCTTTGCCCACCAGGCCGCCACGGTATTATGCACATCCTGCAGCGCCCGCCGCATATTGCGCGCCGCGCCGCCATCATCCGGGCCGTCTTCGGGGATGGGAATTCCCGCGCGATCCGCCAGCTTGCGAACTGCGGTGGGAAAATCCACGTTCTCATACAGCTGCACAAACTTGAACACATCGCCCGCGTGCTTGCTGGAGAAGCAGTTAAACATCTGCCGCGACGGCGACACGGTAAAGCTGGGCGTCTTCTCCTTCTGAAACGGGCTGAGCGCCTTCCAGTTGGCACCGGCCCGCTTCAGCGGGAAATAGCCCTGGATGATATCGACGATGTCGGAGGCGCGACGCACCTGATCGACAATTTCATCGGGAATCATTCTGGACATGGCGAGACTTTATACACATTTATTACGCATACAAACGTAAAAAGCGCGGTAAACTACGAATTATTAGCCGCTTCTTCCTGGAATTCAATTACGGACTGGATACCCTCTAAGCGACACCCCCGATACCCAGTCTGGAAGAATATCGATGTGAAAAGGCATGATGACAAGCGTTCCATCCTCCGAGAGCTTTTCAACCGCGAGTACGTTCCTCTCATCAGTATCGCGCAGCCAGACTTACACGGCTTTGTAACTTGAACACCACGCCGATTGCCCCGAAATAGAGGACATCCTGCTCGTTACGATCAATATTATCCAGGGGCTCTATGCAGCTGGCAAAGTGCTCTCCGTCGAACGCGCGGATGGCTTTTCTGCAACGTTGCAACCCGGAAATCAGTTTTTCCTGAATGAAAATATACTTCCGGTACAACCCAGGACTTCCGACGTAAACCCTTCACTATCAAACACAGAAGGGTACGGCCAGAGGGAATCGAACCCTCATCTCAGGCTTGGGAAGCCCACATTCTACCATTGAACCATGGCCGCGTCACCGCTAGGGTTGGGGATACTTGCACATGCGCCTGATCAAATCCAGCATAAAGTTGGCCACTCGC
>JBGGNE010000293.1:0-24768 GCA_041287705.1 Methylacidiphilales bacterium | reverse complement strand
GGGGCCGTTCGTCTGGCTACTCAACAGTCGTGGCGGGGAGCCCTCACGAATCACGATGGGACTGGGGTGACCCGCCGAGGCATAACTCATTTGCCCGCTGGTGAGATCCAGAACGGTGTAGAAGGCTGTGACGAAGTAGGTAGTGTGCAGTTTCCTGAATACAGAGTAAAGCCGGGCGTTCAGCGTGGCCAGGAAAAGCGAGGGATCCTGGGCTGTCTCGATAAGCTCATCTACCAGAACTTTCTGTATAGCGGTTATAAGCGCGGCATGAACGCCGTGACCCATAACGTCGCAGATAAAGATACCAGCCTTGGTGTCCGAAATTGGCAGCACGGTGAAAAAATCTCCGCCAACATGGCCCATTGGTACATAGCGATGGGCGAAGTGCACAGCACTTTCCTGCTCAGATACCCTTGAGGGAAACGACGGATAATGCTGGGGCAGGAGGGCGTGCTGAATCTCTCCGGCCAGGCTAAGCTCAGTCGCCAGCTGTCGCTCACGTTTCTTTAACTCATCGGCATATTGCTTCAGCATCTCCGACTGATGGTGTTCTTCCGTTACGTCCCGGGAGATTCCGCAGATGCCGACGACGGTTCCTGACGCATCGCGCAATGGAACCTTGGTGGTGGAGGCCCATCGAATACGGCCATCCGGGAGTGATTCCTTCTCAATCTTGCCAACGATGGGACGTTCCAGCGAGAGCACCTCAGCTTCATCTTCCTAGGCGGCGATAGCGTGATCGGGAAGAAAGATGTCGAAGTCCGTTTTGCCGATGAGCTGGTTGCCATCCTCCAGATGGAGGAATTCGGCGAATGCCTGATTGCAAGAGAGGAAGCGACCCTGCCGGTCCTTAAAATAGATCCGGTCAGGAACTGTATTCATCAAAGCCATGAGAAACTGATGATCGATGTCCGACATGAGGAAAGATGTCCTTTACTATCGCTATCGACGCCATGGAGGCGACTGTAACACGGAAAATGAAATACTAACCAGCCTAAGGAGTCTCCGCTAAATAAACTATTGAATTTAGTCTCTCGCTCAAAAGCGGCGGCTCAGGTTGCGCAGGTTATTTTCCGGAGACTCCTTATCTGGAATGTACGCGTTTACGTGGTGGGTTACTTGGCTTTGCTTTGGGGCGACTCCAGCGTTCTAAGGTACTCTTAAGAATTTGTATCTCATACTCCACATCCGCCATGCTTTGTTTGATTTCCCTGCACCATTTATTCAGGTGGCCTTTTTGCTTCTTTGCCGACAGTTCCGTGAACTTCCAGTAGGGATGTGCCTGTTCAGCTTCGATTGCCTCGTACTCCAGCATGCGAGCCTGCCGTTTCGTGCGACGCGCAAGATCGAGAAGCGTGCTAATGGATTGGATTCGCTCCAACCCGGTTTCTTCATCCGCTTCGTCCAGTCCCTCGCAACGTGCAAGTATGAGCTGAAGAGAGGCAAGATCCCTATTCTTATATGCTTCCTGGGCCTGATGCCAAAGATTCTTCTCCCGATCCCCAAACTTATCGTTGGAGTCAGGATGGAGAAGGCGAACAATTGCGCGGTAACATTCCTTCACTTCGGTTGAAACAGACGACTCGGCTTTCTGCTTCTTCGCCACGCCTGCGCGCATCTCGTCAAAATCTGGTTGTTTGACCCCTGTGGCCGCCTCGGTGGCCCTGGCAATATCATTGAAGCGCTGACGGAGGTGTTCCTGCGCTTCATCAGGAAGGCTGTCAAAGAAATCTCCGCTGCCAGACTCTTCTTCATAGCCGCCCGATTCGTGCTCCTCCGCAGGATTATCAAAGAGATCAGGCTCGACTGAATCGGCCGGGGAAGGCGTGCCGGCACGGATCAACATCACTCGCTTATAGGCGGCTTTCAGTGAGATTCCACGAAGCATGGCAAATCGCTCTACTTCCTGTACCAACTGACTCAGCGACACCATCTCCTCGTGCAAGGTCCGGGCCTGGGTCAATAGCTCCCCCTGGTGCCGGCTCAGGAACGCCCGCGCAGCAGGTATATCGACTTCGTTGAGCTTGCGCAGCACCGCCTGTGCTGCCTCCAGCCTGCCTTTTGCAACAAGATAGTCCTGGCGCGCCTGCCGCAATATCGGACCGGCATCGAGCAGAATTATTGCACGGCATTTATTGGGAGCACTTTTTACCTTTTTAACTCCCGGCTTTTTCGTTGTGGAACGCTTTTGCACCATCATCCAGGGATTTTGCCACAACTTGCCGCTCCCCTCCAGCGCAAAACGCGAGCCTGAATCATCTGAGGAGCTTGCTACAAAAGGGGTCTCCAGAGACTCCTAAATCACAAAAAAAGGCATCCGGATCGACAAGATCGGATGCCTTTTTGCTGGCAGAAGTTGCCTGAAGGTTAGCTGGAGGGAGTGCCCTGCGCGGTGATGAACTCGTAGCGGTACTTCTCGCCGCTGAGACGGATGGGAGTCTTTGCGCCTTCGTAGAGGTTTTCCAGCACCTGGCCAGGCATCTGCGACATGACTTTGTTCACGTCGGGCTGCTGGTTGAAGAAGTGCGAGGAATTGATGGCCGGTGAGAAGTAAGTGCGCAGGTTGAAGCCGGACTGCGTAGGATCCTGAACCGCGGCGGGCTGCTCTGTGATGATGACGGTCTGCGGGTAATCGTAGAGGATTGTGCTGGGGAAGGAGGTCATCCAGTTGCCGCCGGCATCGACCAGTACGTTCTGCGTGCCGACCTTGACACCCAGGGCGTTGTAGATTTCCACCACGAGAGTGGAGCCGGGATCCGCAGTACCACTATACATTGGCGTAACCGTCAGCATGGGCAGACGATACGGCATGTTGTCGTAGTTATAGGCAAACGGATCTGCATCGTCCCGACCAAATGGGCGCCATGTGGCGAAGTTCGTGAAGCTGTCGTACGTGAATTGTACGGGCGACAAAAGCGTCAGCGTTGCGGTGGCCGAGTTGTTATCTGGGGTCGGATCCTTGCCGCTCAGATCCTCGTCGAAGGAAGCCGTAGCGGTGTTCACGAGCTGGCCGATGCTGGGGTAGGTACCCTTTACCTGCACGTTCACCGTAATCTCGACGAATCCGCCGCCACCCTTGATGGTGCCGAGGGTCCAGCTTATGACATTGCCGTCAAATGTACCACCCAGCGTTGCTGAGAGGAAGTTGACGATGCGTTCGTCCAGATCGTCGATCAGAATGGTGTCGGATGCGTCCTGATTACCGGGATTCTTCACCGTAATGGTGTAGGTGATCAGATCGTTCGGGCCAACCACGGGAACGGAGGCGACCTTGGTCACTTCCAGGCCGGGCAGCGCCTCGACAATATCGGTGTCGAACGCCATGTTGTTTTCTGGCGTGCGGTCGGTGATGCTGTGGGTGACGTAGACCCAGTTGGTCATCGACTCGAAGCCGGCAGAGACAACACTGTCAAGCAGAGCGGTTACTTTAATGGTAACGCTGGAGCCGGAGAGGATGTCGCCCAGCGGGATAGTGAAGCCATCGGTAGTCAGCGTCGGGGTGACGGGTACACCGTTGACCAGGATAACGCCCAGTGTCAGATGATCCGGCAGTACGTCCTTCAGCAGAACGGTCTTGGCGGTATCAGTGCCGAAGTTGGTCACCACCATGGTATAGGTGAGAGACTGGCCGGGCACTACTACCGTTTCGCCATCGTCCTTGGTGACGCGGATATCGGCGCCGTGGACAGGGGTAATGACGGAGGAAGTGTTGTTTAACGGATTGATGTCCGGACCATTGCTTCCGTCGTCAGTTACTGTGGCTGTGTTGGTCAGCGTGCCCGAGGCCGTGGAGCCGCTGGGGATGTAAACTTTCACGTGGAACAGGTTGGTCTGCTGCGCTGCGCCAAGGAATGTGCCGGGCAGGAACCACGTGATCGTCCGGGTTGTGGGATCGTAGACACCACCATCCGTATCCACTACCACCAGATAATCCGGCAGCGTATCCACGATTGTTACGTTGGTGACGGAGCGTAAACCAATGTTCTGGACCTTGAGCGTGTAGGTGAAGACTGTGTTCAGCTCAATAAGTGACGTATCGACCGTCTTGGTGATCACCATGTCTGGCACGGTGGGCAGCGTGATGGTGACGCTGTGGTCGTTGCCGTCCGGATAGTAGCCTGGGTCGCCGGGGTTCGGCTGAGTGGTGAGCGGCGTCGGATCCTTGTCGGGCGGCGTCAGCGTCGTAGTGAAGAACGACGTGGGCACGCTGACAAAGTTCGTGAAGTCGAAGATGCCGGGCGGCAGCGGATTCTTGGCCTGGAAGTTAAGCGTGATGGTCTGCGTACCGCCGCTGCCTGCCAGTTGATTCAGCGAGAAGGTGTAAACGCTTCCAGAGATGCCGAACACGGGCTGCGAGCTGCTGAGGAAGTTGGCTACGGCCAGGACTTCCGACAGGTCATCGGACATGAGGTAGGCGACGCCATTGTTCAGACCCAGATCCTGGTTACCCACGTTGGTAATCGTGATCGTATAGCTGAACAGATCGGTGGCGTTCACCGTGGCGGTGGAGGCCGTCTTTACGATCCGGAGGTCGGGCGTGGCTGTCAGCGTGTCCGTGTCCGAGGCCGTGTTGTTGTTCGGCTCCGTATAGGCGGGAACACCGGGGATGCCCGGGCTGGGGGGGATGGCGGGATGCGCCGTGCCGTTGGTCACGTCCAGAGCAATCTCATTGAACGTAACAGTGGCGACGTTGGTGAGGGATTCGACGCCGGTATCTACAACAGAATCCACGGTCACATTCACTACGAACTCGATGCGTTCACCCGCCAGCAGGCTGCTCATTTCGGCGAGGCTTGCCGTATCGATCGTGAAGTGTGCGGGAGTGCCGCCGGACTCAGGCACGAAGGTGATGTTGCCACCCAGAGTGACAGAGCCGGAGCCGATGACACTGCCACCCGAGTTGTACTTGATGTAAGAGATACTGTTGAGCGTGCCTGCATTCAGCGGCAGCGTATCGTTCAGCACAACGCCGGTTGCCGTCTCCGTGCCAATGTTGCGGACAACGAGAGTGTAGGCCAGCGTATCGCCCGGAACGGCGATAAGGATACCGTCGTCCTTGGTGATGGAGAGATCCGCGCCGATGATGGTAACAGGAACGTTGCTGGTCGCCGCATAGTCATTCAGCGTACCGCCAACGCCGTCCGCGCCGGTGCGTTCGCCGTCGGGATCGCCCGGTGCACCAGGGGTGCCGGTCGTGCCGTCGATAGAAGTCCATGTGGTGCCGACATTCAGGGTCAGGGTGTCATCTCCGCCGCCGTAGGTGCCGCCGATATAAGTCGGGTTGGTGGAGACGGTGCCCGTGAAGGTGATCGTGACCACGCCGCCCTTACCAATATCCCACTGGCCGACAAGACCGGTGCCGGCGATGTAACTTGCTGTCGTGTCGGTGTTTACCGATCCAGTTGTGCTCACCGATCCGATGGAACCGAACGTAATGCCGGCAGGCAGCAGACCGCTCAGCAGAACATCATACGCGGTGGAAGCATTGGCGCCTGTAGCACCAGTCAGGGTCAGCGTGTAGGTGAGGGTCTGGCCGAGGTTGGGCGTATTGTCGTCCACGGTCAGGCCGATGGTGACGGTGGGCTCAACTATGTTCAGGGTGACAGAGTTGCCAACTACCAGATCGCCGCCATCCACGTTGTCGCCGTCGTTATTCTCGTCGGCGCGGACGTACGAGGAATTGGTCAGGCTGGTTGCGGCCTGATTGGGAACGACGTTCATTACCAGTGTGGTGTAACGCAGGACGAACGAGCCCGCCCCATTGGTTCCGGACGGCGGGATGGTGACCGAGGCGAAATTGAACTGGAGCGAACCAGTGGACGGGTTCCAGGCAATATCGCGGCTATCGATCAGAGAACCGTTGGAGTAGGTAATACCTGAGACAGAACCGACCGCGGTGGCACCAGTCGAGATGAATTCGACGGGGACGCCGGGCAGATAGCTGAGCTGCAGCACGCCGCCGGATGAGGGAAGCGTGTCCCCAACGGTAACCAGGCTGGTACGGCCTTCCTGCAACGTTGTTGTCAGGTCGAAACGGGCCGTCTCCCCAATCACCACGCGGGTATTGGGCGCGGCGGGTTCCGCGGGTGCATCACCAGCGACACCGTTGGCGCCATTGTTGGTCTGGCTCGTATCCACCAGAGACTTCACTACGCCAAGCTGGCCGCGAGTCGTAAAGGTATCCAGCGCGGCAACCGCGTAGTTGTTCAGCGGAGTCGTCTGCGTCTGAGGATCTCCGGGAGAAAGCGGGGCGTTGATGCCGACGTAGCTAAAGCCGTTGCGCTCATTGTTACCGGGCACAACACCCGGGCTGTCATCGCCGTCGAGTTGGCCGGGCAGGGAGCTCCAGTAGGCCGTGACACGGTTGTCGATGATCTGGTTAGGCGTGGTGCGGGCAGGGAGTGTTACCGTGTAGGTAATGGTAACGCTGCCGCCGGAGCCAATCTGAATGGCGGGCGCGCCGGCTTTAGTCTGCAATACCCAACGTCCTAAACCGACATCAAAGGTCGATTCAAAGAAGTCACTGGGAGTGCCTATAAGAGTGGTACTGGGGCCGGCCGCAGTCGCGCCCGTAATTGTAAAGACACCCGTGTCGCTGCTGATGAAGAAGTCGTCCATCACGTCGCGCAGAATGACTTCGTACGCCGTCTGGCCGCTGGTGTTGCCTACGACGATGGTGTAACTGATGACATTGCCGGCATCCTGAGCGCCCACGGGCGTGTGGGATTTGGTGATCGTGAGCTGGGGCTCTACCACAGTCAGCGTGACTGTCTTGTCAGCGCTGCGCTCGTCGGTGTCATCAACGGGCGTTACTCCGTCACCAGTATCCCCATCAGCGTTCCTGTCCGCCTCCACATAGGCCGTATTAAGCAGCGCTGTCCCTTGCTGATTTGTGGCAACGTTCTGAACCACGGACTGGTACTGGATGGTGAAACTGCCTGTGCCGGACGACGTGGTAGGAGGTATGGTAACAGAAAGGAACCGGTATGTCAGTTGACCAGTACCAGAATTATAACTCAGATCAGCCGTGTTGATCAGGCTGCCGTTGGTGTAGGTAATACCGCTCACGAAACCAACCGCGCTGACTCCGGCAGCTGCAACAAAGGTTGACGATGTGGAAACATACGCCATACCCGTGGGCAGTTGGTCATGGATGATGACGCCGGAGCTGACACCGTTAATACCGCTGGTGACGCCCTGCTGCAGGGTCGTGGTAAGGCCGAACGTGGCGATTTCACCAACAAGTACATTGAGACTGGTATCGCCGTCGACGCTGGTGGTAATGAGCGTCTTGTTGAACAGAAGCGTGCTGGGGACCGTCAGATTTGCCGTAGCGGAGACCGGCGGTTCTGTACGCTCGCCGGTCACAACACCCGGCAGGGTGGTTGTGGTGGCCGTGGCGGTGTTACCGACGACAGTACCCGGAGCAATGGTGTCTCTCAGTCTGGCACTGATGCTGAAACCGACCGACGCACCAATGCCAAGCCCGCCCGCGCCTATATGGGTCATGGTTATCTGCCCGGTGGTGGTATTTACTACCGGGGTTGCCCATTCGGCAACATTATAGGTGATTAAAATGCTTGTGGGATCATAGAAAGCAGGGTTGATAAGATCCTGTACAATCGAATCGAACGCAATACTCGTTCCGATATTCGTGATCGTAATGTCGTAGGAGATGGTATTCTGTGCATCTCCTGTTCCGCCGGGCGTGGTAATCGTCTTGGTGATATCCAGCTTTGGCTCAACTACAACTACGGGGACCGGGGCGGAAGGCGTTCCCTGTGTACCGCCCTTGCCATCGTTATACGTTATCGTGTTGTTAAGGGTCGTCTGGCCGGGAGGCGTGAGACCGCTGTTGCCTGGTACGTCGAGCACCAGAGCCTGGAAGGTAATAGTGAAGACGTTATTTGCGACACCTTCTGCAGAGGTGACCGTGATGGAAGAGAAGTCGAAAATGATGTCCGTACCGTTTCCAAAAGGCCCGCCATTTACTACCATTGTTCCCAGCGTACCGTTAAACGTTCCGGAGACAACATTAGCGCTTCCCACAACATATTGCAGACCTGCAGGTATCTGATCCTGAATGATCAGATCCGGCGTAATGCCATCGGGGAGGGTGATGGTAAGGGTGTAGGTAACAATTTCGCCAATCGTGACGTTCGAACCAGTAGTGCTGGATTCCGACGTTCCCGTGACCGCCTTTAAGACGCTGAGACCGGCCGTGGTGATATTTACCGAAGAGGTGGCGCCGTAGTCATTCAGTCCGGTGGCGGGGCCGCCGGCGGGGAAAGTAGAGCCTGTGCGTTCGCTGATAATGCCGGCATCGTCTCCATTCAGTCCACCCGGCAGAGAGCTCCAGCGGATATCCGCTGTGTTTCCAATGGTAGTGGCAGGATTGACACTCGAAGAGATGATAGCGGTGAACTGCAGCGTCACACTGCCTCCGGCTGCGATATCCACATTGCTGCTGATGATGCTCAGCAGATAGGAACCCGCGCTCGAGGTGAACTGGAAGTCAGCATTTGTGGCCGTCGTGCCCGAACCAGTAAGGGTGGTGACATTAATGCTGCCATTCATGTTGGCGAGAGTGTCTGCACCCAGCAGCGCCACCAGTTGATCCACCAGCTTCACATCATAGGCCATCTGAGTGCTGGTATTGTTGAGTACCAGCGTATAGGTCACTTTGTCGCCGCCATCCGGAAGCGCAGAAATCGTCGAGGCCGTCTTGGTCAGCGTCAGCACCGGCTCCCGCACAATCATGTTCGGGTTATTACCAGACACAGTATCATTTACCGTGGGCTGTGCCGTACCAATGCTGTTGTTATAATTGAGGACGACACTGGAATTGAGCGCAGTCCCATCCTGATTGCCGACAATGTTGGTCGTGGTGCCTGAAAGACGAATGACAAAAGCCTTGCTTGTCGGGCTTCCCGTTGTCGGCACCGTAATGTCGCCCAAAGTAAACGTAACGGTATTACCAACAGCCGATACAAAGAACATCTGCACCGCACCCGCCCCGATGGCATTGGCAGCCGTCAACTGGTCAGCGGTGAAGGCATCAACCAGAAGCTGTGCCGAAGCAGCATCATAAACGAAGCCTGGCGGGAGTGTGACCGTCACAACGGCCCCGTTGGTAACGCCTTCCGGCACGTTTACCACAACGTCCATCGTAGCATGTTCACCAATGACGACATCGCCACCGGTGCTGGTAGTTACCGTCGTGTCATCCGCCGTCAAGGTCCCATTTTTCCACTGCAGATCCACCTTGGGCGCGGTGATTCGGACGATTGCTGATTCGTCGACTGAATAGTCGTTAAGAGCTCCACCGGTGCCGTCGGCGCCCGTGCGCTCCTGGGTTGTGGCGTTGCCGGCAAGGATGGGAGCCGTTGCCCCGGTCAGGCTGGTCCACTTCAGGTTACCCGTATTGGAAACAATAGTATTGGGCGAAATATCCGGTCGCAGAGTGGCTTTGATAACAAGTGTTATGGTACCGCCGGCGCCTACACTAATATTGGCGTTAGTCGTCGTGAGGTTCGCACCTGTAATATTAAAGTCCCCAAGTCCTGTAAAGCCAGTGACACCAGGCGTGGAAGTTGCAGAGAATAGGGTGAAGCCTCCGGCTGTGAAGAAAGAGATCGGGAGTACGTCCGTCAGATTGATGTTGAAGCCGGTCGGCCCCGAAACATTGGAGATAGTAAAGCGATAGAAAAGAACGTCCGCAGGATCGAAGACGTCGGGCAGCGCCGTATCCGCATCAAAATAGGTGCCAGTAGGGTTACCACCAGAGTTTGCGGTGCCAACTTCCTTCACCAGCACAAGTGCGGGCTCGACGACAGACACGTCCGTGGCGTCCGCCGTCAGTTGCGGCGCGTTCTGCTGTGTGGGGGCAGGGGATGCATTAGAATTGACGTCGGTATACTTGTAATTCAACGTCGCATCGTTATCCAGATTAGTACCTGCCTGATTACCCACTACATTCTGAATAACGGCATTGTAGGTGATGGTAAACGTCTCTGCCGTAGCGTTGTCGGTATTGGCGTTTGTAATATCACCAAGATCTAGCGAAAAATTGGTTGCCCCTGTAAAATTGGTATTAAGGTAATTGAGTACATTAACAGTTGAACCACCGAAATTAGTGAAAGCAACGCCGCCGCTGACGCTTACCCCTGTAAAGTCTGTGATCAGAAGGCCGCTCTGCAGGAGATCGTTGAGGACTGCGGAGATCGTGGAGCCCTCTGGAACAGTGAGGGTCAGCGTGTAGTTTGCCGTCTCACCAATGGTGGCCTGGGTTGTCCCGTTGTTGCCAGTCTCAGTGACGCTGGTGCTGTTCAGTACAAGCGCCAACTGCGGGGGACGGATGAGAACGTTCGCCGTGTCGGTCTTCGGTACAGGGACAAAGTTATCGCCGGTAGGCGCGCCCGGCGTGCTGTAATAGGCTGTCAGCTTGGCGGTGTTAGTCGTAGTGGAACGCGACTGGGCACCCACGGCAACCGTGAGGTCATACGTGACCACCATGGAATTCAGACCATTCGTTACGTCCGTGGTTCCCACCTTGCCGGCCTGAAGCGCGTATGCGGGCGTAAGCTCAACTACAAATATTTTGGTGCCGTTGTCCCAGGTCACCGTGTAGTCCGTACCCAGGTTGAGAAGGACGCCAGCGCCATTGTAAACCTTAAAATTGGTGCCTGAGATAAACGCGCCAACATTCGCGAAAGTGTTATCGTAGCTGTTTTCGATCTTATCCTGCAACTGCACTCTGTAGGCACTGTTGTGACCGGTATTCTGAGCGATAACGGCAAATCTCACAACATCACCTGCATCAGGAAGTGTACCCGTCGTCAGGTTTGCCGCGCCAATAACACCAGCCAGGCCGGCGCTGAGGTAGGCCTGCGCCCCAGAGTACACCATACCATTGCCGCTGACATCCGCGAAATCGCCGGTGCTGGTGCCAGAAGTAAATGGGGGCGAGCCGCCCTGGGTGGAGGCAACAACGCCCTTGTAAATATCTACTTTCGGCTCGCGAATGGTGATCTGGATGATGCTGGCATCCACCACGTTGGTTGCGCCTGTATTGTCATACGTGGCCACCAGCTGGTTAGTCAGCTTCAGATCATCCGCCATCGGCGTCGACTGAGTCGTTACCGTGAAGAAGATGCTGACCGTCAGGTTGGAAGTCGCCCCGATCGGGAGGTCAAACGAACCCAGATCGACCCGGAAAGAGTTGGTCGCCGCATCGAAAACGAAGTTAGGGAAGAGTCCGGTGGCGAGACCATCTGCACCCGCATTGTTATTCAGCGCATCAAAGATGGCATCCGGCAGTACGACTACCAGGTGACCGGCCGCAGGCGGCACACCCGTCCAGGCACTCAGCTTGACGACCGTGAAATTCGCCGGCAGGAGCTCGGTAACCAGGAACTTTGGCAGAGGAATAAAGTCGGTTATCGACAGTCGCTCGATATCACTGACCGGCAGCGTTACATCCAGGCGATAGGTAATCGTGTCCCCTGCACCAAGTGTGGTGACGGCGGGAGGATTGACGCCGTTGATCGCGTAAATGGATTTCTGCAGCTGGGGCGGAGCAATGACAAGAGACGTACCGCTGTCGTCGCCGACGAGAGACTGGGTGTTTGTCAGCTCGATAACATTGCCGTAGATATTGACCCCGTTGGTGACGGTATCGCCGATGTCAATCGATGAATCGAGTGTCGTAACACCGACGTAATTCTTAAGGACCGTTGCTCCGTACGAGAGTGAACCGGTCGTGGCGCCCCGATTTACCGCACGATTTTCCGAATAACCACCAAACAGCGACCCGGCACCACCAGGCGAGCCCGCCGCGCCGGCTGCCTGGGCCATGATGTTCGACATGTTGAACACGAAAACGGTTTGGCCGCCCGTAAACGTCGTGTTAGCCACGCCCTGAGTCGTCAGGTAACTAAGATATGGATCAATCGACGAAACGTTAAAACCTTCGTTGGCCTGAGAGCTGTTATAATAGGTCGTGAAGAGAAGCGTGCTGCCAGCAAAATACTGCGTCTGGACAACCCCGTTGCTATTTCCGAAGCTCGCGACAGATGTAACCAGCGCACCCACGTTGAGGGTAGCGGTATAAGTGACACCCGCTTCGGTCCAGGTCAGCGTGACGGGCCGGGCCGCGTCGAATACCTGACCGTCACCCATCTTGTCCACCATGTACAGGTTATTGAACTGGAAGTAGTCCGACACCTGGAAATCCATGTGGTACGTCAGCGAATCACCCGGAACGAAGTTCGGCGTCGCGCCGTCGTTTGAGCTTTCCGTATTGCCGGTCACCGACTTCTGCACCACAAGCGACTGATCCTGAAGAGTATCCGTATTGGGCGTCAGGAACGGCGTGGCGACGCTATCCGTCACCGTATTTTCGCCGGGCTCCTGAATGCCGTTGTTGTTCAAATCATAGAAGCCCGTGCCGTTAACGCCGTTCCTGGAAATATCCGACGCGCCGGTGATGGGATCCAGAATGGGATCGAGGTCTACACCATTGCCGTTGTCACCATCGTATGTGCTGCCGGACTGGCTGCTGCCGCTGGCATCACCATCGTCATGCTCAAACTCAGGTACGAAAGTGACGTAGCGCACCCGAACATCCATGCCTGCCTGACCCGTAATGGCGCCAAGATTGACGGTGAATGTGCCACCCGGCTCTGTATCGTCGGCTGTGCTGAGCGTTCCATTGTGGGCATCCCGGAACGTCCACTGGGCGGAATTAAGGGTCGTGAAAGCGCCGCCGTTAATGGAAATCTGAACTTTCCCAATCGTGGGAATGAACATCAGATTGTTGGGCAGCTGATCTACAAGCTGAACGTTGGCAACGGTCTCTCCTGTCGCTACGTCTACCGACAGTTCCCAGGGAACTTCGAAATTGGAGCCTGTGGCCGTTTCATCTTCGTGGATCAACAGGTCCTTGCCCACTTCCCAAACGCGGGGAATGACGGTGCCCTGACCGGAATTGCCGCCGCTGGAGATAATCGCGGGATCAGCAGGAGCATCGTCTGTGGGAGTGAGGCCGTAACGAAAGCCACCGCGGGCATTCAGCAGGTAACTGCTGCCTACAACGGCTCCTTCACCCACCTTGTCGGTCCTGCCCGTGAACATAACGTCCAGAGGCTGCTGCCCGGGAACATAGCTGCCGAAGGGCAGATCCCATACATAGAATTCCTCGCCGGGATTCAGTGTTATGACATTACCAGGTGAGGTGAGATAGGGATGCGTGAAGTTCTGCGCGACCGCCCCGGTATTCTCAAAATGAGCCACCTGAGTCAGCGCCGTGCCCAGGTAGGTGGGAGCAGCAGTCAGATCCAGGCCTTTGGCGACCTTCAGGTCAATGAAGGGGGCGTAGCCTGTCTGGCTGCCGGTGTTCTGGAATCTTACAGAGAAATTGAAATTCTCATTGATCATCGGCTGGCCGACCGGATCAATCGTATTGTCGGCTGGCCCTCCCGGGGCCATATCAACTTTTACCTGCGGTACCGCATCAAACAAGATGCGGTCTTCGAGCGTTTCCATCAAAAGACTTCTGCGAGGAAGCGCTAGTAAATCTTTACGACGTGAGGATAAGAGCGAAGCAAACGACCATGCCATGGGGAAAAGACTATCGAAAAAATTTTAGTGGGGAAGGGAAAAATCACGTCCCGTACAATAAAAAGTAGTCAGATACGCCCGCGATGGAAAAGCGTTTATGCCAGTATTGCAACCCTAGATAGATGGTCCGCTCCGTTCGATGGCAAAAGGAATCGAAACAGGCTCCTGCGGTTCTCCTGTTATCTGTCGATCTATCTGTTTGATAAGACCTTGTGCAAAGTCTTCAATCTTGACAGTTAACCAGGTAACAGGAAAAGGAAGGTAAATGGAACTTTCCTTATTACGATGTGATACAAGGGCGACATCTTCCGGAACGCGGATGTGATGCCGCAACAGGCTGGTCGCCACTCCTCTTATATAGGTGTCCGGATAGACAAACAGGATATCAGGGCGCACACCTCCCTGAAGCAGTTTATCACATTGATCCGCACCAACTTGCTCCCAGTGATTTGGCGGTGCGGGCTCATAGGCCGTAGGGCTGAGGATCTCGATACCATTTTCTTTACCCAGACGCTCCAGTTCAGAAAGCAGAAGATCCTGGCTGGGACGGGCTTTCACGGGCATGGAGATGTGGATCAGGCCCATGCGCTTCCGTTTCAGCAGAACGGCCTCATCAATGGCCATGCGTGCCATTTGCAGGTAGTCGAGCCGGATAACGGTCTGCGGCGTGGGCAGCATGAGGGAAGCGGCCGGGACTTCGAGCTTCTGCAGCCAGGGCAGGGCGGAGTGGGCTATGCTGGTGGCAATGACCGCATCGATTTCGCCGTCACGCGCCATATCGCGGATTTCCACGGGCGCGGTGTGCTGCTTCTCCACAGGGCGATGATCGAAGAAGGGAACGGTGATGACACCGCGAATGGAGAGAATGCGATACAGCGTGATGTTGAGCAGGGAGTAGAACTCCTTCTGCCAGTCTTCGCTCAGATTCTGATCATGGTAGAGACAGGCGCGACGCAGGGCGCGGCGGGGAGGAGCGACAAAGCTTCCCTTCTTTGGGCTTTGCACAATGAGCCCTTCGCCTACCAGCCGACTCAGCGCGGCCTGCACGGTGAAGTAGTTCGTATCCCAAAGCTCTGCCAGTGTGCGTATAGGTGGAAGGCGCACGTGGGGGGCCAGTTTCTTCTTCTCGATCAGGGTGCGGACGTGCGCCGCTACCTGTCGTTCAACGGAAGAATTGGGCTTAAAGTTCTTCTTCCTCAGAATCAAGAGGATATCACGATAATCGGTAGTGGCGGATGATGATTTCAAGGTCGGAAATCCCCTTACGGTATTTTCAGGGAGACGTCACGCCTTTTCGTTAATGCATATTTAACAATGTGTCAGAATCCGACCAAAAGGGTATTTTTGTGCTCAAATCCGGCGCTCTGTCTCTAATGTAGACCGCTTGGACAGAGCGACAACTAACTCCGCTGAATAGTCTGGTGCCACAGTTACCGAATTTCCAGCTTTACGATCCGCTGATTGGCGGAATCGAAAACCACGGCGCGATCACCGCTGGCAGCAATGCTCTCTGGAAGATTCAGGGAAAGCAGATCATCACTGGGCTTGCCGGACGTGCCGTATGTGGCAATTAGTGTCGGTTCACCACTGGCACCCAGAGTGAAGCAGAGGACACGATGCTTTTCGGTGTCTGATACCCAGAGCCGCTTCTTGCTGAAGGCTACTTTGACACGAGCGCCGAACGAGGAATCGCCGCCACCCTGGGCATTTGCAGGAGCCGTCCAGGTGTTCCAGCGGCGCAGCTCCTTGTAAGTGCCAGGCGTCGCTTCTTCCGGGGCGAACTCAACGATGGCGCCATCCGCAGCGGCCAGAATATTGCCGCCAGACAGTGTGGATAACGTGCTGATTTTTGACAGCGGCTTGCTTCCCTGGAGATCGATGTCCAACAGCTTCTTCTGCGGCTCACCTTTGCCATCCAGCTGCAGGGCGACACCTTTGCCGGTAGTGTTGACCAGGAGGAGCGCTTCCCTCTTCTGGAAGGGAATCATAGTTGCGGCGACGGAATCTTTCGGCAGCATTTCGGTCTTGTGACGCGAAGCGGGGCCGTCTCCACGAGTGGCCTGCATCCAGCAATCATTGGCATTCTTGCTCGTAAGAGGGGCAATGATCTGATCGTCCGCCGTGGTCGTGCAGGCGATCGGGCCTTCTCTTGTCGGGACACCATGGATGAGTGGAGCATCCGGGCCGTCGGTCCATTCCCAGATACCGCCGTAGTAGTAGACTTTGCCCTTGCTGGTGATTCCCATGGAAGGACAACGCGCCACGCAGCCGATGCGCCGCACGTACTCCAGGCGCTTTTCGTCCTCCTTCCACTCCACCAGATGCAGAATGCCTGTGCGACCTGACAACGCATAGAGATTGCCTCCCATCCACGTGAGCCCGCAGCCGTTTTCCATCTCATAATTGCCGGGCACGTAACCAATGAAGGAGCCTGAGTTGCCGCCGAGAATCACCCCGGGATCCGGCTTGAAGTCCGCGGTAAAGCGGCGCACCGTTCCGTGACCTTCGTGAGCGAACCAGTGCCCGGGTTTGCCAGCTTCTCCGGCAATCCATTGCATGCGGTTGCCAATGCGGGGCCAGGGGCCTTTGTTGTCCGCGGGAGCCGCAGCATCAATTCGCGAGATGATCTGGGTTCCCTTAACATCGCGCAGGGTGCGCATGTAGACGCCGCCTTCGGGGCCAAACTCAACGTCAAAAAGGCGCTCCGTTACGGTGAGGATCGGTTTCTTCTCGCCGGCCAGATTTACCAGGAAGATCTCTCCATCCAGGGCAGCCGCAGCCCAGCCATCGTGGGAACTGGGTGAGAGAATGTTTGCCTCCACCGGCAGTAGAGCGGGTTGCGCACCAGGCTCGGCCGTTATGGGCAGCGTAAAGAGTTTGCGGCCATCTTTGATCAGGAGCGTATCGCCGATGAGCAGCATGGAATCCTGAAGCGAACCGCCGCTGGGGTTGCCCTTAATGGCGGGGATCTTCCAGGTGCCAAGGAGGCGTCCGTCGGGTGCGTAACGGTTGAGAACGCCTTCGCCGCCGCGATCCCACAGTGTGCCGAAGCGGTCATAGGCGGCACCCATTCCGGAGGCCTGCTTCGGGGCGAAGCGGACAAGGGTAGCGCCCTGTTCGCCGGAGTTGCCGAAGATGCCTGCATTTGTGATTGTCTCGGCGTTCAGGGAAATCGGAAGCGCGAGCGATACCGAGACCCAGGCCATACCGGCCATTGCCAGGCTCCGGGTGCACCGTCCAAGCAGGGATTTCATGGAGAGGGGAATAGTTGTGTGCATGGGGGGCAGGATTACTTGGCTTTGGGCTTGGGCTTTGTGGCGGACTCGTCGTCCTTGTCGTCGGCATCTGCAGCGCTGCCTGGTGACTTCAGGGTTACTTCCCCCCACAGATTGGGGTTGAGCATGATCTCTCCGGGCACGTCATTCACAAGGCCGGTGGCCGTGTTGTTCCAGTAATTGCGGAACACATTGATGGTGCCTTCACCATCGCCGTAGATGACGCCGAAGTCGCCCTTCAGCTTCTTATCCAGCTTATCCTTCAGCCCCAGCTCGGCCAGGGGCACAGAAAACTCCACGCGGTATTCTTCAGTTGCTTTGGTTACGGCGATTTTGACGTTGTCCAGCTTGCGCACAACGTCCACTTTCTCGCTGCGCCATGGGCTCTGGAAGACTACGCCTTCCGTATCCCTGGCACCCGGCACCCGATGGCGATAAAGCACAGCTACGTCTCCTGCCGCACTGGGGGCGACGAAGAGACGTATATCACCCGGAGCCGCGGCGGCACGGCGTGGGTTGGCGGAGAGATCGGTGGCGATTTGCAGATCCACACCATCTCCGGTCTTGAAGAGGGACTGCCAGTCCTTGCCATTATTCACCCAGGGCGAGGCGTCCTTTACGGTGTAGAAGAGATACAGGTTCTCGGAGTCATGAGCCGCGCGGATGTTCACCGGGAACTTATTGCCGCGATTCCACTTCGCGACAGGCTGCAGCGCCTTCCAGTCGCCATCCTTACCATCGATAATGATCTTGCTTCCGCTTTCCAGTGCGGGGATTGTCGCAACCTGAAGCTGCGCC
Source organism: Methylacidiphilales bacterium (assembly GCA_041287705.1). Lineage (GTDB taxonomy): Bacteria > Verrucomicrobiota > Verrucomicrobiia > Methylacidiphilales > UBA1321 > LW23. Next base: position 7,075 of record JBGGNE010000293.1, on the reverse strand, counting down.
TTTTCTGCTTCCAGACGCGTCTTCTTACGCTCAGCTGCGGCAGCTTGGGGCGCGGAAAGCTTCAGCGAACCATCCGTCCGGCGCAATTCGCGCAGTCCGTCGATCTTGTAGACGCGGTAGGCGATGCCGCCACCCTGGAAGTAATAATTGCCGTCCTTCTCGGACTTGCCGAAAGTTCCGCCAAAACATTCGCCGCCCAGAATACCGATGCCGCCGCCCTGCGGATTCGTCATCATACGACAATCCGGGAACATTGCGTCGACATACATGCCGTCGCTTGTCAGCACGAATGCCTGGCCGTGGTTTCCATTAATCAGGAACACGTCAGACTTTTCATCCAGTGGCACCACACCGCTGAAGAACAGAGCGCCCTGCATTTCGCCCACCGAGGGAAGGGGAGCGTTGTGGCTGCCGTGCACGCCACGGTAATCATTGGGGTAAGTCCACAGCTTTTTGCCTTCTGGTGTAACAGCGCAGAGATCCGGCGTGCCGCTTACCAAGAGGTTGCCGAAACGATCCACGGCTGTTTCCGAGCCAATGCCAGGAACGCCTTTCAGTGCGATGCCCGCCTTGACTGTATCGTTAAAGGAAGGGTATTTTGGAGCGCCAGTGGGATAAAATCCATCAGGCTTGAGTGCCACCAGGACATTTTTACCGTCCACCGTGGCAAGTACACGCAGAGTGAGGTCATGGAAATCGTGGCTCCAGCCGGATCCGCCCAGACCTTCGGCAGCGACCGCAAACTCGATTTCTGAAGTCTCCATGGCGCCGTCTCCGTTCTTGTCGACCCAGAGCATGCCGCTGTGTTTGCTGGGCTGGCCGCGCTGCAGCTTGGTGGTGCCTTCGATGTACTTGAGCTTTTCGTCAGGAAAATCGCGGGCAAATGCTTCCAGGAATGCCGCAGGGGGATTCCAGTTTTCGCTATAACTGTACTGATGGGTAGCCGATAGCATTGCCAGCGGCTTCAGCGTTCCGTTCGGGAGTAGCTCCTGAATGTAGGTGGCTTTGCCGGAAGTGATCAGGAAAGTGCGGCCATCCTGACGCCACCACGTGTGGCGACGTCCGCCTTCTCCGCCCGTAATGGAGGTAGGTTTGGCGGTCTTTGTGGCGTAATCCAGCGTGAACATGGTGCCCTGGCCAATCCACTTCGTCTCATCCTTGTCATCAAACCCAGCGCCCTGAGCACCATAATTCGTGGGACCAAAGAACTCCTTGCCCACAGCGCCTGTCTTCACGTCGTAGGAGGAAAGCCGTTTGGGCGTCCAGCGATTGCGTTCGGTAACCCATAACTGACCGTTAGCCAGAGCCAGCGCAGCGGGATTCTGCATCTTGAGCGGATCGTACGGCCCAGGCGCAATACCGCCTGGCTTGCCAATCGTGGACACCTGCTTACCCTTGCCATCCAGAACACGCACAATGTTATCCTGCTGGTCGCTGACGTAAAAGCGCCCATCGGTGGCGACAGTGAAGCCGCCCGGCTTGCCTTCCAGAGTGGCGATTGCGGTCGTTTTGCCGCTCGTGGTGTCGACCTTGACAAGTTTGTTTTCGGCAATCGCGTAGAGTGCATCTCCCTGAGCAACCAGACTCATCACGCCGGGGAGGGGAAAGGTGCGCTCTTCCTTGGCGGTCCTGGGATCCAGAACTCGCACCACGCCTGCAACAACATCGCCGAGGAAAAGGCGGCCGCCAACGCATGCCAGTCCGCCCAGCACTTTAATATCCGCCTTGCCGCTGGCAGAACCAGGGCCGAACTCATAGCCGGCAAGCGTGGCGAAGCGAATCTTGGGCGCTTTGGGATCAGCGGAATCGGTGAATTCTTCCAGATTCCACGTTGCCAGATTGATCCGCATGACCGTCAGCGAATTCGTTCCTTTCCAGTCTTTCTTGTTTTTGTCGATCTTATCGCCCCATGCCGTGCCCTCATGTGCAGCGTAGAGATATTGATCATCCGCAGCAAGCGCAACACCCTTCAATCCATGCCCGTTTGGGGGATTATGACCACGCTTAAACGTTCCATCCATCGTGAATTCCACGATCTCATGCCCACCTTCGGCAACTGTCGCCGCAAAGAAAATGGATGAGCCGTTGGTAACCGCAGCTTCCAGGGTGCCGTGGTTGGAGCCAGGCGCGTTGACAAAATCCATCTGATGCTTCGGCACCAGTCCGGGATGTGAAATCGCGCGCCACTTGTAGCTGCCAGGAAGGGCCGTGTTGCCCTTTTCATCCAGGCCATCCCAGGCAATTCGGTGGGTCCCCTTAGGGAAAACCTGCGCTGTGACGAGGTTCCGCACTCGAATGCCGTCGGCATCGTCAATAACGATGGTGGCTTTGCCATCCAGCGGCTGCACAAAGTCGAAACCGATTTCCAGCGCGCGATCGGCCTCCAGCCGTTCCATTTCGGCCAGATCCACGGGTTGCCAGTCGGCGACCGCAAGGGACAGGCCCGCGTGAGCCGCGCGGGGGCGCACATGAAGAAAAGCCTGCTTCAGGCGCGCGGGCGCGTCCGGCTTGCCCGTCGCACCTGCCCATTCCACGGCAAACGCCAGGCGCAGCTTCTTCCAGCCATCCGCGCTGGTGACAACAGCTGCGCCGGGAATAGTGAAGGTATATCTGGTAACTCCCTTGCTTCCCGAGATCTTGGCATCCTTTGCCTTAAGCCTCACTTCCTTATCCGCCACAACACCTACATCGACAGCCAGGCCTTTGCCGGCAGGTGCGCCATCATCGAAGGAAGCGACTTCCAGAATCAGCTTCAGGTTGTTTCCTTCTTTCTCCAGGTCATACGCCACCCGGGGAGTCGTGACATTGGAGATGACGGTGAGCTCATTCGGCGCGGCGAGGGCGGATGGGACGGAGAAACCGAAGCCCAGGGACAGACACGAAAGCGCCCCGGCAAGAGAAAGGGCAAGGCGAGTGGATTGTTTCATAGCAAAGATGCGGAGCTGCACATTGATTCAACACGATGCTCCCGCATAAATCGAGTTATACGCAATGCATACAGAACGATTCTTGCGATAGCTACTGCTGACGGTCAACCAGGTACGCAATTGTGTGCGGCAAAGATTGCTTTGACCATATTCGCCATATTGAAGACTATGGCGGGCGTCACTTAACATTTTTACTGCATTACTATGACTGATTCCGTCCCTTCAGCCACGCCTCGTTCCACATCGCTGGAAACTCTCTGCCACTCTGTTTTCGAAACCATATTTGATGTCGCGGTATGCGGTGCCGGCACCATTGGCTTTGCCGCAGCCCGCGCCCTCACAGCAGATGGCAGGAAAGTCCTTCTCGTCGAGCCTTCGGGAAGTATTCTCTGGGAAAGCACTGTGGCGCTCGAAAATCGCACATGCGAGGGAACAACACGAGAAGCGAATTTGGACAATCCCTGGACGAAGTGGATTGCCCGCATTCATGAAATACAGGGTGGTGAAGCAGATTGTTTTGATCCTGCACTGGTGGAAACGCTTGCCGCCCGTGATCTGGAGATAACACACGGCCTCTCAACACTGCTATACGCCATGCCAGTCGCAGCGACTGTGGCTGTAGCTGAGGCAAATGGGAGTGGGAGTGCAATTACTGGCGTTACGGTGGCAACAAAGTCCGGCCCTCGACTCATCGTGGCGCGGCAATGGGTTGACGCCACCGAGAATGGAATCCTGGCGCGGATTTGCAACGTGAACGAGGCGCCGCGCCGTGCATCCGCGAATTATCGCAGTCTCGTCCTCCAGTCGCCGGATGACTGGGCGGAATTCCCGTCTGTGGATCAGATGCCCGCCTCCGGTATCCCCGGCGCCAGATGGTTTGCATCTGTACGCGGGAGTGAGCGCCGGCTGACATGGCCCGTGCCGGTGGAGGGATCAGCGCCATGGCATGAAGATATTCTATCAGCCACGCGGCTTCTTCGCCAGAGCCTCCCCAACACTTCGTTTCTTGTAAGCCATTGCTCGCAGAAAGACTACCCGGTTTATGAAGCCGGCGCAGAGTCGGCGGAATCTGCCTGGCATGAGAACGGTATTTCCAATTTGCTGGTTTTAAGTCCCGGCTGTCTCCAACAGCCAATCGCCTGCGTTTCCGATCGATTTCTGCTGGGAGCTTCTGCACCAGCCCGACTGTCGGTACTTTCTACGCAGACTGCATCAGCATCTTACACTTTTTCTGTAAATGCCCGACCAGCGTTTCCTGCTCCGGTTGAAGAACGCGTAAGCGAAGTGTTGGTGGCAGGCACCGGCACGGGCGGCGTGCTGGCCGCGCTGGCTGCTGGAGGGCAGGGGGCGAATACCCTGGCTCTGGACATTTCCGTCTCGCCGGGTGGCATTGGGACCGATGGTGGCATTACGCGCTATTGCCATGGCATGCCCGGTGGCCTTCAGCAGAAGCTTGATGAACTCTCCGCTGAGTACTCGGAGCTGCTTTATGGATTTTCGGCGGGCTTTGGCGTGCAGTGGCACCACCTGGGTAAGCGGCTCGCCATTCTTACGCTTTTTGCGGAAGCCGGTGTACAGTTCTGCGGAGAAACTATTTTGTGCGATGTAGAAATGGACATGGATGCTCGAACGGAATCTGACTCCGATTCCAAAGACATCGCTCCCCGCAAGGTGCGTGCTGTTCTGGGTGCGGTTGACGGTCGCATGATACGTTTCCTTTCCACCACCTACGTCGACAGCACTGGCGACGGCGATCTGTGCGCCATGGCCGGCGCCGATTACGAGATGGGCCGCAGCGAGGATGGCGTTTGTCTTTCCTACAGTCAGGTCGGTTTTTCCGTTTATAAGACAGCAAAGGGCTTCAACATTGGCGGTCGTAACTATGATGCAGGCTATGTTGATGCTACCGACCCCGAGGACCTTTCGCGCGCCAGACTACGGGGGCTGGCTCAATACCTGCGTGCAGCCTGGAATGATCCCAGCAGACCCGTGGCGTTTGGTCCGTCCATAGGGCTGCGCCAGTCGCGGCAGATCCGTACCGACGCCACGCTGACTTTCCGCGACATTATCGCCGGTTCCACCTATCCCGATGCCATTGGCGGCACGATGACGTTTGCAGATACGCATGCGGTGGATTACGAGTTTGAGAGCGATCAGTCCCTGTTTTATTACTGGATTTGCCAAAGCTTCCGCGAGCCCCTGCGATGCGAGCTTCCGTACCGTATACTGTTGCCGAATGCTCTGGATAACGTATGGATCGCGTGCCGAGCCTCGGGCCTTAGTGTGGCTGCCGCATATGCAGTACGCATGCAGCGTGACGTTCAGCGGTTGGGAGAAGCGGCCGGTATCGCAGCGGCACTGGTAGCGAAGGAAGCCGAAAAGGGCGGCGCACGACTCAACTCCCGCAGCGTTAATCTTCAAGAGCTACGTGAGAAACTCCGGAGCACAGGTGCGTGCGCCGAGGTTGAAATGCGTGAAAAGCCAGATGTGGAGGCGCTTGCCGCACTCCTGGAGAGTGGTCGCGCGGGGGTGCACCTCTGGCACATCTACCAGCAGCCCGACGCTGCTTTGGCAACAAGTGACTCTGGCTCTGGCAAGACCGAGACGCTTCGCTCTCTCGTAGAACGTCTGTTGCAGTCTTCCAATCCGGTCGTTTCTTTCAACAGCGCCGCCATTCTGGCCATGTGGAAATCCCACCTCGCCGAAGAGCGTTTGCTTCGTGCCATCCGCGATCGCGAACCCGGCCCGGCGCCCGAAGGGAGCGGCGGTAAAGGCGCGTTCGCTCAGGATATCGACATTCCATACTGGCTGAGCGCCGTGGTACTGCTGCGCTGCTGCGGCTCCTCGCACGCGCTGCCCCTGCTGCAGGATGTCGCGACACAGGAGGATGCTCCATTTAACCAGAGAACCTGCATCGCCCTTACCGTGGAACGCCTTGCCCGCAGAGAAGTCACGGAACAAATCGTGGAGATTCACAACCTGCTTCTGCATAACCTGAGCAAAGTGGCTATTCTGCCACCAAGCCGCTCGCTGCGTCGCATGATGGAAGGTAGGGAGCAGCGCCCCCTGCACAACGATATCGGTTCCGACACATGCGAGGATCTTTCCTGGCAGCTCTACCTTGTCCTGTCGCGCACGAGACAGACTCTCGGCCTGCCGGTTCTTCCAGAGATCTCCGTCTTTCGCACTGATGAAAGGCGCTATGTTCGCCGCGCCTTTCAGGGCATATCGCGGCCCAAATCAGTTGAAGAATCACCGGCCAGAAATTCTTTGAAAAAGTCATTGCATACCGAACCTTCATACGCTAGACCTTAGAACTCGTTCGCGCGGTTAGCTTAGTGGTAGAGCGCTACATTGACACTGTAGAGGTCACAGGTTCGAACCCTGTACCGCGCACCCCTCTCCCTTTTCTGGACAGGGCATGACAGGAATGGTCAGATAGTGACTAACGTCTTTTTGCTCAAGCAGTTGTGACTTGCTTGAATTCTTCGTTTCTTGGACAGGAACAGACTGTTTTGGACCTGAGCAGAACAAATTTTGTGAGGCTCTTTGTGAGTCTACTTTCTCAGGATCTTTGGAATCTGAGAAAGACGGGAGTTACGAAACGGCGTCGATAACCGGAAGTTTGCCAGCGTCGGTGTAGGTCTTTTAAGTAAGCCGAATGTCACTGTGGCGCATAATCTCCATCGCGACGCGTGGAGGAGTGCCTGCAAGAGCCATGTGGTGCTTAGAAGGTTTCCCAACGATGGTTGCAGTCTGAAATTATCGTATCGGATACGAGGGGAAGATGAACGCGTGCTTCGCTCGCTAGGTAGAAGACGGATCATCCGCCCATGTTCGGGTCAGTGCAAACCGTATGGCGTCCAGGAGAAGTGTCTTACCCAGCCCTTTGACTCCTGTAAATAATATTGAGACGCGGGGAGAAGGGCCCATGTTCTCGCAGTGTCTCCGATGATAGGCGTCTCAGTCGTGTGAATACCACGGATTTGTCGTCTGAGGGGCAGCTTCAAGGAGGCTCCAGTCTGTAGATAGAGCATCTGGCGTGAATCGGCGTAAAACTGGAAGGAAATGCCAGGATTTTGGCGCGTTCTTAAAAGTTGATTATTAAAAAGTTACAGTGAAAGAAGGTTTTTGCATAGGACGATAGC